>QHYR01000274.1 GCA_003223315.1 Acidobacteriota bacterium | reverse complement strand
GCGACAAAGCCTTCGATGGCAAACCGGTGGAGGAGCGCGAGGTTATCAACGACACGCGTGGTCACGTGGCCGAGTTATTGGCCAAGGCAATCCGCCAGGGCGCACTCGATCAGGAAGTCACCAGTGAAGACCGCAAATCTCAGCTCTGGCCGCTTCCGGGGCCGTTTTCTTTCCGGATCTGAACGCACGGGATGCGAAGTTTGTTATCTCGGAAACTACTTTGGCAGAGTTCGCGGCGTTGACAACAACGGAATCAAAATCTTCAAGGGGATACCGTACGGAGCGAACACCTCGGGCATGAGCCGTTTCATGGCTCCTGCGGAACCGGCTAAGGCCGCGCTACGAAAAGTTTCGATGGGAACTTCGGCGGGTGAGCGGCGGTTGGGAAGTGCTCGTACCGAAGGATCGCGTCTATGTGCCTCGCGATGTCGCCGTTCGCATGCTGGCCGCGCGACTTGCATCGCTGGCGCAAGATTCAGGAGTTTCTGGTTCGGATTCTTCCCTTCCTCAACAGGCCCAGATCGTCCATGCTCTGAGCGCACTATTCGAAGAGGGTCTATAGGCATACCGACGCGCGTCTCGGGGACAGCCGCGGGCCCATGTAGACATGAGGTGGCGTGGCCAAGAGCTGCTCTACGCCGTCGCGACTCACCCACACCAGTCTCCTTTGGGATGTCTGACCGGATGCCAGGCCCGCTTGCAGAAACACGAACAGCAGGAATATCAAAAGCCTTGGAGAAAGCACTGACTGGGTCATGGTTTCTCCTCAGTCTTACAGAAATTTAGAAGATGAACTTCAAAGAGAGTTGCAAGCGGCGCGCGGGATCAGCGGAATTATCAGGCCGACCGAAAAATGGAGAGGTCGCGATGCCCACGAAATTCTTGTAGTTGACATGATTCAGAACATTGAAAGCGTCGGCGGCCAATTCGAATTGCTTCGGGTTGTGATCGCGACCTTTCAGGCGGAAGGTTTTTCCGAAGCGCAAGTCAACATTGGCATAGCCTGGCCCATGGCCTGTATTCCGAGTGACGCCCGGCGGACGGTCATTGAACACGGTATCCCCGTCGTTGTCCAGCCCGGTCGTAATATTGAAGGGGATTCCGGAAGCTACTCTCACCACAGCTCCAATTCGAAAGCTCCAAGGCAAATCGTACATGCCCACGAGATGGAATTGGTGGCGGCGGTCATAGTCCGATCGGCCCCACTCGGGGCTCAGGTCGTAATTATTTGCGGGCAGGAAAAACAGTCCGCTGGTATCGTTCATCGCGCGCGAAAGAATGTATTGGGAGTAGAGACTGATATTCCGACGGGGATGCCAGCGCAACGCAAAGGTCACGCTGTTGCTGCGCGATGAACCGGCCGACTCGAATTGATCCAGATTGAGGATGGAGGGATCCGGCCGCACCGTTGTCCCCGGGAGGGGCGCGTTGATGTTTCTCATGCGGTAGAGATGGACGCCGCGCACGGTCGTTAAATCCACGCTAAAGTAGTTTTCTCCTTTTCCAAGCTTTCGTTCGACTGTGAAACTACCCTGAAGAAGGTATGGAAAGGTCATGTCTGGAGAAATCCTGACCAAGCTCGACGGGACAGTGGTGGCCGTTGTGCCGGGGGTAAAGGGGTTGGGGAAGGAAGGGTTCGTGATTGCGATTTGTTGGGTCTGGATCCCATTGTAAAGCAACGCCCGTTGCTCCATAACCTCAGGTTGCCGGTCGTAGAAAATTCCAAAGCCCGCGCGGATGACAGTACGCGAGTTTCCCGGCGCATAGGCAATGCCCAGCCGCGGCGCTATGTTGTCGAAGCGATTTCCGTTCGATTGTACTTCATAGCGCAGCCCAAGCATGAGGGAGAGCTTTGGCCGCAACCGCATTTCGTCTTGCACGAAGGAGTAGAACTCGTCTTGCGCGAAGGAAACCTGCGGGTTACCAATATTTTGGGTGAATTGCGCTGGACGGTTTTGAGAGAAGGCAAAGGGGCAGGTTGGAGTGGGAAACAGGCACGAGAAAATGAAGGTGCCGCCGAAGTCGGAGGCGTCCATTGCGCGAATCCACCTGGGCTGGGCTCCGCCTCCGAATCGCAAAGTATGCATTCCGTGAGACCACGTGACGATGTCTTCGGCATCAACCAAAAAGTCCCGCCGGTGGAGTGAAACCTGCGCCCCACCGCTTTGAAACGCCCCGGGGACGAGGATGGCGGGCTGATCGGTGATACTGGATGTGTCCTGACGCCGCTCCCGGTAGGACAAACGGAATTCGTTGAGGAGGGCCGGAGAGGGAGTGGCCGTCTCGAAGAGGTTGAATTCGTTCCCATGGTCAAAGTAGTTTGTGGCGCGCTCCGGTAAATCGAATGCGCCGACGTTCCGGTTCTTACTCAACTTATCCTTGAATTTATAAGTGAGGCTGAGTTTGTGATTCGTGCTGAGCTTGAAATTGAGACGCCCAAAGAGAAGAGTGTTCCGCGCCGGAGCCCCAAAATTCTGAACGAACGGGCCAGACAGGGTCTGTGCGTCGACAATGGCGGTTTCGTTGTTGAGGTCATAACGCGCCGAAACGACAAACGAGACGTTTTTGGTGATTGGCCCCTCCAGTTCGGCCTCGGAGATGGCACGTTGGTGAAACGGGACCGACGAAGCAAAGGTGTTGCGGGCATCGAAGGCGGAATTCAGAAAGTCTGTGAACACAGTTCCGTGGACGTGATGAATCCGGCGCTTTGTTTTGACTTCGATCCGCCCTTTTCCGGGACGCCCAAATTCCGCGGAGTAGGGATTCTGATTCACGGTGATGTTCTTGATGCTGGAGAGAGGCAGATCCAGGGCGTCAGTGGGAACACCATCCACAATGAGCTGAGGACCCATGGCTCCAGCCACGCTGGGGTCAGTGAACATGGAAACGACCGCGAGGGGATCTCCATTCAACATAGGCAGGCCGCCCAAGAAATTGTCATCGACATGAAACCGGTCAATGTTCTGCTCCGGAGAGACGGGAACGGCCTCGGCCGACACAGTCACTTCCTCCGTGACCTCCAAGACCTCCAGGCGGATCTGCATAGGGGGCACGGGGGTTGAACCAACCGTTAATTTGCGCTCGGCAAGCTCGAATTCCGGCGCAATGACTGAAAGCGTGTAATCTCCGGGGGGCGGGTTGTCGAAAGAAAAAGCGCCTGTTTCATCCGTGGTGACTTCTGTTTCGCGCCCACCGGATTGCTGGATTAGTTTGACCTTGGCTCCTGGTACGGACGCCGCCTTCGCATCCACAACTGTGCCTGTTAGGGCGAGTTTTTCTTGGGGTGCCCCTGCTGACTCCGCAGCAGGCGCCAGAATAAACAAAAAGATGAATATGAGTAGTTTCTTTGTCATAGCCGCCTCAGACTACAAACCGTTGCCTCCAGCTGCGCGCTCTCCAAATCCAGGTGGCCTAGCTTTTTGACGGGTTCCTCCACCATCGAGAGGGGCCGGCTGAAGAGCCAGGAGAGCCTCCTCCAGCATGACCTCTGCTCTTTCACGCCACTCACTGGACTGATTCGCGGCAGCGCGCTTCTTTGCGACGTGCACGTATTCCGCTGCCCGTGCCAACGGCAGGCGCGCAAGAACTGCGCCAGAGCTTGATCTGACATACGACGATAGGAAGACCTCAGACACCCAATCAAGCTCGTGGAACGAATCCAGGCGTTTCTCGGCCAAGCGTTGAATACCAACCATGAAATAGGCCACATCCCGGCTCGGATGCGCGAGGAAATAGTCGTCCAGGTCGAGTACGACGGTGCTACGCCCTGTCAGAACGACGTGCTGAGGAATATAGCTGCCGTGGCAGGTGCGGAATTCGCCTTTGTCGGGGACCGGTCCAGCCGCCATGAGCTGCGCGAGAATCAAGTTGCACTTGTGGGCGAACCGCCCTTCCATCGAAATCAGATGTTGAGTTGAATGCCGGATTCTTGAGAGGTCGTCTTCGCACGGCTTGCCCAACGGCGGCGCAAGGGCGTGGAACTGGGCCAGCCACTGCGCGCAGCGCTCGGCGGCCGCAATTTTTTCGTTCCGGCTGCCCTCCACGAATATGTCTTCGGCGGAAACCCCGGAAATCTTCTCTTCGAGACGGGCTCCCAAGGAAGGCAAATGCAGTAACGGCCGGGGAATCGCGAATTCGGCAGGTTCTTTGAAACCAGCTTCTTGAAATGCGTTCATGACCCGAAAGACATCAGGGCGATCGGAGGAGTACAGCTTAACAATCAGACTATGCCATCCACTCTTAGTTCTCACTGCAACTTCAAATGTGTTGCGTCGTCCCGCATGAGGTCGCAGTAATTTCACGCGAGTCTCCTGCGGCGAGCCCCAGCGTAGCTTTGCAACCGTAAGCGCACGCAGCTCTCTTCGAAACTCCTCCCGATCGAAAACCGCCGCAAAAGGCCGGTCATCTGACGCGGTGCTGCAAGCTTGACCAAAACTGGATTCCATGCCCACGTCCATCCGTTGTCCTAAATGGATTGCCAGCCACCCTTCCAGGGGCTGCTAGACCACAGGCAAAAAATCACTCATCACCCTTTCCAGCTCCTTCATCCACTTGCCGAAGTAGGGCGAAAAACTTCGATTGCGCCACCATCCAAGCCATTCCAGAGCTTGATACAGCTCAACGTCATGTAAGCTGGCATAGAAGGATTCCCAATCCAATTCGAGCTTTGCATTGGCCTGGTACTCGTCGAAGTAGGCGCGCCGCAATGTTCGCCGCTGCTCGTCTGTCCACTTCCCGGCAGTCAGACTCACCAGGTCATAGGCACTCGGCCCAACGGCCGCCGTCTCCCAATCAATCACCGCAATCAATCGCTCTGGGTCGCCAAGGCGCAGCATGATGTTGCGGCCGAAGTATTGGCCATGGATAACGCTATGCGGGAGGCCTTCCAGGTTCTCGATGCTGCTCTCGAACTGATGAAGCGCCAGCTCTACGACCTCCCGATCCGGGGACGCTAGATCAGGGAGTATTCTCTGCACACGCTCTACACATTGCACATAGCGGTCGCGAGTGAATTTCGGAAGAAAACTAACTTCTTGCTCCTCCGAAAGATTGCGCGTCGTCACGTGAAACCGGGCAGCCCACTGTGTCGCGGACACCCAGCGCGCAAGATTTCTTGAATCGCGCAGACGCGAAGAGCCAGCGTCTTCCAGGAAAAGCCAGAACAGGCCCTGTTCGGGTTCCCAGCGAACGGCGTAGAAGTCTGGTGTTCCTAAATGAAGTTTCGAGAGAATTGATTGATAGACTTTCAACTCCTGGCGACTGGGGGGCAGATCGGCCTGGCGTACCTTTCGCGCAGGTTCGATCTGATGTGCAGGATTAAAGTCCTTGAAGAAGACCTTGATGGCTTCGGCCTCCGCCAGCCACGCATTTAAGTGCTCACCATGAAAAGTGGTCGAATGCTCGCAAGGCTGTCGATCCAACCGCAAGATTCGGACTGGCTTTCCACGAAGGCGTGAAAAGGCCGTCTCCAGAGTTTCCACGATCAAGTTAGTCGTCAGATCCACAGAACCTACTTGGCGGCTGGAAGCGCCACTAGTCATTGGCTGCCCTGCGTTCATATTTTTTTGCAGCATCTCAGATTTCCCCCATTCAGCCGTTTTTAGGGCTTCATTCATCCGGTCTCGATAAATACAGAGCTTGCGTGTGCAAAATTCCCAATGGGGATCGAACTGCTGACTCTCCCAGTGGAATTCTGAAATCCCTCTGAAGATCTTTCCTACGACTGCCGCCTTGTGAAGGTCGTCCATGCTAAAAGCAGGCATGGAGCTCTTGACGGCCGAGTAGTAGGCGGCCAGGTTGACATACGCAAGGTCTTCGGCAGAAACGCCCCAGCCGCTTGCTTCCCAATCGAAAGGAAGGAAGGAGGCTTGCTCGCCCTCTCCACGAACGACAACGTTCTTCGGTTTTAGGTCGCCGTGAACCAGAGTGCGCGGCATCTGCTCACACCAACCTTCTATCTGGTCCCAGCACGACTCCAGCAATTCGCATTGGGATACGACTGCCTGGAAAATTGCCTTCTCCGCTGCCGAGAGAACGAGAGTCTTCAAACTCTCGGATAATCTGAGGTGTGCGGCTCGCAATTTTTCCAGGTAGTGACCCGGTCCACGGTCCGGAAGCCATGCCGCGACAGGGATCTCGGCTTCCGAGGTGTGAAGGAGCCGCAGCCAGCGCCCTGCCAGGATGGTATGCTGCGTGTTCCGACGGGAATATTGTTCACCTTGCACATACTCGAGGAAGAGCCAGTCGAATTCGCTTTCTCCAGCGACAAATCCGTAGAAGCGCGGTGCTGTGATAGGCAGGTGAGGTAGGATTTTTTCATAAATCAAGCGCTCATGCCGGGCAACCGGCCGCTGACAATACTTTGCGACAACCGGAGAAGCGTCGGGGCCGGCGCCTTCGAGCTTGTAAATGGAGGATTTGAGGCGCCTCTTCAAGATGACAATTTCATTTAGCTCAACGCTTCGGCCCCGCAGTTTCTTCCACGCCTGGGCCGCCGGATGCTCCGACAGATTCGACCGCACAAGTTCGACGGAGGGCTCAGGCATTGCTCTGTCTCCCGGAGCTAGTCGCAGTGTCTGCCACGACCGTTTCTTCGCGGTCAACTAAGAATTTTGGAGAAGTCACGCGAATGAGCCTCCCCTGATCGATGTGCAGAATGGCGTCGCAGTCTTTTAGCGGACTAAGGCGATGAGAAATCAAGAAACTGGTGCGGCCGTGCATCAGACGCTCCATCGCTTCGACAATCGTGGATTCCGTGTCCACATCTACGGAGCTGGTGGGTTCGTCGAGGACGAGGATCGGAGCGTTCTTCAGGAAGGCGCGGGCCAGGGAAATACGCTGGCGCTCACCTCCCGAAAGGCACATCCCGCGCTCCCCGACCAAGGTGTCGTAACCCTGTGGGAGCAGAGCGGTGAACTCGTGAGCGCTGGCGGCCTTGGCTGCCGCGACAACCTCTTCGTCGGTGGCCTCAGGTCGCGCGTAAGCAATATTTTCGGCGATGCTGGTAGGAAACAGCACAGCCTCCTGGGGAACGAAGGCAAACTGGTTGCGCAAATCAGACAGCCGGTATTCGCGCAGGTCCAAATCATCGAGAAGAATCTGACCTTCGACCGGATCGTAGAAGCGCAGCATCAGGCTGACCAGCGTGGTTTTGCCCGCGCCCGTCGGCCCCACGATGCCCACGCGCATTCCCGAATCCACTTGAAATGAAACTTGACCCAGGGCCGGCCGGTTGTTCTGCCCATATCTGAATGAAACGTTTTGGAAAGCAAGCTTTCCCGTAGCGCGCACCAGCGAGCGCGGATTGATTTTCTCTTCGACTTCGGGAAGTTCATCGAGCAAAGCGAAGGCTCGCTCGATGTTAGCCAAGTAGGACTGGAGAGCTGCCGAGTTTTTGCCCATGGATTTTAGGGGTTCGTAAAGCTGGGTCACATACCCCATCATCAGCATGAGATCACCGAGGCTGATGACGCCGGACTGGACTTGCCGGAATCCCACAAACAGTACCGTAGCCGTTCCTATCGCGGAGGTCAGACCAACCAGGAAGTTGTACTTTCCCTCCGCCAGCGCTAGCTTCAGCCGGGCACGCATGCCTTCGAAGCTTCGACGGACGAAACGATGCCGCTCGTTTTCCTCTTTTCCAAATGCTTTCACCACGCGAAGCGCGCCGAGCACTTCCTGCACGACTCCCATTGCGGATTTTTCCAGCTTTTTCACCTCGCGCGACCCGCGGCGCAGGCGGCGCCGGTAGAATTTTGAAATCAAAAAAAGAATGGGCGAGATCAGCAGGGCAACCAGAGCCAGTTGCCAATCGATTTTCAAAGTGACATACAGCATTCCGAGCAGCGTGAAAGCGGAACCAATGAGCGGAATGAAGCGTTCAGCCACGACTGTCTGAACCGCGGCCGCGTCGTATTGAAGGTTGTATAGCGTTTCAGCGGTCCCCTTAACGTCGTGGTAGGAAAGCGACAAGCGCTGCATCTGGCCGAAAAGGCCAGAGCGAAATTCCAGGAGGACTTTTTCGCCGGTATACGTCTTCAGCAGTGCCAGGGCTAGCGTCTGAATCTGGGCGAGAATCGTCACGGCAATCAGCAAGCCGACGGCAAAAAGCAGCGCCGAGGACGGAGTGAGCCTGAATGCAGCCGGCATGAATGGCCGAATCCAATGAGGAAAAGGCTTGGAACCAAGCCCGCTATCGAGAGCTATCTTCAGCGGCAGAGGGGCCAGCAATGCCAGAGGAGTTGCCAGCAAACTGAGAAGGAAAAGACCAACTAGATGTGCCCAATAGGGTCGCGCCCACCTGAACAAACGAAGGTAAAGGGCGAGGTCACGATTTGAGTTGGGCTTCTCGGTAGTCATCACGTGCGCTCGAAGTCCAGTTTGATAAGCGTGCGATGGATCGCGCCGACCGCCACGGCCCCGCTCCTGAAAGTAATTGCTCCAAATATCGCGCTTAATGTGCCGAGGATGGCAGCAGCGTATATGGATCGGTCCAACATCGCCCCGAAGCATGCAATCATCAGCAAGAGGGTGGTCCCGGCTCCCGAGATGGAGAACCATGGGCGGAAATGAAGCCGCAGCATGTGCTTGCCCCGGCCGTAAGTCTCCGAGACCGTGCGGACTCGTACGCCGCCAAACAAACCGCCGCGTATTTCCAAATCCCATCTGTCGTAGTCACCGCCCCGGCGCACGACGGCGCCGCTCGACCGCAGCACAGATTCCAACGAATGGAGTACTGACGTGGTATCAATCCATTTTTCGCTCCACAGCTGAAACATCCGCGGCCACGGGAACGAGAGCGTTGGGAAACGACTGATTCTCCAGGCCGTGAGGGAATAAATTAGACGGCTCCACAAACGAGCCAAAGGCTGCATCAGGTGAAGTATCGCCGTAACGACGCGCAGCCGAAACCTAGCAAAGCCGCTTTTCGCCGAAGCAGGAAAGCGGATGTTCAGCGCGGCGCTTATTGGCGGGACCAGCGACAATCCGAAAGCAGCTGCAGCCACGGGCAAGATGTTCAACAGCCGAGTCCAAATAATGCCAACGGCGCAGAGCGCCGCCAGCACAAGGTTTATAAGCTGCCATTCGTGCATCAGCGGCAGAGAGTGCAGAAGGGTCGGCGGAGACTGGTACAGCCGCGCATAACCCGCTGTTCCCCAGGTTCCCTGATAAATCCGTCCGCGAGACAGCGAGAGCGCGCGGAATATCCCGTTGATGTATATGCGCCCGGCCCACGTCGCGTGGCCGCCGGAATTGTATTTTTCGGGCCATTTCCTCTCGAGCATCGCCTCGGCCTTGCCGTAGCCAACCTGCTGTTTCCAGTATGCCCGCACTGTCCGGCGGTAGTGATGCCAGACCATCGCCGCCGGGCTGAACCCGAGCTTCCCGCCCTGTTCTCGGGTTCGCCAGCAAATATCAACGTCGTCGCCCGCTTGCCGGAATTGCGGATCAAATCCATTGATGGCCTCCAGCCAACTCCTGCGGAAAGCCATGTTGCAGCCTGGGATGTGCTCTGCTTCGCAATCAGAAAGGAGCACATGAGCCGGCCCCCCCGGAGAACGCGCGACACAACTCGCGGTCTCTCCGTCGTCCGGGACTGGAATGTTCGGCCCACCGACGCCTACGTAATCTTCTTTGAGGAATGCGACGGCGAGATATGTCAACCAATCCGGATCGGGGCGGGCATCGTCATCAATATAAGCGACGATCTCTCCCGTTGCTGACTGCCATCCCAGATTTCGGGCCGCGCTCAGACCCTGATTTTCTGTGCGGATCAAGCGGACGTCGTACTCCGCGGCAATATCACCGACGCCGTCCGTTGAGCCATCATCAACCACGATGGTTTCGTAGTCGGGATAGCGGAGTTTTCCGGTTCCTTCCAAACAATCACGAATGGTACGGCTTCCGTTAAAAGTGCACACCACGACAGATATTTTCGGCCATGCACCTTTGGAGGCAAACGGAACTTCCTCGAATGCTTTTCGAACAACGCCGAGCGCCCGCTTCGGTTCTCTTGTCCGGCTCGTCAACCCAAAATCCCAGTCCGTTACGTCCTCGCCGCCCCTGTGCCACTCGTCCGTCCAAGCATAAGCAAATGCGCCTGCGCAACCTGCAGCGAAAGACTTTCGTATCTGCCAGTCGAGGCAGGAGGCCTGCTCTTCCTCTCCGTTCCTGTGGCTGTCTAGGCCGATTTCCGTTATCAGCAGAGGCCGATTTCCCGCGAGATTCTGAAGACGCGCGAGATAGGCCTCGTAGCTGTTCTCGCATTCCAGAAAAACGTTGAAGCACAGCAGATCGAGGAAAGATAGATCGAGGTATTCCGTCGAGGGATAGTTTGCATAGGAAACCAGGACCTCGGGGTCCTCTTCCTTAACCTCTTCCGAGAGCTGCCTAAGAAATGTCTCTATCGCACGGGCCCCGTGCCAACGCACAATGCCCGCGGGAATCTCATTGGCAACAAGGTAGCCCAGAACTGCGGGATGCCCCGCGCAACGCTGCGCACCTTTTTTGACCTGGTCTCTGATCTCGCGAACCGTTTTCCTTTCGTTTAGAAACGTGTAGTGCCGCTCTCCTTGCAGGCCCACCAAAACGCGGAGATCATTCTGCTCAGCAAGATCCAAAAGCCAGCGTGGTGGCGCGGTGTACGTTCGTACTGCATTCACGCCATTCGCGGACATCTGAGCGAAATCCTGCTCAACGATCCTGGGCACAGGAAACGCGCTGCCGTCAGCGCCTGGCCGAAATGTTCCGTAGGTCACGCCACGGATGTAGAACTTTTCCTCGCCAACCCAGAGAAACTTGCCACGCACCGTGGGCCGGACCCATGGACTCGCGATTGGGCGGGCCACACGGGGAATGATGGTTACTGCGGAGACGACCGTTGGCCTGGGGGAGCCGCTGAGTAACGAGGCCGCTCCCCAACCGTTACGCTGCAGTGGCATGAGAACGCGCTTCTCCAAGCAGGCCAACGTTTTGTTGAGGTGGGTCAACGCCGCCAAGGGTGGGTTTTCGAGAAATGTGCCAATTCCAAGCAGTTTGTACGATGCTTTCCAGAGAGGAATACCGCGGCCTCCAGCCGAGGAGCTCTTTGGCTCTCGCCGGGTCGGCGACGAGTTCGGGCGGGTCGCCGGCGCGACGCTGCGCTTCGTGAATCGGGACTCGGCGTCCACTCGCTCGCTCGACCGCCGCAACCACTTGGCGAACGGAATGACCACTTCCCGTGCCAAGGTTAATTGCCGCGTTCTCTTGGCTCCTGAGCATGTGCCCGAGGGCTGCAACATGCGCCTCGGCCAAGTCCATAACATGGGTGTAGTCGCGAATTGCAGTGTGGTCCGGCGTGAGGTAATCTGTCCCGTATATCTCGAGAGCCGGTTTCTCTCCCAGCGCTGCTTGAATGGCGAGTGGAATAAGATGAGTTTCCGGTGAGTGGTCCTCTCCTAGCTCACCATCAGGGTCGGCACCGGCCGCGTTGAAATAACGCAGCGCCGTCCAGCGCAAGCCGTAAGCCTCACCGTACCAAGCGAGGATGCGTTCGACCATCCTCTTCGATTCACCGTACGGATTAATTGGGGCCTGGACTTGCTCCTCGCGAATGGGGACGCTTGCAGGAATGCCGTAGGTCGCGCAGCTGGAGGAAAAAACGATGTGCTTTACCGACATATCTGTCATTGCGTCCAGCAGTCTGAGCGTGTAGGTCACGTTGTTGCGAAAATATTGCCGCGGGCGCTGCATGGACTCTCCCACGTAGGCGAAACCGGCAAAATGGACAACGGCTTGCACCCTGTGGGTTTTGATTACTTCGCGAATCAATGCGGAATCTCCTAGATCTCCTTCGATCAGCGTGCCCCATTTCACGGCCCACCGGTGCCCGGTTGAGAGGTTATCCAGCACGATTGGTTCGAACCCTGAGCGGGCCAAAGCTTTGGCGGTATGGCTTCCAATGTAGCCCGCCCCGCCAGTCACGAGTACTCGCATCCTTCCTCGACTAAAAAGAAAATCTCCTCCACAGCCTCAGCTGAGGCGGAGATCGCAATGCAGTATGATTTCAATACTGCGGCACTTTGCTACAGCCATTCATCTGACATTAACACGGTATTAATGTAGGAGGGCCGCGTCAATTAGCTGATCAAAGTAACCCGGGAGGTTAGTACCCGCTAGGTGGGCTATTTACGAAAGAAGATAATGGTACGATAAATTAGATGACATACTGCAGGCCGATTCGGTAGCGGCGCCCGGGCACCACTGGCTGTACCCAGCGCACTTGAACGAGAGTGGGGATTTTCGCGGGCACCCGGGCGAGCCAAAGTCGGCCTTGAAGAAGCCCAGAAATTTGTAAGGGGTGAGTAGCAAACATAGAGAACCCACCTTCGGAAATGTTTGTCACTGTTCCTTGAGTGACTTCTGACCTTCGCTGCCCGCGAAGTGACGCTAATGTGCTGCCCGTGAATCGTCCATTCGCCGGGTGACGGGAATGAGCGCGCTTTTTCCCCTTACCAGTATTCATAATGCGCATATAGTCCTAGTACCCATAGTACTGCATCTTCCGTGCGAAGTCAATCCCCCTCAGAAGCAAGCGCAGGACGAACAGAAGTATGAACCACGCGCCTGCTCGGATGGGGACCGAAAGTTAGTCTGGATGAAGGGCTGCGGCTGACGTTGGAGTTCTTCCGGCAGCAGGTCGCCGCGGGAGAATCGGCAACATGATCTCAGGAGGAAACAAGCGCGGTGTTAGTGCTCAGGTCGGGCCGGCCAAAGCTGTAATACTCGAAGCCCAGTTCTTTCATTTTTGCAGGAGCGAGCATATTTCGCGCATCCATCACCAGGGGCCGCGCCATCTCCCGATAGATGCGCTTCCAATCGAGTTCGCGATACTCCTTCCATTCGGTCAGCAAAAGCAAGGCATCAGCCCCGCGAGCCACTTCGTAGGGATCTTCGACGAACACGGCGCCGTCGAGCAGCAAGCGAGCGCGGTCGATGGCCACGGGATCAGAGGCCCGAACCGTGGCTCCTTCGGCGATCAATCGCCGGACGACCTCGATGGCCGGCGCAAAACGCACGTCATCTGTATTCGGCTTGAAAGCCAAACCGAGGACCCCGACGTTTTTTTCTTTCACAACCCACAGCGCGCGGCGGACTTTTTCCACGAACTGCTCGACGCGGCGTTTGTTGACCGCCTCGACTTCCTTGAGCAGGCCGAAATCCACGCCGTGTTTTTCCGCCAGTCGGATGAATGCCTGTATGTCTTTGGGCAAGCAGAATCCTCCAAAGCCCAGGCCGGCATTGAGAAAGTGCGGGCCAATGCGTGGATCAAGTCCCATGGCGCGCGTCACTTCCTCCACGTTTCCTCCCAGCTTCTCGCAAAGATCGGCAATGAGATTGGCGTAGGAGATTTTTAGACCGAGGAAAGAGTTAGAGGCGTGTTTAATTAATTCGGCGCTGGCAATCGTAGTCACCAAAAACACTGGCGCGGGGCCGGCGGGGCATTTCGGTTCGTGAACAGGGCAGTGGAACCTGCCCTCGAGAAACGGTTTGTAGATTTCGCGCAATTGCCGCTCGGATTCGGCATCCTCCACGCCTACGACGATGCGGTCAGGATGAAAGAAGTCCGCGACCGCCGTGCCTTCGCGCAGGAACTCCGGGTTGGAGGCCACGCGAAACGTGGCGCCGTTGCTGCGGCCATAGACCTGAAGAGCGTGACGCAGCTGCTCGCCCGTCTGGGCCGGCACGGTGCTCTTTTCGATTACCAGTTTGGGCGACCGAGCCGCAGCGGCGATCTGCCGGGCTACATTGTCGATTGCCGAAAGATCGGCTGCGCCCGAATCGAGAGGTGGCGTGCCCACGCAGATGAAAATCGCGTCCGCCGCGCGAACTGCCTGAGCGCAATCCGAGGTGAATCGCAGCCGCCCAGCGGCGCAGGCGCTCTGCATAACCTGATCCAAGCCGGGTTCATAGATCGGCAGGCGGCCCGAATCCAGCATTCCCATACGAACTGGGTCGTTATCCGTGGCAGTAACTTCATGCCCCGCCGCAGCAAGACAACTGCCCGTCACCAATCCCACGTACCCGCAACCAATTACGGCAAGGCGCACAGTAATCTCCCCACAAGGTGGCCGCTGCGGAACCGCCTTCTCCCAGGATCCGCAAAACCTAAAGGCAAAACCAACTTACATGAAACTAGCGGAAGGTCCCCCCATCGATTGCTTTCGATGCCTGCAGAATTTTCCCGATGATGCCGTGCCTGTTCTCCGCTCCCAGCTTGATCATGACGGATCTTAAGAACGCCTTTGCCGTGTTCGGACTGATGCCCATCCGGCTTGCCATCTGCTTGGTGCCCAGTCCCTGCACCAGGAAATCGACGGTCTCCGTTTCGCGCGGCGTCATGCGGAGTTTCCGAGCTACGGTTTGGAGGTCAAGAATGCCTCGGCGCTTTCGTTTGAGTAAGAGCGCTACGGCAGGTCGCTGCCCGTTTTTGAGATTCGATTTAACCGAAAATGCCCGCACCTCGTAACACCTTTTCCCCGAGGCGAATTCATTCGGAAATTCGGAAGGCGAGAGACCGTTATGACCGCCATTGCTGGGAAGTAGCGATCGAATCCTGCCCTGTAGAAAACTCTCAAACCCTTTGTTTTCGGATGGAACTCGCGGATAAGCAAGGATCGCCAGGGCCTCTTCGCTCGCGCAGACGAGCCGGAAGCATGCATCCAAAAGGATAAATCCCGTGCCTAGCGACTCGGCCTGCAGGTGATTTGAAACATGACCATTCCCAGAGCTCATATCGATTGCATGAGGAAAGTGTTCCGCACGAGCAGCACCGAATCGCACTGAAGGATTTGGCAGCTTTTCGGGGAATGGCCCTGTTGAATTTGACTTTCTCGTTGCTAACATCAGCACCGCCAATTACGATGGCCACACGCTCCATTAGGACCGGGTGCGAAGAACAGCCCTGAAAACGTGCGCTCCTCGTGGAGGAAGCGTAACATCTCTTTCTGTTAGCTGTCACCTGCCCGGACAGGTTTCATTGGGTTTAGCGCCTGAGTCGACCCCTGCCGCGGTGCCGTACCACGGAGCAGGCCCGCCACAACGCCAAACGCGTTACCGATCGCGCTCCGAACCAAGCCACGCCAGTGCACGCCTACACGCCCGATATGGCGGTACCTCTCGTACCGAATCGCTAGCAGGCGGCGCGGCGAAACAGTGCGCACTTCGCGCAACGCGGCAAGCAAGTGGCACGAACTCCAAGGGGTCTACAGACACTAGGCCACGGTCAAATTCATGACACGTTCCCGGGTCTGCTAAAGTTTCCGCTCGAACTTGCGAGGGCATCGTCAGGTGTCGGTTACATCCCGGGCAAATGTACAGCCACTCTTCGAGCGCGGACCTGGAGTGTTCGGCACCGTAACCCGGACATCTGACGGCGAGGGGCATCGAAAGTTTGTACCGGAACATACGTTTCTTTTTGGTCCCTGCCGTAGAAAGAACTCCGGGGCGCTTTTGCCTCGGGTGAGGAGAGAGCAGGAAAGATCGGGCAAGGACGCTTTCAGGCGGCCCTTCTTGCGTGGTACGGGTGCCCATGTTATGGCTCAAGGTGATCCATTCGAGGCCGGCAAACAAGGGGGTGAATCCATGCATCGAAGTGTGGGTGAATTACTCACTTTCAAGTGAAAAAGGGCCAATTAGGGTTGAATTAGACCCTTGCGAACGGCGTAGCGGACCAGACTGGCGAATTCGTGGATATCCAGCTTTCGCATCGGCCGCGACCGGTGAGAGTCAGACGAAACTTCAGCACCCATAATCTGCGACGCAGACTTCAATCCATAGCAGCCGATCCTGAATTACCCAAGGCAAACAGACTCACAAACGGGCACGAAACAAAACGGCTGCGGCGGGCCGCAGACCCGCCGCAGCCAGAGTCGCCGATAGAACCACACAGGGCGGACACCATTCCGTTCATCCATTTCCGTTAGCCATTCCGGCTTGGCCACCGTTGGGGCATGGTTCGTTCGGCAATTTGTGGGCGAGCATTGCGGTAAGGGCACCGTGAGGTTGATGAACTTGGACCTTCTCTCAGAGTCAAAGGCCGTCACGGTGCCCAATGAACAACCTATGTATCGCGACACCGGCGGCAGCGTCAAGGGACTCACCAAGCAGCTGTTCGGAAGCCTCCAGGACTGGCTGGTGAAAGAGATGCGTATCCAGCAGATCGCCACTTAGCGAGGCCGGCTGCAGATGTCAGGCGCGAGGCTGATTTGCCCCTTCATTCAAAGCTCGACGAAGCGCATCGTGGCATGTTACACCTCCAAGTTATCGCTCAGTGGTCTATCCGATTTCCCCCGCCCTTTCACGACAAATTGTCCTTCACCCATCCGAGAAGCACTGCCACCGCCGAAACGCCCAGCAAAACTCGCGAAAACGGACTTACGCAGTGAAGGCCCGAACACGTCGCTGTTTGTGCCGAATTAATCGCCGCGCCGCCCGCGCCAATGATCGTAACTGCTGTGGTCCCCAGCGACCACTTAGCCTTGTTGGTTCCAAATACTTGACGAGCGAGAAATTTTGCGCTCGACCCTTTCCAGCACATCGACACAAAATCAGCGTCACCAACCTGGTTAGAAAGAAGGGCAATTTTCGCGCCCAGTCTCTTCTCGTTTTCAGTCTCGAGCGGAAAATTATCGATTTCCACTTTGAACAAACGAATTCTGCCATAGAAATCGATTGCAATCTTTTCGCCGTCCTTCAGGCCCACGTTATTGTTTGGTTGCAGCTTTGCCGTCCCTGTGGTTATGCCGGTCGCGAATCTGACCCAGCACTCATTCCCGGTGAATAGCGTTTCCATCTTGTCCATGCGCTACCTCAACTCGTTCAGTTCATTCGTGGAAGCCGGTCTACTCTTCCATCACCACACGTCGTTTCATTTCCCACAGGAATTGCGTCACTCCCATTTCCTTACTGAATATGTCGGCAGCTAAATTGCGCCCCTCTTGACCCACAGGAGCAGTTTCTTTCAGTTTTCGGCGCCGCATGAATTCAATCAATTCGGTTCTAATTTTGGCTAACACAGGTTCTGGAGCGAAGCTGATCGCTTCGATCAGCTGGTCGATCTCTGTTTGCGGGCCGGTGGGGTCGCCGGGGTCGAGCGGAGGAAACCCGCCCTTACGAATGAAGGACGGAACGCAAAGAACGCACATGTATTGGGCCGCCGGTGGACCCGGAATCCTTTGCCCATGCGCCTTGCAAACGATGATGCTGCATAAATGGCAGATTCCGTGGCCGAACCTTAGCGCATCAACATCGGCGTCCAACCGTTTCATCGTTGCAGCACACGGAGATGAACAGATGTAACATTCAAGGTCCATAATCGCGTATGGTACACCACGATATAGGTGAGACAACGATACAGCCAAAAACATCTGCCAGCCCAACCATCCTTTTGTAGCACCAAAAGTAGCGAACCTCCGGTAGTCCTTCGGAGCTTACGCATGGGGTAGACTGCCCCATAGCCCAATGCGCTACTGGTGGGTCAACCAGAACCAGACCTATAAACAGGAGCTTGGCGGCGGTTACCTATGGTCGCTGAAGAGGAACGCGAATGGTGCGCGTAATCCGTTCTACGAGTCCATGCGCGAGGTTGCGCCCGGGGATCTCGTCTTCTCGTTTGTGGACACGCGTATTGCGGCGGTGGGTATCGCGGAGTCTTATTGCTACGAGAGCCCGAAGCCCGAGGAGTTCGGTGACGCCGGACTGAACTGGGAACGAATTGGGTGGCGCATACGAGTGCGATTCAAGTCGTTAAGCAATCTGGTCCGGCCCAAGGAACACATAGAATTGCTCCGGCCGCTAATCGCGGATCGCTACGCCCCGTTACAACCGAATGGAAATGGAATCCAGTCTGTATACCTAACGGTGGTTTCAGAGGGCTTCGCCGAGGCCCTCATCGCACTTATCGGTCCTGAGGCAATCGCAGTCCAGGCGAACGCGATCCAAGCTGACAGGAGCATGACAGTGCCTAATGCGGACTTGGAACTGTGGGAACACCACATTGAGTCAGAAGTGGATCAAGACATCAGTATTCCACTCACAGATCGCGAAGCGATCATCACCGCTCGTCGGCGCCAAGGCCTCTTCAAGCAGCGGGTGATGGCGATTGAGCGATTCTGTCGCATTACGCGGGTGGACAATCCTACGCACCTGCGGGCTAGTCACTGTAAGCCGTGGCGGGATTCCACAAACGACGAACGTCTGAACGGAGAGAATGGGCTTCTGCTGACGCCCAGCATCGATCATTTGTTCGACCGAGGGTTCATTAGTTTCCAGGAAGATGGCCAACTGATTATATCGCCGGTAGCGGATGCTTCGTCGCTGGAGCGGATGGGCGTGCCAACGCGGGAGACGGTTAACGTGGGAGCATTCTCGTCGGGGCAGCGACGATTTCTGGAATACCACCGGGACGCGGTGTTGCTGAGAGCGGTTCGCTGAGGACGCGCATGCCTAACACCGCCTACGTTGGGATCGATGTCGCGTGTGCAAAGAAAAAGCGCTTGCCGCTGGCGGTGTGCGTGCGCTCCGTTGGCCGCTTGGAAACCATGCCCCTCCGAGATTGGTCCACAAGACCCCCACTTGGTGAGGGCAATCTGATGGCGCTCGAAACTGAGTTCCAGGAGCAGTTCGCCGAGGATACGGTTCTCTATCTTCGTGAGGTCGAGGCCCACTTCTCGGTCAAGATTAAGCGTATCGCCATAGATGCCCGAGTGACCCTAGGAGCGCTGGCGCAGAACGGCGTCAATGCGAGCTAGCACTGGATGCGGTGCACCTTAGCTATTTCCAAACCCCGAGCTGGGTTGAGTTTGAGGAGATTCATCAGCAGGTTGATAAGCATGTGAGCGGTGGCGGGCGAGAGTCGTACCTCCCGCACGCAAACAAACTCTGGATGCTTGTCGGATTCGCGTTGTTCAAGAGCCTTCGACGACAGTGGGAGTGCCTAGAAGTGTTCCCCCAGGCAATAGTTCACGCCATGAGTGTTGCTGGTGCGCACAAGTCTAGTCAAAACGGTTACGAAGGCCAGCTTGCCGCCGCCTCTAGGAACACCGGCGTCACCAGCTCGCAGCTCGCATCGGAATTGAATGCGGCCTGTTTTGGCTCGCGGCACGACCGACTCGACGCGTACCTTTCCGCATGGGTCGCGGCGCTAGATTCGCACGAACGTGAGGCTTTCGGGGTTCCGCCGGACGATGCTATCTGGGTTCCGAAGCAAAGCACGCTATGAACGGATTAGCCCACCAGCGCTTCAGGTCTGGTTCAAGCCAGGCGGATGGGAAGAATTGTCGGTGGCAGTTCTGGTGGCACTTGGTTTGACAATTCCGGGCGGAAGCGGGCAGTTTGCCGCGATTCAAGAAAGCTGCATCCAGCTGAAATGTCGTGTGTTGACACATAGAGGCGGATGCAGGCACCACCACGAGAAAGGTTTATGAGTCCGGTGTGGAAGAACGACAAGCTGAGCCAACGTTTCCTAATGCCGTGGACGCGGGCGGCGGCGCCCGGGGCGAATATAGCAGGCGTACGGAATCGATACACCCAGAGCCGCAGCTACGCCCTTGACTTCGATTCTGGCAAGTCGCGGCGGAATCTGTTCGGAATAAAAATGCTCCGTCAGCCATGGCGGATGATTCCAAATCTGCCTGGCGGCTAAGAATCCCACCATCCCCGTCACCCCGTCGCGACAGAGGCAGCGTTTCAATTTCCCTTATGCATCAGAATTCCTCGAGGGTTTGGTTTGTGCTGTTCTTGACTCGTTCGGCTGCTCCGCATACACGACCTCAATCGTGATGTGTTTGCCGCCTACTCCACCGAGTTGCAGCTTTTCGCTTTGCAACACCTTACCATCGAGCCGTTCCCAAACCTCCTTGAGCGCCGTGGGGTTTCCTTTCATCGCCAGTTGCAAAGTGGCGAATACGATCAGTTGCTTCCAGGTCCGTTTTTCCCGATCCGCCGGGCAGATCTTTTGGATCTCCTCTCGGAGTAACTGGCTGAGGCAATCCTGTTTCTTTGGCCGGCCCCGTGGGTTCCCGCTGGCCCCCTTTTTCCAGCGAGTTTCGACCGGCGGTAAGGGACGGCCATTCTTCTGCGGCTGATGTTCTCTCATTCAGTTCCCTCTACCAAAGCGTCCTACGCCCAGTGCCGTCTCGGCGGAGCCTAAAGTGTTTGGGCCAGTCTTCATTGAGCGTATCGTCGAATACGCTGCGGCGGCGGGGTTCTGGTGGAGGATCGACCGATGCGATTACTGGCTCGTAGGTGGTCTGGCCTGTCATGAGCTCCGTCAGTACCCACACCAAAGCATCGATGCGGTTGGGAGACCAGGAATTGCTTCCCGGCTGCCACGAAATCATCTCGTTCTCAAGGTCGTCGAGGCGCCCGACGTGATGCACTTTGCCCTGCTCATATAGGGCGGCAATGGGCTCGGCGCGAACGGCTTTGCCACGGCTGGCGCTGACGCTCTGGTAGGAGATGGAGGGATCCACCGTACGCAGCGTTGCCTCGACCATGTCCCCACCAAAGTTCTTCTCTCCAAAAATGCGGTCGGCGCGGAACAATTTATATCCGGCAACGGCCTCCTTCGCCCAGCGGTCGGGAGGACCCTTCAGACTTCGATCATCCAGGACAAAACCATGGATTTCGGTCGTCCCCTTACAAGAGCATGGACCAATTCCCGCGACGATGATTCCGCATTCGGCGCTACCGCCCGGTGGGTCGATACCGACGGCCGCACGAATCAGACGCGGAGGCTGGTATACCCTTCCGTTATCGAATTGCACGATCGACCACAACGCGCCGGGCACCTCCTCCAGGTCCTCAGCCATGATCTCCTGCCGGTATGAGAGCTTTGTCATCTCCCGGCTCATGTCCGCTACGGCGCCTGTGATATGTACGGATTATCGTGACTCGTGAAATGGAACACTTCCCACCGCGGTTGTACCCCTTCCGCTGCCGCTACCTGCTGTTTTTTCAAGGCCTCTTTGTACATCTTGGCGGCATGCCGCGGATCACGGGCTTTCGACAGCGCCTGAGAACGGAGCGACGGTGGAGTGTAGACGAACACGGCGTCGCCGTTGTTATCGAGCAGCATGGGAGCGCCAACATCCTCCCAAGCGGTCTCATCCATTAACTGCCACTCGTCGAGAATCAACAGATCGGCATAGTCGCCGCGCAACGTGTCCGCGTTCCATGCGGTCTTTGCTTTGATCGATTGGTCGCTGCCAACGAGCTCGATGATGTGCTCGGTTTCATTCTTAGAGTAGATCCCGGCGTCGATCAGAGGGGCCAGAGCGGTCTTCACCTCCTTCCAAAACTGCCCGGTCTGTTCCATCGTGGGTGCGGCGTAGAGGACCCGCCGGCCTTGAAGGAATGCTTCCACCGCCAGGATCGCCACACCTGTGGTTTTACCCGAGCGACGGCCGGCACGGATGACCTTTCGCTTGGCTTTCGAGCGCAAGAAGGCCTGTTGCCGTGCATGGGGTCTTTTCAACTCTACCTGCAATGTGATTACGTCTCGCATCTATTGAGACCTCCGTGATTTTCAAGCAAGTCTGGGGCGGACACCTTTCTGTTTGAGCCGCTCCAGGGCTACGGCTACAAAAGCCGGTGACATTTCCATCGCGTAGCACACACGTCCGAGCATCTCAGCCGCCACCAGTTGCGTTCCGCTTCCGGAGAACGGTTCATAGCAAATGTCTGTTCGTTCCGTATGTTGACGGATGGGGATTGCAAACAATTCAATAGGCTTCTCGGTTGGGTGAACGCTTGGCTCACCGGGCCGAATGGTCGGAAGCGACCAGACGCTCGGCGGGTAGTCCTTGGCGATGCGCTTTGGCTTTCTGCTCTTGATCCACCCGAAGAAGCACGGCTCGTGCTGCCACATGTACCAGGAACGGTTGAGTATGGGCCGGTCCTTCACCCAAATGATCTGCTGGTGAACGAAGGCGCCGTGCTTTTCCCAGACGCTTTCGACCAGCCTCTGTTTCCTGCTCGCGTGCCAGCAGTACCAGGCTGCGTTGGGTGTGATCGCGTGTTCGATGGCCGTCCGCACGAACGAGTCGTAGAGCCGTTCGCCCTGTTCGGGGCTGTCGACATCGGTATACTTGTCGGACCAGTCTTTGTTTTTCCGCCGTTTGGTTTCCGCCGGATGGTTCCACTTGTGCGGATGATTCGTCCCGTCATACTGCACAAGGTAAGGTGGATCGGTGGCGAACAGGCAGGCTCGCTTCCCGTTCATTAATCTTCGGACATCGTCTTCCGACGTGCTATCCCCACACAAAAGCCGGTGTTTGCCGACGAGCCACAACTGTCCGCAGGCGGTTTGCCACTTCTTCTGCAGCTCGGCGGCACGGTCGATTAGGCTCGTCGGATCGTCCTGCTCTAGTTCGCTCTCCCCGAAAAGCTCCTCAAAACCAGTTCCGGCAAGTGCATCTTGTGCCCCGAGCGAAGCAATGATTTGTTGCAGCTCATCATCGTCCCAGCCTCCCAAAATCGTCGTTTGATTGTCGGCCAGCAAGTACGCTTCGGCCTCGCGATCATCCGCGAATGCCACGCCCCGCACGACAGGAACGAGCCATTCATCCCCAGCAATGCGAATGCGATCCGGTGGCTTTTGGCCTGCTAGCTTAGCCCGCTTCAGGGACTCGAGGCGCCCGTGGCCAGCCACGAGTCTTCCGCTCCGCTCGTCCAAGATCATGGGCGCGACATAACCAAAGCGCTCCATCGAGGCGAGCACGGTCTGAACCTGATGGCTTTTCGGATACAACATAGGACCCCTTCATGCGTTTCGCTTGCTCCACATTGCTCCAATAAGAGCCTAAGTCGTTGTGCCGGTTGCCTAAACTCAACCCAGAAGAACCCAACCGCCGGGCCAACCCGTTCAGCGGATGTCGATTTGCGATTCGCACGCAAGCAGGGGTTCCGGTGCATCGGCTTCCTTGGGGGGAATCATCTGGACCACGCGCTGCTGCGCTTGGCGCTTGGCTATGATCCGTGCTTGCGAATAGACTTCAAGCGTGCAGCGGCTGAAGCCTGGTGATCGGCTTCATTGGCTCGATACTGAGGACGCCCACCATGGCGCGCCACTTCCCGGCTCACCGTTGACGCAGCCCGCTGCAGACCTTTGGCTATATCACGAATCGACGAACCGGAAGCAATTCCTCGAGAGATGTCCTCTCGCTCCGCCAGTGTGAGCGTTAACAGCGAGCGCCGACGGGTGGCCGGAACGATCCCACCGTGCTGCGACAACAAAAACTGAATCGACACATGGCTCTTGCCACACGCGC
>QHYR01000136.1 GCA_003223315.1 Acidobacteriota bacterium | reverse complement strand
CTCGTCTCGCGCTTGCCTGCAACGACCTGCAAGCGCAACCCCGCGCTTAGATCAAATCGGCCCGCTCTCAAATCATTAAGTTTGACGCGTTCCTAGGTCCGCCTCGTGCGCTGCGCGTTAAGCCGTAAGTTGCGCGACCACGAACTCCAGCACCGCCCGATCGTTCGTTGAGCCCGCTTTGAGTGTGCTGTCCGCGTCGTATAGCGCCCGCAAACCTTCCACCAGCCGCGGCCGCGGGATTTTCCTCGCGTGACGAATGGCCATCTCCGCTGTCGCCACGCGCATTCCCAATTGGCCGGCAGCTTGATACGGCGAGGTGTGTGGACTCAGCTGTTGCGCCTCGATCAGTTTTCGATACATCCAGGCCATCGCTCCGATGAGGGCCGGCGCGGCTTCTCCTTGTTGCAGGATATTGGCTAAAAAGCGGAATGCGTGCGCGCGTTGCCGCGTAGCCAATACTTCGGCGAGTTCCCAAACCGAATATTTCCTTTCCGAGACGACCAGCGCTTCCACGTCTGCCCGTCCAATGGGCCGGCCGGCACCCGCATATGTCGCCAGTTTGTCGATCTCGCTTTGCATAGCTCGAAGATCACAATTGCATAGGTCCGCCAGTTCTTCCGCGGCGTCAGCTTCAATTGCCGAATCTCGATCGCCTGCCATTCGAGCAGCCAGCATCGCCGCCATGCGCGTGCGCTCGCGCGGGTCTTCCGGAAGCTCCGCGGACAGAGCGAGAGCCTGTTCCAGCAGCATTTTGGCGAATTTCGTGCGCTGATCCAGTTCTTTGGCTTCGAGAATCAGCACGGTAAACGGTGCGGGATCGGCAAAATAATCCGCCAGGTCCTGCATTTCAGCCTGTCGTCTCTCCTCCGGCATCTTCTCGAGCGCTTCGGCTTCGGTCACGATCACAACTTGCCGGTGCGCCAGCATGGGCACCGTTCGGGCTTGCGCCAAGGCACCTGCAAATTCCCCGCCCTCCGCCGAAAAGCGCGACACGCCCCAGCTTCGTGCCGCCGGCTCAATCGATGCTTCGATCACTTGCGCCCGGAAAGCATCTCGCAAATAAGCGTCCTTCCCGAGGAGCAGAAGCGCGGGCACGGTCTTGCCTTTCGTCAGCCGTGCCATCAGCGATTCGGCGGAAATGGTGGGCATCAGAAATTCTCAAGAACGTCGGATATAAGTTGCGCCGCGAAATCCCTCGACATGCGATCGAGCGCCGGGCCTTCTTCCTGAAAGAACGAAGGGATGTCCACGGAGATTTCGTACGGCTCGCGGAAGACGAAATTATTATTCTGGTAAAAAATCTTCCCTGCAGGATCCTGCAACGCAATTCTGAGGTTCACCGTCACCAGCACCGTGGTCGCGCGACCGGTAGTGGGATCAAAGAGCACGGCGCCACTCGCGATATTCGTGACTTCTCCGTGCAGCAGAAGATCGGCGCCGTCGGGTTCAGGCACCACCCGATAGCTCGTGCGAGCGATGAATTCGCGCACCACGGCTTGCGTAAGGATCTGCTCGATTCGATAAGTCGCGGTCCGGTTCACGAAGGCCGGTATGGCAATCGTGTGCGCGCCCGAGGGAAGCGTATTCGTTCGGCCCACGACGTGATAGCCGCAACCGCCGCTCACCGCCAAAATAGCCGCCAGAATCCAGGAAATCGTCGCGGAGCGGGAGTTCCGGTTAGGACGCAAGGAGCCTCTCTGCAATCTGTGTGGCATTGACGCTGGCCAGCCGAAAATTGTCCGCGGCGCCCCAGAACCAATACCCGTGTGCCACGTTGGCGTCGCGCTCAGGCGCCGTGATCAGCGCTCGCGTCTCCCCGGCGGCACTCAGATTTGACGGGCTGGGCTCATCCGCCGGGACGACTTTAAATCCTGTGCTGTTCAATCGGGTGGTTAGCGTCTCTTCGTTCACAGAATTCTTGAACTCCGCCCAGGCCGCAAATGCATGTCCGTAAAACACAGGCGCCTGCACGAGCATCAGAGCAGGTATTGAGATGCGATCTACGAGATACCGTTGTACCTCGCGGGCAATAGCCATCCGCGCGTCGGAGAGCCGCTCCCGGCTCGCCGCGCCCCACCGAGCGGCCAAATTAAACGCGACCTGGGTATCGAAAACTTCCTCGGGAATTGGCTGAAAGGAGAGTAGCTTGATCGTTTGTCTCTCCAACTCGGTTATGCCCTCTTCGCCCCGTTCAGAGACAGGCTCAAAGAATACGATTGTGACGCGAACCGGGGAAAGCTGGGCAAAAGCCGCCGCCAACGAACAAGCCAGGATCACCGGCGTCGAAGGCGCCACATAGGTGTGATAATGATCGTTTGGCAAAGCAGAAGGCGTTGGAGGGGAGATCAGCGCGTCCAGCCGCGGTATCCATGGTCGTGCGCGCGGGCCCGCCCAGAGACCTCCCGTCATATCAATGACCGCAGCACCCGCTCTATCGGCAGCAGGCCCGTGTCGCGCCGCAAAAGCGGCCGAACCCGCGAAAAACACGAACCGCAATCCCTCGAAGCTGCTCTCCGTAACCGGCTGCACGATCGCGGGTTCCCCTGCCACCTCCGTCAGCGCCCCTGAAGCTATCTCTTCATCCACAAGCCTGATTTCACCCGCGGGAAATCCGCCCTCCTCGAGCCAATATTTCAAATCTTTGCCGCGTAACGAGGTGGCTCCGGCGATAGCCACCCGCAGCGAATGCTCAGGCAAGGACATCGCTCAGGCAGTACGCGAGACCAAACGGTGGCGGACCAGGCGCACAACGTGTATCGTGAGGCCCGCGACCGTGTAACTGGCGGCGATCAGCAGCAACACAATCTCGGAATAGACCACGATCGACCACACCAGCAGCCCGACAGCAACGATGATCAACGAGTGCTGGCGCCTCCCCAAGGGAATCACCTTGAAGCTGGCGTAGCGGATGGTGCTCACCATAAGGCCGGCGAGCAGCAAGACCAGAAGCAGCCAGGCAGCGGACCAGCGCCAATCCTCGATCGGTACTTTCCAGGCATGCACCACCGCGGCAATCATTCCCGCAGCCGCTGGCGTGGGCATGCCCACAAAATACCGTAGGTGGGCGCCGGGCGCCATTCCGTGAACGTTAAACCGTGCCAGGCGCCAGCCGCAGCATAGAGCAAATGCCAGGCTCACCACCCAGGCCAGATCGTAAATGTGGCGCGCCTCGGGAATATCGCTCTGCGCTATGGTGCGTACTCCCCAGGTGTACGCCAAAATCGCAGGCGCAACCCCAAAGCTGACCATGTCGGCCAGAGAATCAAATTGTTTGCCGAACTCCGTGTTGCTATGAGTGGCGCGCGCGACGAAGCCGTCGAAAGCGTCAAAGACAATGGCAAAACCGATGGCACGCGCGGCATAATCCAGGTCGACAATTCCGCCCTTCACCGTCGCCAGGACGGCATAGAATCCGCACAGCAGGTTGCCGATGGTAAATGCGCTGGGCAGGAGATAAACGCCGCGCCTCAACCGATGATTCCGCGGCTCGAAAAATCCGAAGTCTTGCTGGTCCGGTTCTCTCATCGCCATCGCGCCAGCACGCTGATCCCACCGGACACGTGCTGGCCAGGCCGCGCCAGAATTTCGGCATCCCTCGGCAGCCAGACATCCATGCGTGAGCCGAAGCGAATCAGTCCGATTCGTTCCCCTAATTTCACTCTGTCGCCGGGCGCCTTCCAGCAGACCACGCGCCGCGCGATCGCACCGGCAATCTGTTTGAAAACCATCTCCCCACGCTCGGTTTGCAGGTGAATGATATTTTGTTCGTTTTCCATGGAGGCCCGAGACCGCATGGCATTGTAGAAGCGGCCGGGCCGATATTCCACTGCTCGAAAGCGTCCGGCCATGGGCGCCCGGTTCACATGAACATCCCAGATGGATAAAAAAATGCTGATCCGCTGCCCCGGACGGCCCTCCACGCTCTCGTCCGCCAGCTCCATGATCCGGCCATCGGCCGGTGAAACGACCACCCCCGGCTCAGCAGGAGGCACCCGCTCAGGATCCCGGAAAAAGAATGCTACACCGGCGCAAAATAACAACAGCACGGCAGCCGTAACCTTCCAGCCGAGGGCCACCGCGGCAATCCCCGCGCAGAAGAGCGGGAGAACGAACTTGTAGCCGTCTCTGACCATTCCTTGCCATAAGCCGTGCGCATCGCATCCGCAGGATGCGCTTGGTAAAAGCGCACAACGACAACTTCATTGTACGATACATTAATACTGCGGACGGCGTACTAATGGGTAGCTGATTTGGTGCGCCGCGCGATCAGCCTTTCCATCTCATCTTTCACGCGCAGCTTCTTCTTTTTCAGATTTGCTTCCAGAAGGATATCTTCGGCACTCAGGTAGGGACTTTTGGCGAGTTGCTCAAGCTGTGCTTCGTAGCGTGAATGCTCTTCAGCCAGGTGTCGGAATTCTGCGTCGCCGGCCAGCAGTTGTTCGCGAACTTCCCGGAGCAAAGACATCATGCGCCTCCTGAGTGTGCCAAGGTCTTACATAATTGGAACCTAACACACGCAGGTTCACGTCACAAGGATTTTTCCCTACCTATTCCACCGTGCGCACCAGCACGAATGCGTCCTCTGCCGGCTCCCGATAATAGTCCCGGCGCCGCCTGGCCTCCGTAAATCCCATTCGCGCGTAGAAGCTTCGCGCGGCCTCGTTGGACTCCCGAACTTCCAGGAAGATTTTCTTTATGCCTGCGGCTTTCAACGCCGCCATAGCATCTTCGATCAGCCGCGAACCCATTCCCCGCCGCCGCACTCGCGAATCTACAGCTAAATTTAGAATCTCTGCCTCGTCCGCCATCATTCTAAAAGCAACCAGCCCACAGACTTTCCTCTCCTCCTCTGCCACTCGCACAAAGAAATTCCTCTGGGAGGCAAGTAGGAAATCATCCGCAGACCACTGGGTAGCTTCGGGAACCGTCGATAGCAGCCTCCGGAGGCTTTCCACATCCGCCGCATGGAGCTCGCGAATCATCTCGGTACGCGGGAGAAGGCCGCCAAGGGACTCCAACCTGGAATTCAGCCGCCTTTCCAATTCATTTCGGCATCGGACCGCCGAATATAGTTAGCGTCCAGATGCAGCGCATCTACCACGTCGCCTCGGATCGCTTTGGCGTAT
Organism: Acidobacteriota bacterium; assembly: GCA_003223315.1. Classification (GTDB taxonomy): domain Bacteria; phylum Acidobacteriota; class Terriglobia; order Acidiferrales; family UBA7541; genus Palsa-189. Next base: position 5,044 of record QHYR01000136.1, on the reverse strand, counting down.
CCAAGCTGGCCGATGAAGGGGGCAAGCACAGTAGAAACCGTTTCCATCCGGCAACATCCCAGACCCTGGCGCTCCATCGCGGGCCCGATCATCCCCGGCAACGTGCACGCGATAGTCAACTCGCGGGCGCTTCCCAACTGTAGGCGCAAAGCTTGCAAGAACTCATCTGGGCTCGCCACAACCTCCTCTCCCGCCGGATCGAGCGCTCCGGAACCATCGCTTCGGCTGCGGAAGGCACCCCCGAAGATTTGACCGCGGCGGGCATCCATGACGGCAGCCAGCAAGGAACCTGGCGAAGCCAATCGCGAGATCTGGCTGGCCATCGCTTCCAGTCCGCTCACCGCCGCCACTGGGCGTCCCCAAATCTCGGCCCAGCCTTTCACCGTTGTTAGGCCCACACGCAATCCGGTGAAAGAACCTGGTCCGGCATCCACAGCAAATAAGTCAATCGCTTCTAGAGAGATGCGCGCTTCGTCCAGCAGTCCGCAGGTATCCCGCAGAAGGCTGGATGAGTATGGTTCTTCGGGCGAACTCGCCCGATGCGTCAGAATTGTTGTGTCCCGCAGCAAGGCCAGACTGCCCGAAGGTGAGCTGGTGTCGAGCGCCAGGATCAGCATGGTCGGTTTCCAGGTTTGGCTTTCCGGAATGTGACGTGAATCCTTGCCGCGGGCTGCTGCCCGAGCAATTTGAGTTCCATCCTCGAGGCCAATTTCGACATAACTACCTGATTCTACGAGAAATATATTGACTATACCTACAAGAATTGCCTAAAATGAGTGCATCGTGTTTTGCTTTAGGGGGAAATCCTGCAATGGAATTTAAGATCGGCGACAAAGTAGTGTATCCCAATCACGGCGTAGGCGTCATTGAACAAATCAGCTACGGGATGCTCGACGGACGAACCGAAACCTACTACATGTTGCGAATCAGCTCCAACTCCCTCAAAGTCATGGTGCCCCGTTCGAACGCCGCAGCGGTGGGGCTTCGCCCTGTCATTCGAAACGGCGATACTTCCAAGGTTCTCGTTTACCTCGAGAGAGGCAAATTCAACTCGCATCACGACTGGAAGCATCGCTTCAAGGAAAATTCCGAGCGCATGAGAACCGGGTCACTCATCGAAGTGGCCGCAGTTCTGAAAAGCCTCGTTGCCTTGAGCCACTCCAAACCGCTCTCGTTTCGGGAAAAGAAGATGCTCGAACGTGCTAAATACCTCCTTATTACCGAACTCGCGACCGCCCGGAACTCCACTCTCGAAAACATGGAATCAGCGTTGATCAAATCATTAGCCAAGGCGCGTTTGCGCATGCCTCCTACAGGTGAAGAAGCTAGCGCCGCAGACTGAATTCTCGGCCACAGCCTATTTTGTGAACGTCCATCGGTAAGCTGGTCTGCTTCCCGCCCCATGTCCCGTTTTTGAATGATCCGGCAGAACGTCGGAAACAGCCTTCGCCATTCAGGCCATTCTTCCCTCAAGCCAGGGATAAGGTCGGCTCGGCGTTGAGATCCCAGCCGGCGAGCTGGCCTGCGAGGAGTCTCGGATAAGCGGCTGCGGCAATCATTGCCGCATTATCGGTGGAAAGCTCGCGGCTGGGGAAAAACACCCGGAATCCTCGCGGCTCCGCTTCGCGTTCGAATGAATGGCGCAATTCGCTATTTGCGGCCACGCCTCCAGAAACCAGAATGCTTTGTGCCGCAGTATCCTCCGCCGCTTGAAGAGTGCGTCTGACTAATTCGGCTACCACTCGTTTCTGAAAGCTGACGAGAAGTCCTAACGTTTGCAGGCTGCAGAGCGGAAGCACTTTATCGGCCGCGCGCTCGCCCTTACTGATGGCGAGCCGCCGTTCCTGGATCTCCGGTTGCAATCCCGGGTGCGCTCGAAGATAGTAGAGCACCGCTGTCTTGATCCCACTGAAGCTGAAATCGTATGGATTTCCCCTTACCTTGGTTGGCGAAAAATCGATGTGTTCTGCCTGCGTGCGGCTTACGTCAGCGCCATCAGCCGCCAGCCGATCGATGATAGGCCCACCAGGATATCCCAAGGCCAGGAGCTTTGCGACTTTATCGTAGGCTTCGCCCGCTGCATCATCGCGCGTTTGTCCCATTTTCCGATATCGCAGAAGCGCGGCAGATAGCGGCTCAGCCGGTCCGGACGCCGCGGCTTCGTACAAGACGGTGTGCCCGCCCGAAACGATCAGGCAGACTGCAGGCAACGACAACTCCTGCCCCGATCGAAGAGTCTCCAAAAATACCGCACGAACATGGCCTTCGAGGTGATTGACTCCTATGAGCGGTTTGCCCAGAGCGTTTGCCACCACTTTCCCGTAGGTCAAACCCACCAGCAACGCACCCACCAGCCCTGGTCCATAGGTGACTCCGACAGCATCAATGTCTTGGAAACTCAGCGCTGCACGGTCTAGGGCTTCCCGTACAACCGCAACGATGCTCCGCAGATGCTCGCGCGATGCCAGTTCCGGCACCACTCCCCCGTACTTGCGGTGCACGCTGACCTGCGAGGCGACGACGCTGGACAGGATTTCCCGGCCGTCGGCAACCACCGCAGCCGCGGTTTCGTCGCAGGAAGACTCAATTCCAAGGATACGCGTGGGCATACGATCTCGCGTGTTTCGCGCTTTCGTATGGTAGCATACGGCTTCAGCTCATCCGCTGGCTGCGGGCGCTGTCCGTAAGTGGTTTTCTCTTCATCGAAGAAGCGAGGTCGTACTGGCCTATCGAGCAAGCACCCTTTGGCCTCCAATTCTTCTAGACAGGTATAACTTCCGGAATCTCGTCATGACACAGAAGAGCCGACGCGTGCGCAAGGCCGTTCTTCCAGCCGCGGGACTGGGCACCCGATTTCTGCCGGCCACCAAAGCGCAACCCAAAGAGATGCTTCCCGTCGTCGATAAGCCCCTGATTCAATACGTCGTCGAGGAATGTCTGGCTTCAGGCATCGAGAACATCATTATCGTTACAGGGCGAGGCAAGAATGCCATTGAAGACCATTTCGACAATGCGCCCGAGTTGGAGAGATTCCTGGAGAATAAGGGAAAAACCGACCAAGTCGAAATGGTCCGCTCCATCAGCAACATGGTTCATTTTAGTTATACGCGGCAGAAAGAGCCCCTAGGATTGGGTCACGCGGTGCTTACCGCGCGAGAACTGGTCGGCGACGAGCCTTTTGCCGTACTGCTCGGCGACGTAATTATTCGAGGACCCTGCCCTGCGACCCGCCAGATCGCGGAAGTTTACGAAGAGACCGGTATCGGCACCATTGCCGTGGAGCCAGTCCCAGCCGAGCGCACCCACCTCTATGGCGTGATTGATGCCCAGCCCGCGGAACCATCCCGATGGGGCCAGCGGCTGCTTCGCGTACGCAATCTGGTGGAAAAGCCTCAGCCCGGAAAGGCGCCCTCCAATCTGGCGGTCACGGGCCGCTACGTACTCCCGCCGGAAGTCTTCGACTGTCTGGAGCGAACTTCTCCCGGGAGTGGAGGTGAAATTCAGCTTACGGACGCACTGCGATTAATGGCTCGAGAGCACGGACTCTGCGCATTGGCTTATGAAGGGAAGTCCTACGACGCAGGCGATAAGCTCGGCTTCTTGAAAGCCACCGTGGAGATCGCACTGGAGAACAGCGAATTTGGCGAAGACTTTCGCGCCTATCTACGCGGGCTCAAGCTCTAAAGCGGGAAACTACTTCTCCCTACTGGCCTTCCTCTTTTCCTTGCCTTCGGACGGCGTTTTCGTTTCCGTTTTCGATTCGGCCTTGGTGTCAGCCTTCGTTTCCGACTTCTCAGCCGTGCTGCCGTCGCTCTTCTCGGCTCCCTGGGAGGCCCGGGCATAGTCGGTGACGTACCAACCGCTGCCCTTGAATTGAATGGCCGGGGGCGACATTAGACGCTCGACCGGCCCTCCGCAGCTCGGGCATTTCCTCAAGTGCGGCCCCTGGAGTTTCTCGATTTTCTCAAAGTGCTTGCCGCACTTTCCACACTCGTACTCGTATAAGGGCACGTCTATTTCTCCGTCAAATCAACATCTTACCATGAGGCGGACCTCATACTTGGTCTGTGGCCGTCGGCCCGCCACCTCGAACGCCTCCCGAAGCATCCGCCCGCGGGAAGCGGCCAAACGCGCCCATGCTAGACTGACCAGCGCATGCAGAACCCCGTGCTCGAACCACCGGACAATTTGCCTTACAGGAAGGGCCGTCTCTATCTCCTGGCGACTCCAATAGGCAACCTCGAAGATATTACGGTCCGCGCCCTGCGCCTGTTAGGTGAGGCGGACCTGATCGCCTGCGAAGACACCCGGCACACCGCCAAACTCCTGAATCATTATGGGATCCACAAACCGACTGTCAGCTACCACCAGCACAATGAAGCCTCGCGCGCTGACGAACTGCTGAAGCGCCTGGAGCAGGGCGCGCAAATTGTCTTGGTGAGTGACGCAGGTACGCCAGTTATTTCCGATCCGGGCCACCGCCTGGTTTCGCTATGCCTACAAAGACAAATTCCGGTTATCCCGATTCCGGGTCCCTCGGCCGTGATCGCCGCGCTGGCGGCTTCAGGACTCCCTGCGGAGGAGTTCTTGTTTGTTGGTTTCCTTCCCTCGCGGCCAACCGCGCGGCGCAAAGTACTCCAGAACCTCGCTAAGGAAACCCACACCCTCGCGCTCTATGAAGCACCCCATCGGCTCGTGGATACCCTTTCTGACGCACTGGAATGCCTGGGCCGACGCCAGGCGGTCATCGCCCGCGAGATCACAAAAGTGCACGAGGAGTTCCTGCGCGGTGATCTGGCCGAGCTACTCGTCCGCGTACAACAGCAGCCGGTTCGCGGGGAGATCACCATTCTCATCGGGCCATCGTTGCCCGGCAGCGACAAAACTCATGAATTATGCGCAGCGCCTCTCCACGAACGCGTGGAACAGATCATGCGTGAGCGGCAGATCGATCGCAAAGCGGCCCTGAAGCTTGCCGCCCGTGAGCGTGGCTTGACGAAACGCGAAGCTTATAAGCAATTAGTAAGAAATGGTTAATATCTTG
>QHYR01000135.1 GCA_003223315.1 Acidobacteriota bacterium | reverse complement strand
CTGTTGCAAAGGAGCGAACTGTTAGTCCGGGGAGCAGGCAGGCATCGGATGGCGCGAATGCAGAAGATTATCGCATGGAAGGATCCGGCCGTTCCTGCCCAGTTCGGCGCTGCGGAGCAGAGGATCCATCGCGTCCTCGCCGAAAGCGCCGGGCCTCTGGCGCTGGCATCGCTCTTGAAAATGGCCGATGTATCGCGAGGGGTGGTTCAACGTCTGGCGAAGCAAGGCAAATTGCTGGTGACGGAAGAACCTTTGGCTCCGGAACAGGCGCCTTTCGCGGCCGATCTGCTTCCGCCTAGCAACCTACTGAATGCCGAACAAGTCCATGTTCTGAAGGCGATCGAGGGCCGGTTGCAGGCGCGTGCGTTTCATCCCGCACTATTGTATGGCGTAACGGGGAGCGGAAAGACAGAGGTGTACGTCCGCGCCGTCGAGGCCACCCTCGCCCTCGGCCGCGCGGCGATCATCCTGGTTCCGGAAATTGCCCTGACCCTGTGGATCAGCGAGATCTGCCGTGCGCGTTTCGGCGGCGCCGTAGCCGTGCTGCACAGCGGTCTTTCCGACCAGGAACGCGCCCGGGAATGGTGGCGAGTGCGCCGCCAGGAAGCGCGCATCGTGGTCGGGACGCGCTCCGCGGTCTTCGCCCCCTTAGAGACCATCGGATTGATCGTCGTCGACGAGGAGCAGGAATCGAGCTACAAGCAGGAAGAAGCGCCACGTTACCACGGACGCGACGTGGCCCTCATGCGGGCCAAACTGGAAGGGGCGGTGGCTTTGCTCGGCTCTGCCACCCCTTCCCTGGAGAGCTATCAGAGAGCGCGCCAAGGAAAGTACGAGCTGCTTTGCCTTCGATCGCGCGTGGAAAATCGGCCCATGGCCGCAGTACAGATCGCCGACCTGCGCGAGGATTTCCGGCGTACTCATCGGACCGCCCCGATTTCTCAGGATTTGCGTGCAGCAATTGCGCAGGAACTCGCGGGGGGAAGGCAATCCATTGTGCTGATCAATCGCCGTGGCTATTCCTGGCTCGTGCTCTGCCGGGGCTGCGGCGCCACTGTTCTGTGTGAGAATTGCAGCATCGCGCTCACTTATCACAAGAAGCGTGAGCGCTTGGCCTGCCACTACTGTGGCTTCTCGCGCCGGGTACCGCGCGTCTGTCCGAAGTGCAATTCCGAACATATCTATTTTGTCGGCGCAGGCGCTGAACAAGTGGAGGAGCACCTGCGCACGCTTTTCCCGCAGGCTCGCATCGCCCGCCTCGACCGCGATGCCGTGCGCCATAAACGGGCCTTTGGCCAGGTACTCAGCGCATTCGGAGCCGGGAACATTGACATTTTGGTGGGGACGCAAATGGTTGCCAAAGGACACGACTTTCATGGTGTCACTCTGGTTGGAGTTGCCTCCGCCGATGCGCAACTGGGTTTTCCGGATTTTCGCGCGGCGGAGAGAACATTTCAGCTCCTGACCCAGGTGGCGGGGCGTGCGGGACGCGGTAGATTGCCGGGAAAAGTGATCGTGGAGAGCTATCACCCCGAACACTATGCCATTCAGATGGCTGCGTCCCAGGATTATGTTTCGTTCTTTGAAAAGGAGCTGCACTTTCGCCGTTTGATGCATTACCCGCCCTTTGTCGCGCTGGCGAGCGTGCTGGTGCGGGGCGAGAAGCTGGAAAAGGCCATTCACTGGTCCCGGCAAATCGAAGGCTTCTTTGCATCCCAAAAAATGCCGGAAATCAAGGTATTGGGGCCGGCGGCCGCCCCACTCGCGCGATTGAAGGGCGCATACCGCTTCCATTTCTTGCTGAAATCCATCCGGAGAGCGGCCCTCAACCAGATTTTGAACAAGTGCCTGGCCTATTGTGGGGAGAAGGAAATCCCGGATCGCGCGATTTTGATCGATGTGGATCCGGTGAATCTGTTGTGAAGCAGGCCTTCAGACGATAAAGGGCGCCGGCATGAAGCTCAGAATGAATATCGCCAGCGCCACGCCAGCCAAGATACGCCGTGTCCGATCGAGCGGCTTCCAGCGATCGACCAGTGGCGGGTGGCGGAAGCCAATGGCCACGAGCAGAACCGCCCAAACCAGCCAGCCAGCCCAAAACTTCACCGCCAAAGGCACGAGCAGCAACGCCACAGCGAAAGAGACTCGGCGATGCCGCTCGCTCGCGACTGCGTAGAGAATATGTCCGCCGTCCAATTGTCCGGCGGGAAGCAAGTTCAGTGCTGTCGCAAAAAGTCCCACCCAGGCAGCGCGTCCCACCGGATGTAACAGGAGGTGCGCGTGCGAGACGCCCGGCCGAAGCCAAAATTCCAGCAAGCGCTCGATGAGCGACTGCCCGAACACCAGGGCGGACGATGCGTCACTGGCCGGAATCACCTTCGAGAAGAGAATCGCAGTGGCAAGCGCGGGCACCGCAATCACAAAGCCTACCAGCGGACCCGCCAGAGCCATGTCGAATAAAGCCCGGCGGTTAAAAATTGGCGACCGGATTCGAATGAAGGCGCCGAGAGTGCCGATTAAGGTGGGCGCGGGAATGAAGTAAGGGTAGGTCGCGTTGATGTGGTAGTGGCGGCAGGCGAAAAAATGGCCCAGTTCATGGGCCAGGAGAATGCCCAGGAGCGTCACCGCAAACGGAAAACCCGAGATAAACAGCCGCGGCTCCAGGAACGGCCGGAAATAGTCGGAAAAAAAACGATCGAATCCCGGCGACTGATTGGCAGCGTAAGCAGCGGCAAACTGCGCACCCGCCGCGAGCGTAGAGAACGCGGTGATCGTGAAGAGGCCGATCGCTACGACGAGAGAACGAATGGAGCGTGGCTCCGGCGGCCAAGCAAACTGGCGGGCCGGTAGCCATGGTGCGGGTTCAGGTCCGACCAGTTCTATGGGTATCGGTTCTGGTTCGTCATGCATATGAATATGAGTTGGATGCGGCTGGACCGCGAAACGAGGTGGCCGAGCCCTCGCGGTCAGGCTTTGCCGGAAGCGTGCTTGGGGGATTGATCAACGTCTATCGATTGCAATTCTTTGCCCGGCTTGAAACGTACCGCCTTACCCGGAGGGATGTTAACTTCCTGACCCGTGCGGGGGTTGCGGCCGATGCCTGTTTTGCGCGGCTTGACGTTGAAGACGCCGAAGCGGCGGAGTTCGATCCGACGGCCGCGGCCCATGGCGCTTTTCATGGCTTCAAAGACCGTTTCCACAGCCTGTTCGGCCTTCGTGCGCGTTACATTCGTACGACTGACCACTGCGTTCACGATGTCGAGCTTGATCACGCACGCCTCCTGCTGCAAAAAGGGAAGCCTATGCTAACACTGGCGTCTAGCTTGTCAAGGCACAGAGGGCACGGCGGGTCCGGCCTCCCGGGCAAAGGTGCGTCGCTTCTTGTGATAAAACTTGTTATCAAATCAATCAGCCTTTCCGTTGCTTTCATTCGGCCGCTGATTCGACCCGCCAAAATCGGCGATAAGGCCGGATCGCTGGAAAAGTCCGCCGCTTATACACGGCGGCGCCTGATTAACATAGAGCAGTATGCTAAGATTCAGCGTCGCCGAGGCGGGCGTGCGGCGGCGCTACAAAGATGATGGAAGGGCACACCGCCGTTCCGCCCAAAAATCCTAACTGCCGCCTTTCCTTACTGCTGGGGCGTGGTCCAACCGGTAGGACACCGCACTGTTAATGCGGATGGTGAAGGTTCGAATCCTTCCGCCCCAGCCACTCATTCGGTGGCGGTTTCGCCGGGCTTCTCCACGGGATAACCGGCCGCGGTCCAGCCGCGCCAGCCGCCATCCATGGAAATTACGCTGGTGTAGCCCATTTTCTGTAAATTATCGGCGACTAAGGCTGAGCGGAATCCACCCCCGCAGTAGAGGACGAGCTGCGCCTGCTTATCGGGAAAAGCTTGCTCGATATCGCGTTCAATGATGCCCTTGCCAAGGTGCACTGCTCCGGGCAGATGGCCGCGCGCCCACTCATTGTCTTCTCGCACGTCGATGAGCGTCAGCTTTTCACGGGCATCCAGACGCCGTTTGATCTCGCGAAAATCGGCTTCTCGGACTCGCGACTTGGCATCGTCGACTAATCTTAAGAAGCCGGGAGAGTGTCTCATGGAGTTGACCTTTCCGCGGGTAATAGGAAGCGCAGAGCCGGCGCTGGTCCGCTACTTCATGTCTCTCCAGTTTGCACCCGACTTTATATCCACCACAAGAGGGACGCGAAGCGGATAAACCTCCTCCATAGCCGGTTGCACGGTGGCACGCAACTGAGCGAGTTCTTCAGGGGGCGTTTCAAACAGCAGTTCGTCGTGTACCTGCAAAATCATCCGGGAGCGCAGCCGTCGCGCTTCCAAGTCATGCTGAATCTTGATCATGGCCAGCTTGATGAGATCAGCGGCGGTGCCCTGCAGCGGCGTATTGAGCGCGGTGCGCTCGGCAAGACTGCGCAGGTTGAACTGTGGCGAGGAAATCTCCGGCATCGGCCGGCGGCGCCCCAAAAGTGTCCGGGTAAAACCGGAGCGGCGGACTTCCCCGAGCGAGCGGTCCAGATATTCCTTTACACCGCGGTAGCGGTCGAAATACGCGGCGATAAACTTCGCCGCTTCTTTTTGATCGATTTGCAGGTTTTGCGCCAATCCAAAGGGAGAAAGTCCATAGATGATGCCGAAGTTGATCACTTTGGCGGCGCGGCGATGCTCGGCGCTCTGCGCCATGGGCCCGACGCCAAAAACTTCTTGGGCGGTGCGCGAGTGAATATCCTGACCGGTCTGGAAAGCTTCGACAAGCACTGGATCTCCCGAGAAGTGCGCCAGGATGCGTAGCTCGATTTGGGAATAATCGGCGGAGAGCAGGTTCCAGCCCGGCTCGGCGATAAAGGCAGCGCGAATCTGCCGGCTCAGTTCAGTGCGCACGGGGATATTCTGCAGATTCGGCTCGGAAGAGCTGAGCCGGCCCGTAGCGGCGCCGGTCTGGCTGAAGCGGGTATGCAGGCGCCCCGTCCCCGGTTCGATCAGAGGCGGCAAGGCATCGGCGTAAGTGGACTTGAGCTTCGCGAGCTCGCGGTATTCCAATACTTTTCGGGGTAGCTCGTGTAGCAGGGCCAGTTCGGTGAGGACGTCGGCAGCGGTGGAGCGCGAACGGGTTCGCCCACGCTTGCTGGAAGGCGCCAGGTTGAGCTTGTCAAACAGGATTTCCGCCAACTGCGGGGGCGAATTGATATTGAACTCGCTGCCGGCCAGCTCCCAGATGCGCCTTTCGAGCGCCCGAATCTCGTTTTCCATCGATGCCGACATGGATGCCAGTGCGGCCGGGTCGACGCGGATTCCGTGTCGTTCCATGGCGGCCAATACAGATGCGAGCGGCAGATCGATCTGATCGAAAACCGTGACCAGGTCTTGGGCTTCAACCTCTTGACGGAGCAGCGGAACTAACCGCTGCAGGAAGTCGGCGTGCTCGCCGGCAGCGCCGGAGAGGGTCAGATTCAGGTGGCGGAGTACGATCTCGGCGAGGTTATGCTGCGCCGTGGTGGGCCGCAGCAGATAGGAATAGAGCATGACGGCGTGGCTTGTGCCCTGGAGAGGCCCGTCCAGCAGTTCGATCAGCTTGGGGTCATGCACAATTTTTGGCCGCTTGGGATCAGACAGAAATGCACGCAGCGGCGCGATCATTTCACCTTGGGAGTCGCACCAGGCGGAGCGCCCCACACCGGGTCCGGGAGACAATTCGAAACCAGCGACGCGGGCGCCATAGCCATCAATCTCGCGCGTTCCCGAATCGAGGGTAAACCATACGGCAATGGGACGATCCTGCGGCTGCGCGTCGAGAAACTTTTGAACCTCCGCAGCAGAACCGAGCACGGCATAATCGGTGATGATGGCCGAGGTCGTAGTCGCGGCGGGCAATTCCTTCAATAGCGAAGTGAAACCCAGCTCCGCGTAGAGATTCCGCAGGGCCGCCCAATCCGCTTCGCGACGTGCGAGCGCATTCCAGTCCAGCTCCACTGGAACGTCACCTGAGATGCGCGCAAGCTGCTTCGAGAGAAGCACCTGTTCGCGGCAATTGATGAGCGCCTCGCGATAACGCTTGTTTTCGACCTCGGAGGCGCGCTCAAGGGCTGCCTCGACCGATCCGAAGCGGCGGATCAATTCGCGGGCGCCTTTATCGCCGATGCCTTTCGCACCCGGAATGTTATCAATGGAGTCGCCCATCAAGGCCATGACGTCGGCCACTTGTTCTGGGGGAACCCCCATCGCCTCCTCAACTTTGGCCGCGTCAACGATCACGTCGGGTTTGCCAGGTCCCTGGCCGGGCCGCAGGACGCGAACCCTGCCGCCGACGAGCTGCATCATGTCTTTGTCGCTGGTGACGATGTAAACGTCGACGTCGCGACGCGCCGACTGGCGGGCGAGCGCGCCGATCACGTCATCGGCCTCGTATCCGGAAACTTCGATAATGGGCAAGCGCATGGCTTCGCACAGGCGGCGAACGAGTGGAATCTGTATAAAAAGCTCGTTGGGCATGGGCTGGCGCTGAGCTTTGTATTCGGTAAAAAGCTTGTCGCGAAAGGTCGGGCCGGGTGGGTCAAAGACCACGGCTACATAATCGGGCTGCAATTCCTTGGTAACACGCCGGAGCATGTTGGAGAAGAGGTAGGGGACCTTAGTGGGAACGCCATTGTGCTGAAAGCTTGTTCCGATGGGCACATAGAACGCGCGAAAAATGAAGCCCATGGCGTCCACCAGGAAGAGTCTTTTCGGGGATTTGGGGCTCACCGAAGAAGTATAGCAGAGCGATTGCGAGGCCCTAATTCGATCGAGAGATTACACTCGGGTCCTGTTTACACCCATGGGGGGTGTTCGCGCGAACGTTGTGTTAAGGTAGCAGGCTAGGAAAACCTTCGCTTTGCGCAATGACTCCTTCCGTTAAAGCCTCTGTATCATCGACGCCCTCACCGAGCATGGCTGATGTGTTTGGTCCCGGCGGAATGATCGAGCGATGCATGCCAGCTGGCTACGAACATCGCCATTCACAGCTGTGCATGGCGGAGCTGGTGGAGGAAGCTTTTCAAAAGAAGCGTCATCTGCTGGTGGAAGCCGGAACGGGCACAGGAAAGACGCTGGCCTATCTGATTCCTGCCATTCGCAGCGGACGTCGCGTGGTGATCTCGACGGCTACGAAATCGCTCCAGGAACAGCTTTACACGAAGGATATACCCTTTGTTCAAAAGCATTTTGCGCCTGAACTGAAGGTGGCGGTGATGAAAGGCCGCTCGAACTTTCTCTGCCGTCAAAAAGTTCAGCAGATGGAGGGGCAACCAATCCTGAAGGGCATGCAAGAAATGGATTGGTTCACTCAGATCCGCGATTGGGAGCGCTTGACCGAAACCGGGGACCGAACCGAACTCACTTTTCTGCCGGATGAGGCTGAGCTTTGGTCCAAGCTGGATGCCAGGCGCGAGACTTGCACGGGGCAGAAATGCGTACAGTTCGAGCGGTGTTTCATTACTGCCATGCATCGTCGTGCCGCAGACGCAGATTTAATTATCGTTAACCATCATCTCTTCTTTGCCGATTTGGCGCTGCGCCAAGATGATTTTGGCAGCGTATTGCCGGAGTATTCGGCGGTCATATTTGACGAAGCGCACGAGATCGAAGATGTGGCCAGCGATTACTTCGGGCGACAAGTATCGAATTACCGTCTTGAGGAACTGGCTCGCGACGCCGAGCAGGCCATGCGGATCACCCAGCAGGGCAAGCCTCCGTTGCTGCGCCGCGTGATGCGTTTGCGCGAGAAGGTGCATGAGTTTTTTGATTTTTTGCCTCCCCAAGAGGGGCGCTTCGCGTTTGAACCCGGCGCGCGCGAGGCTTTTCTGGAGGAACACAGAGCATCTTACGACGGCCTCATCGCGGCTCTAAAGGCGCTGGAGAGCGAGATAGCGGCTTTGCCCTCCAAACCGGAGGAATTGCTGGTCATCGCGCGCAGAGCGGCCGAACTGCGCGGCGACACGGCATTCCTGTTCGAGTCAAATGAAAAAAATTATGTGTATTGGCTCGACCGGCGAGGCAAGGGGGTATTTGTGGTCGCTACGCCGATCGACGTCAGCTCCATCTTGCGCGAGCATCTCTTCGACGCCTTCGACACCGTCGTAATGACCTCCGCGACGCTGGCCGTGAGCGGCCGCTTTGATTTTCTGAAGCAGCGGCTGGGACTGCAGGTTGCTCGAGAAATGGTGCTGTCGCACGAATTCGACTATGCCAGGCAAGCCCTGCTGTACATTCCCGCGGGGCTCCCGGATGTACGCGATCCGGCGTTCGTCCCAAAGGCGGCTGAGGAAATCTCCCGGCTGCTGAGATTCACACAGGGGCGGGCCTTTTGTCTGTTTACAAGCTACGCGCAGATGAATCAGATTTTCGAACTGGTGCGCCCTCGAGTGCAGTTCCCTCTGCTCCTGCAAGGAACGGCGCCTCGCATGGCGCTGCTGGAACGATTCCGGACGACTCCAGGGGCGGTGCTTTTTGCAACCTCGAGTTTCTGGCAGGGAGTGGACGTGCCCGGCGAGCAGCTTTCC
>QHYR01000375.1 GCA_003223315.1 Acidobacteriota bacterium | reverse complement strand
TGATGGCACCGCATCCGCTGCCGGTGGCGAACGCCGCGTAGTTGTAACAAGGCACTGCGTGGGACTCCAAAAGAGCGCTGACCTCCACTTCCGCGTTACGCACTCCGGTAATATCTCCGTGCGAAGTGAGCTTCCAGAGTTGGGCCGTGAGAGGCTGGTCATTTCCGCACTGGAGGAACTGTCTCATAGATAGGAGCTTTGCGGATGTCGTGTAGTTCACCGAGCTGGCGCCCGCGCTCAGGGTACCGGTTGAAGCGCCGGCAAAAGCAGTCTTCACCGAGGAGACAGGATAATTGGCGCTGACGCCACTGAGAGATGAGAGAACCACCGGGTTGCCGCTGGCAGTCACCGGACTGACGTTGATGTTATATGCAGTAATCGGGTCCGAAGCTCCAATGCCGGGATAGCCGGTTGCGGGGTTTGTGATGTAGTTGGCCGCGGCATGGAGGCCTGCTTCTGCGCCATAGCGCGCCTGGGTCATCAAGCGGTAATTCAGGCTGGACCACGTCTCGGACTGCGCCAGGAACATCATCGAAGCCGCCATGACCGAGAGCACCAGGACGAGAATCAAGGTCATCAGCAGTGCGACGCCTTTTTGGTTTGAGCGTTTCATGGGTATTTTCTCCTTGAAGTCCTCAGGGCAATAAGTTTGTAACCGAGGCCGGCATAGCTTGTGCGCGGGTAGAGTCCACGAGCTTGGCGGTGTCATACACTTCAACGACGTTGCGCGGAGAAATATTTAAAAGTGCTTTGGTTTCTGGTATGAGTTGGCCCGTCTGTGGGTCCGGGTTCTGGGGTTGTACCGTCAGAGTCACGGCAACGTCGGTTACGACGTCGCCCGACGAGGAAGACTGAACCTGGTAATTGAAACAAGGCACTGGATTATTACTTGGATCGTTGGGATTAGTTAAGACGTTGCTCAGTAGGATCATCGTATTGTCTACTGCGGGCTTGGTTGCAGCGGTGATAGAGATCTCGTTCCGGTAGAGTACCCCAGGAGCGGCTGGCGTACCTTGCGAGCAGGTGTATTCGACATACAGCATGTTGCCATCGCTGTTGATATCGCCGTACAGCTTCAGTACAGTCCCCGTGGAACCGCAAGGGACGCCGCCGCAAGTCGTCGAAGGCGGTACGATCCCCGTGGAGAACGCGCCCAAGGCGACCACCGGTGCGCCGAGAATATGAGCGTTTACAAATGTGCCCGTCGGTGCCGCTGATGTTCCAGTTACCGCGACATTTTCTTGGTTGGCTCCCACATCGAAGGTCAATACTTCACCGGGATACACGGTAGGCGCGGCACCCGTGGAGGTATTGAGGGAAAACGGTAGGTTGGTTCCCACAGCCACCGCGGAAGCCAGAGTGACGTTAGCGTTAGGATCACCGAGCGAAACCTTGCCCGCCTGTCCGATTTCCTGTTGAAGCAGTTCCGTGGCGCTGCGCACACCGGCGTGCATCTCCGTGCGGTTCGCAATCCTGCCCTGCGTGTTCATCATTTCGCCCATTCCCGACATGACAATCGCGAACGTCTTTAAAGCCACCACGGTGGACTGCGGCACTTGGCCTTGGCTCCCGATTGAATAGTGAGCCTGAGCTAATACTGAAATCTGCTTTATGCCGGCCGAGCCTGTGGGTACAGAGATTTGCCATGCGCGGATATATTCCCAAGCCGCCGTGCTAGCAACCAGGTTGCCGCTGGTATCGAGATAATCGACGTAGCCCGTGGCGGGCGACGTGGGATCCAGGCTGCCGCCGGATAACGCAGTCGGTGGATTGCCGCCAGGGTTGTTACACCCCGCCAGCCCGGTGCCTGTAGCGTTGACAACCGCTGGGAAAACCGTGGTATCCGTGCCGTTGGTGGGTCCATCGCAGAATTTCAGCGCGAGGAGCTGTTCCATCTTGTCCTGGGCATATTCAGTGGTGCGTGAAGCCAAGTGGCCCTGGGTTTCGGTAGTGGAAGTGGCTATTGTGGCCAAGCCCATTACGGAGCCAGCAACCACCACCAGGATCGCGAGGGCAATCATGCACTCGAGCAAGCTCATGCCTGCCTGAGACTTCCGATGGAGAAAGGCGGATGTGTTGTGTTCTCGACTCATGAACATCCTCACAGGGCTGACCAATTCGTCTGCGATGGGTCAGCGCTAACGGACCAAGTCTGGATCGAAGCCGTCGCAGAAACCGTGACTCCGTCCACCACCGTTGCGTTAGTCACATAAAACGCGCCCGTAGCTATAGGAGCCAGGCTGGTTGCGTTGATCGGAATGCCGCGGGAATTGAAGATGATGCAAGCGGTGTTGTTGATGGCACTGCCAGCGTTATCCAGGCATTGGGCGGCTTGGCTGATGCTTGGTTGCTGGCCGAGTGTCGGACCGGCTGTCCGGGCTCCAAATCCAAAGGTGTCGCCTGGCGATAGATTTATGACCGCACCGCTTGGAGCGCCCGAGGTATAGGTGAGACAGGTGTTCGTCGGGTCAGAGTCCGCCACCCAGCATGAACTTGTTTTATTCCAAACTTGCTCTTGAAAGGTGTTCCCATTCAAATCCGCATACACCCGAGCGTGCGTAAAGTCCGATGCTGCACGCAACTTGGCTTGTGCGGTGAGCCCGGCAATACTGCGAATGTCCCCGGCAATCCGTAGGGATTTTTCTATGCTAAAATACGTCGGTACCGCGAATGCAGCGAGGACGGAAAAAATGACGACCACGAACAAGATCTCAACCAACGTAAATCCGCGTTCGTCACCGTTTGCGTAGAATGGCTTTTTTGGCACAGGCCTCACCTGGATATCCGAATTCTCATAGGCTAGCCGGAATAAGCTACATTCCAGGCTCTTCTCGGTTAATGGCGCAATCTCGTTGCCAGATATCAAGTACTTTATTTTTAGCTAGTTAGTGCGGAAACCCTGTCTCATGCTTCCGGGCTCGACGTTACAATTAGTAACGACTCCGGAACGTAGCGATGCCCAGCGAAGGCCGCTTTTTTCGATCCTGCCAATCATTCGGCGCTGGCTACTCTAAGCTGCATCTTATGAAGCAGTTACAATGGTTCGCAGAAAAAATGCCTGTCTATTCGTCATATGCCCGGGCTCGCTGCGTCGGATTTCCAGTCTTGCGAGTCAGCTGGAGGCGTGAGTCGCCGTTGAGCACACCAAGTGAGGAAGTCGAATGAAACTGGCGCGCCTGAGAGGATTTGAACCTCCGACCTCTGGCTCCGGAGACAATTAAGAAATAGCCCTTGGCCATG
>QHYR01000134.1 GCA_003223315.1 Acidobacteriota bacterium | reverse complement strand
TGTAACAGATCAAGTACATCAGGCTGATCAGAAACAGAACCACCCAGCGTGTTTTTGTGGGTTGGGCAGCCGCGGCGGCTACACCGGCATACTCAAGGGCGGGCGTGCTATCGGCACCCAAATTGACTCCGCACTAGGACGGACGAAAATTGGTGGGCGGCTCAGCGCGCGAGGGCTGCTGGAACTGCTTCGACCGCGATGTCCACGGGCCGACCCTCTTCCGCAGACTGATCTGCCGCTTGATACACCTGCATCACCATCCTCGCGTGCTCCGGAGTTACCAGCGGCTGCCGCCCGGTGGCTACACATTCCAGAAAATGAATGGTCTCCGCTTCCATCGGGCCGGCATACACGTGCCCCACTTTTTCCCCGGGCATCGTGGAGATCGGAAATTCAATGCTTCGCTTCATGGTATTGAGAGTGACGTCACGATGCGTGTCGTCCACCATAATCGCGCCTTCGGTGCCGACCATCTCGATCCACGTGGACGCGAAATTGGGATAAGCCGGCGGAAGCACCCATCCGGCCCCAATGGTGAATACGCATCCGTCCTCCAGCGTCACCATGATCCAGGCGCAATCCGGAACATGGTGCGTCGGCTGCATGATTTTGCTTACCTCCTGCGCGTAAACGCGAATCGGTTTGCGAGGCGCAAAGCACCACAGCGCGAAATCGATGTCGTGGGTCGCTTCCATGGCCGCGGGCGAGAGCTTGATGCGGCCGCCAATTTTCTTTCCCAGGTTCCGGGTGATGTGTCTGCTCACCAGCGCGCTTACGGGCTGGCCGATCGTGCCGTCATCAATGGATCGTTTGACGTAAGCAAACTTCGGATTGAATCGTTGCGAATACCCAATCGTAAACAGCAAGTGCTTGGAGCGCGCCAAGGCGATCAAGTCGTCCGCCTCGGAAAGCTCCAATGCCATCGGTTTCTCGAGAAGCACGTGCTTGCCGGCCTGCAGGCTTTCCTTGGCCATCGGATAATGGGTGGTCTCCGGCGTGGCGGAAATCATGATCGCGTCAATGGATGGATTTTCCAGCAGACGGTGATAATCCGTCGTGGCAGTCACCGGTTTGGTCTTCGCCGCCACTTCTTTCAGCCGTTCTTCGCGGATCTCTGCGATGTGCAGTTCGCGCACGAAAGGGCTCACGGCACAGGTCTCCGCACGTATGCCGCCGCACCAGCCCGTCCCAATAATCCCGACGCTGACTTCTTTCATGGGGCCTCCCATGGGCCAGACCGAACGATTCTCGGCATTGTCGCTATCTTAGCATAGGGAAAATCACCAAATCCGGCTGCTGGTGACCCGCGAAAGGCGCGGCTCAATCGGGCGATCCGGCCCGGCCCGCAATGGCAGATATTCCGGCAAGCGGCCATAGCATGTATATTGGGCATGTATATTGGGCGTGTATATTGGCCGTGTATATTGACGTAGCCATGGCAGGGTGTTCCGTTCGCGGATCGCCATCGCGATAACTCTTCGCGATCTCGGGGATTAGGAATAAATAAGGAGGCTGAGACAATGCGCCTGTCAATGTATTGGGGTTCCCGGCGACTGCGCGTAATCAGGTTGGCTTTGCTTTTAATTGCGGCCGCTCCGGCCGCGTTCGCGCAGGGCAAATGGATGCAGATCGCGCCGTTTCCTGAACCTAATGAGGAAATACTTGGCGTCGCCGCCGGCGGCAAACTTTACGTGATTGCGGGGCTGGTGTCAGCGCCCATCTGGACACCCATTGGCCTGGTCTACGAATACGATCCCGCCAGCGACCATTGGAACAAGAAGAAGCCAATGGCCTTGCCGGCTCATCACGTCGCTCTGACCGAATATCACGGGAAGATTTACGCATTTGGCGGATTCGTTGCTCCACAAAGCGGGCCAGCCGCATGGGTACCCATCAATAATTCCTGGGAATATGATCCGGCGACCGACACCTGGAGGGCGTTGGCGCCGCTTCCAACCAAGCGTGGCTCTCCGCTCGCCGCGGTAGTGAACGACAAAATCTATGTGATCGGCGGCGCCAGCACGCCTCCTGGTTCAAATCAAACTTCCATTGATCAGACGCATGCGCAAGTCTGCCTGGGGACTGTCGAAGAATACGACCCCGCCACGAACACCTGGCGGCAACGTGCCTCGATGCCGACTCCCCGCAACCACGCTGCAATTGGCGTGGTTAACGGGAAAATCTACGTGATTGGCGGACGCGTGGGAGCGGCGTTCATCGGGCTCTCGACCGATGTTTCTGTCGTCGAGGAATACGATCCGGCATCGGACACTTGGGGACCGCCGCGTGCCCGCATGCCTACCGCGCGCAGCGCCCTGGCCGCAGGCGTATACAACGGTCGAATTTTTATCGCCGGGGGCGAATTTCAAGACCCGCAGATGATGGCCACCTTCCGCGCCGTCGAGGCCTACGACCCAGCACGCAACGCTTGGACGACAATACCGTCACTGCCTGTCTCGCGGCACGGGTTAGCCGGGGGTGTGATCGGCAATCGTTTCTACGTGGTCGGCGGGGACGTGCAATCGTCGGGTACCGGCGTGCACGTCTCCACCGCGGAAAGCGACGCTTTCGACCTCTCCACGCTTGAAAAATAGCGTGGCGCGTTAAGGCCAGGGAATAGGTTACGGCAACGGTTCGGGGTGGGGGCCGCGCAGGCGGAGAGTTTTTTAACCCCTCATCCGGCCTCTTCTTGCATGCAATCCGGACTGTGCAGAACAGCTTCTTAGGCGAGCGCTCGCTCGGCTTTCCCGCGCTTGCGTTTCCATTCGTAATCCTTACGCAGGCGAGACTGATGCTTTTTGATCTGCGCCTCGAGCTCAACAAAAGCTTTTCGCGCGCTGCTCGCGGCGTCGGGACCCGCCCCCGTGGCATGTAAGGTGCCGGTGGGCAATGAGAGGTTCGCGGAAAAAATAAATTCAACCCGATGGGGATGCTTCTCAAATCCCCCATGGAACTGCACGAGGTCCGGCTGATAGGACTTCAGCAGCTTGGCCATTTTCGAGACGTGACGATCCAACGCTGATTCAACTGCTTGCGGAGATTCGACATGCCGATAGCTGATGTTGATCTTCATTGGGGTACCCGCCTAGACGGAATCGAAGGGGATGCAATCGCAGATCAGGTCTGAAACGCAAGGCCGAAACCCAGAATAGCACTCCGGCGTGTCATTTCAACTCCCAATTCAAGGCAGCGCCCAGACTAAAATTTAAGACTAAGCCGCACCGCGGGCTCAGTGCGTGCTTAGAGACGACAAAGAGACGACAATAGGACTCTCACTTCTGCGATCCCAGGAAAAAAACGACTCCCAGTTTGGCGAGCAGTGGAACGAAAGACGGCGAGCTATTTCTTGAACAGGTCGTCAAACGCCTTGCGAGCATCGTTGGGCCGGATAGATGCAAAACCTCGCGAAGTGGACGCCGGCGAAACGGTTACTGCTGTGGGAGCCGTATCTTTCTCGATGGTCGTGCGGAACGCGTAGAAGGTGCAGTCGTTCCCAGCATCTTTCTTGGCGATGCGCTCCGATATCGGCCGGCTGCACTCAAACTGCGCCGCCGTATCGAAGTACGCGCACTGCTTGCAGCAATGAAGCTCGAAACTACAGCGCGGGCAACTCCCGTTGGCGTCAAACCCAGGCTGCAGGACGGCGCCGCAGTTTGAGCAACGCGCACGCGTGATCGTTCCCACCATTCGCGGGGTCCGCGGCCCGATCTGCTCCTGGCGCGCGCGATGTTCCGGTGGGCGCTTCTCTTTCTTTTTCGGGGCATCGGACTCCATGTAGCCCCTTTGGCTATACTTCCGCTCCAAAAGATACCTCCTTGGGAATGTCTTGATGATAACCCGTAATATCAGCCTGCAACAGGAAAACCGGACACACGTTGCTCAACTAGCCCCGGTACCTTGCAATCCTTACGTGGAGAAAATTTCCTTATAGTCTCAAACGATTGCCGTCTCGACCGAAAAAACAGGCGGCAGGAAGTTTGCGAGCACTTGCCGGTGCCTTCCCCTATTGGATGAGTAGAAGAGCTGTCCGGTTTCAGTGCCGAAATTAAAAGCCGGCCGGATCGCACTCACCTGTGGAAAACGCCTCTCGCAAAGCCTCCTTTTGATCTCTCAACTTGCCGGTTTAATTCGAAGGCCAGGACCCGCGTTCCGAACCCAATGGCGTGCCAAACCCTCCGCAGGCAAATCAGGCTTCAGCAGGCGCTTCGGTTCACCGCAGTCGGAAAGTATAGCTTCCGCGGCCAAATATCCGCTGCGGACAGCGCCCTCCATGGTGGCAGGCCATCCGGTTGCTGTCCAGTCTCCAGCAAGAAATAAATTGGGCAAAGGAGTCCGCTGCGAAGGCCGCCAGCGGTCCGCGCCGGGTTGTGGCGAAAATGTCGCGGCAGTTTCCTTCACCACGGTGGCCTTGATGAGGCGCGCCTTTGCTGCCTCCGGTAAGGCCTGCTGCAATTCGCCGAGGCACAGGCTGATGATCTCCTGACGGGAGCGTTCCACAAGCCCGTAGGAAGCGCTGATCACCGATTGCAGGTATCGTCCTGCGGCCGGCCCTTCACTCAACCGCGATTTATTGAAAATCCAATGGGTCGTACGGTCAAGCAGGGTTATGAACGGCTCAACCATTACGTCCCCGTCGAACCAGAAGTGAACGCTGGTGATCGGCGATGCTCGCAGGTTTTGAATCCGGCTGAACTGCGGCTCGCTCGCCACGATGCGCTCGGGCAAAAGCCTGAGCGCAGCCTCATGCGGCACGGCGAGAATGTAGAAATCGGCGCTGTGCTGGCGCCCAGCGTCCATCCCCACGCCTGAGATCCTGCCATCGTCCTCCTTCAAACCACGCACCGCCGCCCGGCATAACACTTCCCCGCCGCGCTGCTCGATCGCCGCGCGACACCCCTCGTAAAGCTCGCCCAAGGGAACGCGCGGAATCCCCACGATGTATCCTGACCGGGCGGAAAGAAATGCCTTCCAGAAAACGTCCAGGCCGTAACGCGCTTCCATGCGCGCAAGCTCCTCGTTCAACGCGCTGACCAGGACGACAGCCCAGAACCTCGAAATGGCCCCTTCGCTTTGCCTGTGCGCGCGCAGCCAATCCAGCATGCTGCATCCCGCAGCATCGCCGTCATCGTTGCGCCCGCCGCGCCGGGCAATCGAAAGCATCGCTTCAGCGATGCCTCGCTTTTCAGCCCAGTTGAGCGAGGGATAAAAAGCGAGAGAAGGGGCGAGGTGAAACGGCGGGGGCAGGGCCGAAGCTTCCATAACGGCACGATGGCTCGCCGAATCGACGAAAACGAGACGCCCATAACGGGCGATTTTTGCCAGCGCGCCCATCCGCTCGTAAAAATCGTCCAGATTCGTGCAGCAACCCAGCGTGACGTGCTGACAATTATCGATCTGCTCGCCGTCCGGCAGGCTATAGGAGGACGCCCGGCCACCCAAAAAAGGACGCTGCTCGAGCAATTTAACCCGGAATCCGGCTTCAGCCAGCGCGACGCCCGAGGAGAGCCCCGCCAGGCCGGCGCCGATCACGATCACGCTCTTCGAGGACATCCGCCTCCGACCACCAGCCCACTCGGGCACGCAAGAGGATGCGCGCCTTTTCCGAAGTGTTTAGCCGCACACGCGCGGAAAACACGTCAAAATCGCGCTCCTCGATACGGGCAAGCAAACTGCTGTAGATGCGCACAAGCGCCCATAGAGCCGCCCTGCTGTCCGCATCGACCTTGCCAATGAGCCGAGCCCCTTCGCGATAAAACCGCCACGCCCGTTCCGCTTGGAATTGCAGTAGTTCACGAACCGGCGGAGTTACTGCGCCGCGCTCCAGCTCTGCCACGCTGCATCCGAAACGCGTGAGATCTTCGGCAGGGATATACACGCGACCCAGCGCAAGGTCGGCACGGATATCGCGCAGAATATTCGTAAGTTGGAAAGCAATCCCCAGCCGCTCCGCCAATTCCAGCGCGTGCGGATCTTGAAAGCCAAAAACATGCAGGCAAGTGAGCCCCACTGTGCCCGCCACACGATAGCAGTATTCCTGCAAAGCTTCGAAGGTCGCGTACCGCGTCTCCAGAAGATCCATTTCTGCGCCGGAAATCAAATCGTGGAAAAACCGGGAAGGAATCCGATAACGCCTGATGGCATCGGCGAAAGCCGGAAGGATCGCGTGCCCATTCGTTTTGCCTGCCACGCATTCGTCGACCAGCACGCGCCAGCGGCTCAGCGCCGCCCGCTTCAGGGCGGATTCGCCCGTCGGGCCCGGCGCGGGCTGCAGTGAGTCAGAGGCATCATCGACCAGGCGCATAAACGCGTAGATGGCGCAAAGAGCATCGCGCTTCGGTCGCGGCAGCATATAAAAGGCATAATAAAAATTGCTGGCGGCGTTTCGGGCCACGCCTCGGCAGTACTCGTACGAGCGCTCGATCGCGGCGCCATTCTTTTCGCGCATCCCAGCACCGGTTGCGCCGCCATGGGACGTTAGCGTCTCCAAAGTTTTGCCCGCACTCCGCTGCGGAAGGATTCGGCTCGCCAGCGTACGGCCAAGCAAGATCAAGCGTTGCGGCCCGCTGATGGCGGGCCGCTGCGCCAAGGTGTTGTAGCCGATGGATTCAACGGCATCCAGAACCGCCAAACCGCCCCGGCTGAACAGCTCGATGTCCACGCTCAAACGGGTGTCTACGCTCGCGGCCAGCGGCCACCCTTCGACAAACAGCTCCCGCGTGCGCGCGATTAACTCGCGCATGAGCGCTGCGTAGCGCTCGTCAAAGACGCGAGCTTCAATGTCGCTCCCTTCCAATCCGTGGTGTTGTAGCGCGTCAATCGGAATATAAATGCGGCCCTTATCCAAATCTCTTGAGACATCCTGCCAGAAATTAGCGAGCTGCAGGGCCGTGCACGTCGCGTCAGAGAGCCGCTGCCGTTCTGAATCGCGGTAGCCGCATAAATAAAGCACCAATCGGCCGACCGGATTTGCCGAATAGCGGCAGTAGCCGAGCAGGTCCGCCCAAGTGTCATAACGGTGTACGGTCTGGTCCTGACGGAAGGCGGCCAGCAGGTCGCGGAACGGCTGCGCGGGAATATCAAAAGCACGAATGGTTTGCGCCAGCGCCACGAAAACAGGATGCGATGGCCGTCCCTCGTAACAAAGGTTCAATTCGTTTTCCCACCACTCGAGCAACTCCAATGCGCGATGGGTGTCTGCCACTTCATCACCGAGGTCGTCCGCCCAGCGGCAGTAGGCGTACACGTTATAGAAATGCCGGCGTAGTTGCCTCGGCAACATCCAGGACACGACATGGAAATTTTCGTAGTGGTGCGTCGCCAGCCAATGCGTGTAATGCTCCGCCTCGGCCACCGCACAGCCCAGCGGCGGCAACGACGCGGCAATCTCGATTTCCGGTGGGCGCATGGATTCGCTGAATCCGCTCTAAGGCGGCGCGGCGCAATCTACGGGATCACCGCGACTTTCATTTCGCCATTTCGATGCTTCATGTGCTGGAACATCGAGGGAAGCTCGCATAACGGAATTTCTGCGTTGACGAAATCCTGGGCGCGGATTTCGCCGCGGGCGATGGCCTCCATGGCCTCCCGAATAAAACGCGGCGTGTGATGAAAGGTAGACTTGATGGTGATTTCGGAGTAGTGCAGCGCCGTAGGATCGAGCTCAACCCGAGCGCCCTGCGGACAGCCCCCGAAAAGATTGACCGTTCCGCCGCAACGGACCATCTCTATGGCCCAGCCCCAGGTACGCGGCGAGCCCACCGCCTCAATCACCGAATCGGCGCCGCGGCCGCCTTCGGTGAGCCGGCGCACCTTACTGACGGGATCGGAAAGAGTGCTGACGTCCAAGGCCGCCCTCGCTCCCATGCGCTCTGCCGCTTTCACCTGCCCTGGCCGCTTGCCCAGCGCGATGACGTTTACGCCGCGGCACGAAAGCATGCGCACAAATTTCAAGCCGATGGGCCCGCAGCCGATCAGCACGGTGGTATCGCCGGGCTGCACCCCGGTTTCGTGAATCCCCCGCAGAACGCACGCGAGCGGCTCGGCCATTGCGGCATCCATAAAGGATACCTGCGGCGGAATCTCCAGCATATTCTTGCGCACAATGCGCCCGGGGATGCGAATGTATTCGGCATAAGCTCCATTGTTGAAGAGCAAATCCTCGCAAAGATTGCTGCGCTCCTTGCGACAGAAAAAACATATGCCGCAGGGCGCGGAATTCGCCGGCATAACGCGCGAGCCCACCGCCAGATTCTCAGCAGCCTCCGAGCCAACCCGTTCAACGACTCCGGCGAGTTCGTGTCCAAAAACGGCCGGCGGCGTGATCATCCGCGCATGATAGCCACGCTTCCAGACCTTGAGATCGGTGCCGCAAGTCAGCGCGACCTTTACCCGCACCAGCGCCTCGTCAGGCGCCAGAGCCGGAATATCGATCTTCTCGATCTTCAGGTCTTCACTGCCGTAGAGCACGGCGGCGGTCATGTGCCCGCTTGATTTGGTTTCCGTTAGTGGCTGTGTCAGAGTTTCCATGAATTAGAATTCCGTTCAGCAGATCGGATAAAGGCCATTCAGACCCATGAAGGCCATATTAAGGGATGACCAGAATTTTCAAGGAGTTGTTCGGCCGGGCAGCCAGCGATAACGCCGCGCCGAATTCCTCCAGAGAAAAACGATGTGTGATGAGCGCTGATACCGGCAGCGCGCGCGAAAAGACCAGGTTCGCCGATTCCTGCTGGCGATCCAAAGCGGCGCTGTAACTCCCTAGGATCTCTTTCTCTTCCACTCCAATATCGGCGGCGGCAAACTCGATCTTCATGTGCGGATCATTCTGAGCGAAGAGCAGCACTCGGCCGCCCGGCCGGGCGATGGCCAGCGCCTCGGACACTGCCGCAGGCAAGGGAACGGCGACCAACACCGCATCTGCTCCCCGGCCCGCCGTGCGAGCAACATCAGCAGCAGGCCGATGGGTCCCTGGCCGATAACCACTACAGCCTCACCGGCCTCCACGTGCGCCTTCTCCACTGCTTTCAGACAGGTGTTCACGGGCTCCACGAATGTTGCTTCTTCGAAGCTTATGCCCGGCGGAATTTCCACCATTCCTCGCTCGACGATACACGGCATTGCCCGCACGTATTCCGCAAAGCCTCCCCCATTGGGCTCGAAACCTGCTGTGAGTCCCACTGTCTTGTAAGCCAGGCATTGTGAGAAAAGCC
>QHYR01000133.1 GCA_003223315.1 Acidobacteriota bacterium | reverse complement strand
TCCATGAACTGCGAAAGTTGTGAACTGCCGAAGAATTCGCGAATCGCGGCCATGACCGGCTTCGCGTTCACCAGGTCATGAGGCATGGCCGTGGACATTTCCTGGTAAACGGACATCTTCTCTTTGATGGCGCGCTCCATGCGAACGAGCCCGATGCGGAACTGGTTTTCCAGTAGCTCGCCGACGGCACGTACGCGGCGATTACCCAGATGATCGATGTCGTCGACGGTGCCGATGTTCTTGCGCAGCTTGAGCAGATAACGGATGGCGGCCACAAAATCCGTGGAATCAAGCGTGCGCGTCTCGAGCGGGGTCTCCAAGCCAAGCTTGATATTGAATTTGAGCCGGCCGACTTTGCTGAAATCGTATTTGCGCGGATCAAAGAACATGCCGTTGAAAAGCGCGGTAGCGGTCTCCAGCGTGGGCGGATCGCCGGGACGCAGCTTGCGATAGATCTCGATAAGCGCCTCGCGCGAAGAGCGGATGGAGTCCTTGTCGAGCGTGCGCGTGACGACCACGCCGGTATCATCGCGATCCGGAAAGAAGATATCCACACCGGTGATGCCGGCTTCCGGCAGAGCTGCCCAGATCTCCGGTGTCAGCGGCCTATTGGCCTCGAGCAGCACCTCGCCCGTCTGGCGATTGACCAGATCAGCGACGGTGAAGGCGCCTTCCAGGTCGCCGAGTGAGACACGCACCTGAGCGATTTTGGCCTTTACCAACTCCTTGTAGACCGGCTCGGTAATTCTGCGGTGTGCCGCGATCAATACTTCTTCCGAACGGGGGGCTTTGATCTCGTGCGAAAGCTTGCGATCGATCACGCCTTCCGAGAGGTTCCAATAATATTCGCTGTCGCGCAGGGTAACGCGCTCAACCTGGAAAAACGTGCGCAGGATCTCTTCATTGGACTTCATGCCCAGCGCGCGCAGGAAGATGGAGCCGAGGAACTTGCGCTTGCGGTCGATGCGCACGTAGAGAACGTTCTTGGTGTCGTATTCGAACTCCACCCAGGAGCCCCGATAGGGGATGATCTTTCCCAGGAAATAAGAGCGATTGTTGGCGGTCTCGTAGAAGACGCCGGGCGAACGGTGGAGCTGGCTGACAATGACGCGTTCGGTTCCGTTGATGATGAACGTGCCATTGTCGGTCATCAGCGGAATATCGCCGAAGAAAACTTCCTGTTCTTTGATGTCGCGGACATTTTTCGCGCCTGTGTCCGGGTCCTTATCGTAGATGGTCAAGCGGATGGTGACCTTGAGCGGGGCGGCGTAAGTCATGCCGCGTTCCTGGCACTCATTTACGTCGTATTTGAGCTGCATGGCGACGGGATCGCCGCACTTATTGCAGAAGGTCGGCGTGTTCTTGTTGAAGGTGCCGCACTTCGAGCAAATCACGTCGCCGGTCTGATAAGGATTGGTGACCACCGAAGCGCCGCAATTGCGGCAGGTGGCGCGCAGATGGTGCAGCCCTTTCAGGTTGCCGCATTTGCATTCCCAATTTCCGATGGAGTAATCGACAAAGTCCAGTTGCGAGAGCCCGCGAAAATCCTGAATCGGGAATACCGACGTGAAAACCGATTGCAAGCCGGTGTCTTCGCGCTCGGAAGGCAGCAAATCCATTTGCAGGAAGCGCTGATAAGAGAGCCGCTGGACTTCGATCAGGTTCGGAATCTGGATGGAACTCTTGATCTTGGAAAAATCCAGGCGTTCGCGCTCCCGAACGGCATTATTTCCGTTGCGATGATTTCCATTCTCCATGCTATTACCTCACGGTACCCAAAAGGGTCAGGACGGGACGCGCGGCGGCGCCTACACTTCCGCCTACGGTCCGGATTGGACACGATCGAAGTTCAAATTCCCGAGGATTCGGCTTCGTACGAATTCCTTTGCGCGCCGCTCGGGGCGCTCACCGTTTACTTGACTTCTACTTTGGCGCCGGCGTCTTCAAATTTCTTCTTGATGGCAGCGGCTTCGTCCTTGTTGACGCCCTCTTTGATCGGCTTGGGCGCGCCATCGACAAGGTCTTTGGCTTCCTTCAAGCCCAGGCTGGTCACCTCGCGGACAGCTTTAATGACATTGATCTTGTTGGCGCCCACCTCGGTGAGCACCACCGAGAACTCCGTCTGCTCCTCGGCCGGCGCGGCTCCCGGCGCAGCACCTCCACCGGCCACGACCACTGGCGCGGCGGCTGCGGCAGACACGCCAAAAGCCTCCTCCATTTTCTTGACCAAGTCGGCCGCCTCGAGCAGCGTAAGCCCCTTGATCTCTTCCAGGATCGACTCCACTTTGCTAGCCATTGCCTCGTTCTCCTCTCGCTAGTGTGCGAATTTTTCCGCTTTGACTGCTTCCTGCACAGTCACAGCCAGATTCCGGTTCACGCCGGCAAGAGCGCTGGCGCTGCGCCGCGCAGGTGCCTGCAGCATGAACATGATCTTGCCAATCAGCTCTTCCTTTGAGGGCAGAAGAGCTAATTGCTGAATTTCGGCGATAGATAAGACGCGGCCCTCGACCACGCCCGCCTTGAAGCGAAATGCCGGGACATCTTTGGCAACTTTCGTGAGAACCTTCGCCAACGACACCGGATCCGTGCTGTAAGAAATGGAGTTGGTTCCCGAGAGGCCTTTGAGCATGCTCTCGGCTGACGTTCCCGCTCCCGCTTGTTCGGCGAGGGTATTCTTCACGACGCGGTACTTCCCCCCCGCGCCCTGCACGGCCCGGCGAAGCTGCGTATCCTGCGCCACGGTGATGCCCTGGAACGTAGTAAGAATCACCGTGGAGACTTTGGCCAAGTCGCTTTTCAGCTTTTCGACTTCTTCCTTTTTCTCGCTGCGCTTTTTCATCTGAATCTCTCCCGCACTTAGGCGGCGGTGGCCATGGCCGCTTCCGCTTCCGCCAGGTCAATGGCAATGCCCGGACCCATCGTGGAGGTCAAAGTGATTTTCTTGACGTAGCGTCCCTTGGCAGCTGCGGGCTTGGCTTTGATGACCGCGGCGAGCAAAGCCTGGGCATTTTCCGCAAGTTTTGCGCCGTCAAAACTCACCTTGCCGATGGGGGAGTGAATGATGCCCGTCTTATCCACACGGAACTCCACCTTGCCGGCCTTGATCTCCTTCACGGCGTTGGCGACTTCAAAAGTAACCGTGCCCGTTTTCGGATTGGGCATAAGGCCGCGAGGACCCAAAACTTTGCCCAGACGCCCAGCGGACCTCATCATATCCGGAGTGGCGATTACGGCGTCGAAATCGGTCCAGCCCTCCTGAATTTTTTGCACCATGTCATCGCCGCCGACGAAATCCGCTCCCGCCTCCTGCGCCTCACGAATCTTTTCACCGCTGGCAATCACCAGCACGCGCTTGGACTTGCCCAGACCGTTGGGCAATACGACCGTGCCGCGCACCATCTGGTCGGAGTGTTTCGGATCCACGCCGAGGTTGATAACCAACTCCACGGTCTCATCGAATTTTGCGAAATGCGCTTGTTTCACGGTTTCGGCAGCCTCGCCCAATTTATAGGGCCGGGCCTCGACCTTCTTTCGCGCATTGACGATATTTTTTCCGGCTCTTCGCGGCATGATCTCTCCCTCAGCCTTCCACCTCGAGTCCCATGTTGCGCGCCGTACCCATAACGGTGCGCACAGCGGATTCGAGATTCGAGGTGTTCAAGTCCACCAGCTTGGTGCGCGCAATGTCTTCCACTTGCTTTCGCGTTACCTTGCCGACTTTGGTGCGGTTCGGTTCCGCCGAGCCTTTGACAATTCCCGCCGCACGCTTGAGCAATTCCGATGCGGGCGGCGTCTTGGTAATGAAGGTGAAGCTGCGATCGCTGAAAATCGTGACCAGCACCGGAATGATCATTCCCTCTGGTTCTTTGTTCGTCTTGGCATTAAATTGTTTGCAAAACTCCATGATGTTGACGCCCTGAGGACCCAGCGCGGTGCCAACGGGCGGCGCGGGTGTAGCCTTAGCTGCGGGCAACTGCAGCTTGACCATGGCTTGAACTTTCTTGGCCATTTTGTTCCTTACCTGCGATCCAGGGAATATTCCCTAGGTGATTTTTTCCACTTGGGCAAAGTCCAGTTCGACCGGAGTCGAGCGCCCGAAAATCGTCACGGAAACCTTCAGCGTGCTGCGGTCTGCATTGACCTCTTCGATCTGCCCGGTAAAATTGGCGAAGGGGCCATCCACGATACGCACTTGCTCGTTGCGCTCGAAAACCAGCTTGGGCTTGGGCTTCTCGGCCGAGGTGGTGACGCGATGAAGGATATTCTCGACCTCCTGCTCGCTGAGCGGCGAAGGCGTCTGCCCCGAACCAACAAATCCGGTGACGCGTGGCGTGGAGCGCACCACATGCCAGGTGTCGTCATCCATTTCCATTTCCACCAGGACGTAACCGGGATAAAACATTCGCGGCGAAACGATTTTTTTGCCGCCGCGCACCTCCATGACGTCCTCGGTAGGAATCATCACGCGGCCGATGCGCTCACCCAAACCAAATGCGGCCACGCGTCCTTCCAGGCTCTCTTTGACCTTCTTCTCGAAGCCCGAATAGGTATGGATGATGTACCACTGCTTGGCCATCGACACGCCACGCCTCAGTGCTTGAAAATATTGAACAGGCGATTGAGCACCCAGCCCACCGTGCTATCAACGCCGAAAAAATAGACCCCAAAAAAAGCCACGGCGACAATCACCACAAACGTCGTGACCACCACTTCATGCCGCGTGGGCCAAGTGACTTGGCGCAGCTCCACGCGCACCTCGTGCAGAAACTCGCTCCAGCGTTTCGGGTGTTGTTTGATCCGCTCCCAAAGCGCGCCCGTTCGTGATTCCGGGGCTTCGCCCGACATTGCCTTCAATCGTTCCGCCTGTAACGCCATCGATCCTCAGTTTCCCCACTTCCCGTTCGGTCTGGCAGGGGAGGAGGGATTCGAACCCCCACATCCGGTTTTGGAGACCGGCGGTCTACCGTTGAACCTACTCCCCTTTACCCTGAGCAACCGCGTTAGCGGCTGCGAAGGGTTTACCCTGACAACTCCCTCCGCCTCGGTACTTCTCCACCTCAGCCGGTTCTGCTCAGCCCCTTGATCTTGTCGACCCTTCGAGTCGCTTCGCGCCTCTCAGGGCAAGCCGGCGGTCTACCGCATTCGATGTGCTTCAGCAACGCGAGCGTGTTCCCGCTTAAGGTTAGTTTTTCCGGCTACTCCACTCTCAGCGATTAGAGAAAGCTTCTTCTGTTTGTTCCAGCCCTTGATCTCTTTCTCTCTCCGCCGCGCCGCCTGAGAATCTCCAAGCCGCTCGCTCCAGAGCAACTCAACTGGTCTTCGTTTCGCCGTAAACTCTGCACCTGCGCCGGAATTGTGCCGCCTCATTCGCTCGTCCAAATTCTGCGCGATTCCCACATACAACGAGTCGTCATGGCATCGCGCGATGTAGCAAAACCATGGTTGCGCCATTAGCAGCACTTTCCTTATTTCACCTCGCGGTGCACGGTATGCTTTCTGCACGTATTGCAAAATTTCTTTGTCTCCATCCGGTCGGAATGCTTTTTTTTGTTCTTGGTGGTCGTGTAATTCCGGTTCTTACAATCGTTGCATTGCAAGGTAATGATTTCGCGCATTCAGCCGGCCCCTTTATGGGCTTACTCGATGATTTCGGTGACGGCGCCGGCGCCCACGGTGTGGCCGCCTTCGCGTATGGCGAAGCGCAGCCCGCGTTCCAGCGCCACCGGCGTGATCAGCGAAATCTCCGCCGAAACGTTGTCTCCCGGCATGACCATCTCCACTCCCGAAGGCAGCTTCACGTCCCCGGTCACGTCCGTGGTCCGAAAATAAAACTGCGGCCGGTATCCGCTGAAAAACGGCGTGTGCCGCCCGCCCTCTTCCTTGGTCAGCACATAGGCCTCGGCCTTGAACTTGGTGTGCGGCGTGATCGAACCCGGCTTGGCCACCACCTGCCCGCGCTCCACCTCTTCTTTTTCCGTGCCCCGCAATAGCAAGCCCACGTTGTCTCCGGCCATCCCTTCATCCAAGAGCTTGCGGAACATCTCCACGCCCGTGACCACCCGCTTGATGGTCGGCCGGAAGCCTACGATCTCCATCTCTTCCCCCACTTTCACCTTGCCCCGCTCGATCCGCCCGGTCACCACCGTGCCCCTCCCGGAGATCGAAAAAATATCCTCGATGGGCATGGCAAACGGCTTGTCCACATCCCGCTGCGGCAACGGCACGTTCTTATCCACCGCCGCCATCAGCTCCAAAATCGTCTTCTCCCACTTCTCTTCCCCATTCAGCGCTCCCAGCGCCGAGCCCCGAATCACCGGCAGCGTATCGCCCGGAAACTGATAGCCCTTGAGCAACTCGCGCACTTCCAACTCCACCAACTCCAATAGCTCCGGATCTTCCACCGCATCGCACTTGTTCAAAAACACCACGATGTACGGCACCCCCACCTGCCGCGCCAGCAAAATGTGCTCCCGCGTCTGCGGCATCGGCCCGTCGGTCGCCGCCACCACCAGGATCGCTCCATCCATCTGCGCCGCCCCGGTGATCATGTTCTTGATGTAATCGGCGTGCCCCGGACAATCGATGTGCGCGTAGTGCCGGTTGGCCGTCTCGTACTCCACGTGCGCCACCGCGATGGTGATGCCCCGCTCGCGCTCCTCCGGCGCGTTGTCGATCGAATCGAAGGCCCGGAACTGCACCTTGGGATTATTCTTCGATAACACCTTGGTGATCGCCGCCGTCAAGGTGGTCTTGCCGTGGTCGATGTGCCCGATCGTGCCAATGTTCACGTGCGGCTTGCTGCGCTCGAATTTTTCCTTCGCCATGCTTCTCTGGACCTCTCTCGAGTGACTGGAGCGGGGGACGGGATTCGAACCCGCGACCATCGGCTTGGAAGGCCGAGACTCTTCCGCTGAGTTACCCCCGCCGGCCTTCGGCCAACTCTGGAGCCTGGGACCGGGATTGAACCGGTGACCTCGTCCTTACCAAGGACGCGCTCTACCAACTGAGCTACCCAGGCCGAACCGGGTACCCTTAATCTACTCAGATTCTCTAAACTGCCTCTCGTCTTGAGTTGTGCGGCACTTGCGTTGCTTTTTGTCGGTGCTGTGACACTTGGTCCGGAAAATTCTCCGGATTCTTTTGGCGACCGATGCTGCGTGCGAAATAGTGGACGGGGGAGGATTCGAACCTCCGTAGCCCGCAAGGAGCGGCAGATTTACAGTCTGCTGGTTTTAGCCACTCACCCACCCGTCCGCACGGGAAACTGCCCTCGAGATCGAACGTCGTCTCCATCCGCGGAGAGACACCCGCTCGTCTGTGTTATTCACGCAGGAAACAGTCTGTCCTTTTTGTTATCGGAGATCCGCCGCCCCAACACCGCTACGATTCCAAAATCAGCTGGCGGAGGGATTTGAACCCCCGACCCTCTGATTACAAATCAGATGCTCTACCACTGAGCTACGCCAGCGCAGCTCAAACCAAAGAAAGATACCAAAAGGGCACTTCAATTGCAAGGGGCTTCGCATTCATCACCAGCCGCGAGCAATTTACATGCCCTAACGAATCATTTTGGAGAACACATTGTACAACACGGGAGGTGGGCTAAAGCAACTTAAAATTCGGCAATCTAACAAGCCGCCGCCCCGTTTCGGATACTCCGCTTTTGTTCGGAAAGAGCATCAGGACTCGGCTCTACCGCCCGCAAAGCTCACGTGACGGCGATCCGGAGTCGCACTAAGAACAATCCGAGGTCGTACTGAGGGATCAGTCGGCTTCTGCTGAGGAGGCAAATCGGAGATAACGCATGGGGTTCACCGGCGCATCGTTGATGCGAACCTCATAATGGCCGTGAGGTCCGGTGGTACGGCCGCTAACCCCCACATAGCCGATGATATCGCCGCGCT
>QHYR01000273.1 GCA_003223315.1 Acidobacteriota bacterium | reverse complement strand
TGGCTGAATCGGTCTCCCAGATCCAATCCGATCGTTAGCTGGTGACCTTTGAAATTCTCGATTCTGCCCATCGCGACAGTGCTAATCTTCCTCATAGCCGGTCTCCTTTATCTTGCGCCTCGAGCGCGTCGATCATTGGGAGCGTATCGCATCCCGCTGGAGACCGGCCTTCTCATCCCATCTGAATTGGGTCTCAATTAGCGAACGTACGCTACATCGCTATCTCGCGGCAGGCAAGCTTCGGGCTTACAAACTAGATGGGTCCTAGTCTTTAATCCACCTGATATTGAAGCTTTTCTGAAAAGACGGGCAGTTGGCGGAGGTCCGGCTGCCCCATTCGGAAACTCAAAACCTATAGAATTTGATCCGAGCCGAACTCGGATGCTAACGGATGATGAAGTTCGGGAGTTCTTTGCCAGCGTTGAGAAAGATGCAGATGGAAATATTGGTTGGGATCAGGATGAGAACCGGCCCGCAAACGAGAACCCGGATGAGTACCGCAAGAAATAATCAAAGAAAGCTCCTGTCGGTTGTCATTGAAAATCCGTCAAGTCTCGACTTCTTGAGTTTGCGACTACGTACGGCGGCGAATCGTATTTCAAACCACATCAGCGGAAGCGTCCGTAGGTGTAAATCACCAGGGATAGTGAAAAATCACATCTTTGGCCTTTGTATTCAGTTGTCTTGACGCTCGGCAATGGCGTTGTATTCACGATTACGTTTGTTGATGGTTCGAATATGTTATCAGCCTGGGAAGTTTGGGCTCAGTATTTTGACCGTAGCGATGAATTTGACGGTCTGGAGCGTGAATGGCTGGATAAGACTTTCAAGGCCAAGAATGTTCGTGGTGTGGATGAATTCAAAGTTGTGGGCCTTGACCGTGACCGCGATACGGACCCAATCGTAATTACGTTTTTGCAGAACGGCAAAAGTGAAGTCGGTTTCATGCCTGTGAAGACTTTGCTTTTAGCCGCTGGCAAGACGCCGACAGCAAAGTCCACTCCACGTACGATTGCTGATTTGCGTCAGGCCAAACCCTCAGCCGATGTGCTTGCGAGCCAGGGCGAAGCGAAGCCCGCGGCCTAAACAAACCCCAACCGGCTGCCCCCGTGCCAGGGTCTTGGCTTCCAAGGTTCTGGCACGGCGGCTGTGGTGCTAACGGTGAGAGGCTCGCATGCCATGGAAATAAGAAAGCAGGATCATCGTAGCGTCACGCAGCGAACTTCTTCGAGCGAGTAGGATCAGGTTCTCGATTTCGGTCTCGGTTAAGCGTCTCATTTTTCAGCACCCCGCAGTTTGAGCTTGGATCGAACGTAATCCACTATCTGGGTTTTTCTGCCTGTGGTCCTGAAACCGGCTTTTTGAGCTCTTCGCTTCAAACCATTGAATTCAGATGGTGTCAGACGCAACAAGATGGTTTTGCTGGATCGCTCGCGGGCGGAGAGCTTGGGTCGGCCTCTGCCTCGTTTGGGCACTATTAACTGATATCAAATAATCGTGATCGCGGTCAATTAAAAAGCTATCAATAACTGACGCAAGCCCCAATCGCAACTCGGATCGCAATCGACAACGATTCGGAACCGTCCCGAAATTTAGGAGGGTTCGAAGTGAGATTGGTCGCGGCGCAATTGCGTTGCCGCTGAGGCCTTTGGTAATTTGTTAAACGGACCCATCGATTTCTGAAATCGAGCCCCCGTACCCCGCCCCAGGCCGGAGTCTCTTACCGGCGCCATCTGCTAGGCAAATTGAACGTGGATATGTAACTGTTACGAGACCGGCCTGTCGGGCGTATCATGTTGCAGTCTCAAGCACGCAAGTCCGGCTTAATCCGGTGAGCATTCACCACAAAAGTCCTGCTGGAAGTCAGTTGAGCCGCCGCGATCTGCTCAAGGGTGGCTTGACCGCCAGCTTGGGGGCCGTAATGAACATCTCCTCCGCAGCACGCGCCGATACGTCCGGTCAATTCTCGGGGCTGGCCGCTGAATACAGTAAATACGATGGTCTGGGTTTAGCGGAATTGATTGCGAAAAAGAAGATCAGCGCGCTCGAACTGCTTAACTCTGTGCATGAGCGCGTGGATGCCTTCAATCCGAAGTTGAACGCGCTCTGTCATCTTTTCTTCGACAGAGCCGAAGCTCAAATCAAGCAAGGTATCGGAACAGGCCCATTTGGCGGAGTGCCCTTCGTACTTAAAGATCTGAACCAATATCTGGCTGGAACGATTACGTCGGCCGGCAGCCGAATTTGGAAAGATAGCGTGGCTGATTTCGACAGCACGCTGGTCGAGCGTTACAAACAGGCTGGGCTGGTCATCTTTGGCAAGACGAATTCGCCGGAGCTTGGGCTCACGACGACGACGGAATCCGTGCTGTTCGGCCAGACACACAATCCGTGGAATCTGGAACGGACTTCCGGTGGTTCCTCCGGCGGGGCGGCCGCAGTTGTCGCCAGCCGAATCGTACCGATGGCGCACGGCAGCGATGGCGGCGGCTCGATCAGAATTCCAGCATCCTGTTGTGGTGCCTTCGGTTTTAAGCCGACGCGTGCACGTGTGCCGCTGGGACCGAACCAATTTGAGAGTTGGAACGGCTGTACTCAGCATCACGCGCTCACGATTTCTGTGCGAGACAGTGCTGCCTTGCTCGATGTGTCTGTTGGCGCGGAGCTAGGCTCACCTTATTTTTCACCTCCACCGGTGCGTCCGTTCCTCAAAGAAGTCAGCGCCGAACCTGGCAGGCTGCGCATCGCGCTCGTAACGGCAACGCCGGGTGGAACACCCCTCGATCCAGAATGCAAGAAGGCTGCGCTGAACGCAGCGAAGCTGTGCAAGGGCCTAGGACACAGCATCGAAGAAACGACGATACCGATTGACTTCGCGCTGGCTCGTGGAGCGTTTTTTGCGATCTTGCAGGTCTCGCTCGCTCGAGTACTGGATGACGCTGCAGCGATTCTAGGCAGGCCAGTCAGCGAGCAGGACGTTGAGCCGGTGACATGGGCGACGATGCAAGCGGGATTAAAAGTGACCAGCGTAACGTATTCGCGAGCGATCGCAACTCTTCACCAAATCGGGTTGGCGATGGCGAAGTTTCAGCGGAACTATGACGTGATTCTGAGTCCGACGCTGGCGAAGCCGCCAGTTGCTCTCGGCTTGCTGAGTTTGTCGCAGGATCTATCAGCGTGGAGTAAGGAAGTTATGGAATTCAGCCCCTATACGGCGCTCTACAACGTGACCGGGCAGCCTTCGATGTCCGTTCCGCTTCATTGGACCCCTGATGGTTTGCCGGTTGGCGTGATGTTCTCGGCACGATTCGGCGAAGATGGCACTCTTTTCCGATTGGCCGCCCAACTTGAAAAAGCGCAGCCCTGGGATAAGCGCAGACCCCGACTCTAAACTATCCGAATCCTTAGGTACTACAGAGCGCCACGATACTGAGCGACCCACTCATGAGCGTCATGTCGGTGAAAGTGAGAGTCTGGGTTGCTGCATGCAGTGGTTAAGGCAATAGCATTGTGTGCGGAGCGCGTCGGGTATATGTTAGTGCCTCCCCAGGGAATCACAATTGCACCTCGAAGTCCGAGTGAGCCCAAGACTCGCAAAGGAGAACACCACGAAGAGATCACATCTATTTCTGGCGGTTGGCCTGACTCTTTCACTCGTAGCCACCGTTGGTTGGGCCCAACAATCCCAGCACATCAATTACCGGATAACAAACTACTTCAGTGTTGCACCCGAAAAAGTTGGCGCAATGCTCCAAGAGGCGAGGACCACGGAACGGAAACTAATGGAGGAGCGTCTCGCCTCCGGCGAAAACATTACGTCCTGGGTTCTGCTGCGGGAAGCCTATCGTGGCGTCCCGGCCAATAGCTACAATTATGCGATTTCCATCACGTTCGACGGCGCTCCTCAGGCGCCAAACGTCGCAAAGCGTGACGAACTGTATCGCAAGGTTACTGGGATGAGTTTCCAGGAATACAACCAGAAGCTGAACGCTCTTCGTACCAATGTGGGCAGCATCCTTTATAGGGTAGAGGCCACGGCACCAGGGACCCAAAATAAGGACGGAAACTACCTTGCTGTCACGCGCTGGAAGATCACGGCAGGGCGCGGTGGGGATTATGGCAAGTATGTGACCGACATGCTGTTACCACTGAACAGCCAAGCGGTGAAGGAAGGCCGGTCTTTGGGCTGGAGCGCCGCCCGGGTCGTTTCGCCTGGCGGAGCGGAAGCACCCTTCAATGCAGTGCTGTCGAATACTGTGAAAGATCAGGCCGCCGCGCTGCCGACCATAGCTCCCAGCCCCGAAGTAGGCCAAACTCGGTTCGCGCAGGTATTTCCAAAGCAAAACTTTGCCGCCTTTGTCGAACAAGGCGACGCTCTTCGCAGTCTGGTTCGAACGGAGCTGTTTGAAGTCATGGTGGCAGTGGAGCGTCAGGCGACGGAGCTCAGCTCGTTAGGTCTGAGCCAAAACAACTGACACCTGTTGTCGGCTCCGCGAACTATCGCGTTGCCATTGGAGCCGTCTTGTTAGTAGTGTGACTTCACGATTTCGAGTGACTCACGCGGGCCAGTAACCAAGACCGAAACGAATGGAACACGCTCGGTTTCGTAACGTATCTTTCCAACACTACCGAAAGATGCCCTATATTTTTGGTTTTCGACCTGAAGATCAAAGAGATCGCATCGTCATTTAGACGGCAGTGCGAATACGAAAAGCGTCGACGCGTCCGCCGGCAAATGACCCTTCGCCTCAGGAAAGAGTTCTGGGACAGAACGTTCTACGATTGAACCGCCGCCCGTGCTGATCGCGATATATTGGCGGCCGTCGACCGAGAAGCTGACCGGCGGAGACGCAATCTTTCCGCCCGTATTGAAGGACCAGAGCTTTTCGCCGCTTTTTGCGTCCAGCGCAAATGCATAGCCCTCCAGATCCCCAGCAAAAATCAAATCGCCAGCCGTCGCTAGCAGCGACGAGGCGTTCGGGTACTTGGTAGCGAACGTCCACTTTCGTTCGCCCGTCAGTGGATCGAAGGCGCTGATATTGGGCTTGCCCTTCGCGCTCAGTTGCCGAGAAGGCATCGTTCCACCGAAATATCGGTCGCCCTCGTTTACATCCAAGTCTTCTGGCTCAAGACGACCGCAGATTTCAAAATCATTGCTGTACCACAACCCGGTGCGGGGACTGTATGCCGAATGATTGAAATTCCGGGCACCCAGCGCACCAGGGCAAAAGAAAAAATCGCTGCTTTTGGTAGGCACGACTGGCTTCATCGGTTTGCTGTCCTTATCCAATCCTGCCGACCAGTTCACGTCCTGGGCATAGGGGAAAGCCTTCACGAGCTTGCCCGTTTCGCGATCGAGTAGATACGCATATCCGCCCTTATTGGAATGCAGCACGAGCTTGCGCCGCTGGCCGTTTTGGTTGATATCGATCAGCACCGGTTCTGCGTTCGAGTCGAAATCCCATAGGTCGTGCGGAATCTCCTGGAAATACCACTTCAGCTTTCCGCTATCAGCATCCAGAGCGACCAGCGAGTCTGTGTACAGATTGGAGCCCTTACGATGGTCTCCGAAAAAATCAGAAGATGGATTTCCAATGCCCCAATAGACTAAGTTCAGTTCAGGATCATATGAGCCGGTGAACCAGGTCGAGCCACCGCCGGTTTTCCACGAATCCCCCGGCCAGGTTTCCGAGCCCGGTTCGCCAGGTGCCGGAATCGTGTAGAAACGCCATACCATCTTCCCGGTCTTTGCGTCGAATGCGGTAATGTAACCGCGATGAGCCCATTCGCCGCCAACTATCCCGGTGATGACCTTGTCCTTGACCAGCAACGGCGCGCCCGTTATCCCACAGCACTGGTTCGCGTCCGGTACCTGCACATTCCAGACTTCCTTACCGGTCTTGGCATCGATCGCTACAAGGTGATTGTCTTTCGTTCCCATGTACACCAGGCCGTATCCAATGGCCAAACCTCGTGTGCCAAGAGCTGACGCCGAAGAAGT
This sequence comes from Acidobacteriota bacterium, assembly GCA_003223315.1. Taxonomy (GTDB): domain Bacteria; phylum Acidobacteriota; class Terriglobia; order Acidiferrales; family UBA7541; genus Palsa-189. Next base: position 17,600 of record QHYR01000273.1, on the reverse strand, counting down.
TGCCCGTGAAGATTCATAGGCGTAGGTCCAAAGAGGCCTGCCTGTATCTGCATCGACCGCGAAAACATGGTTCTGGTGGTTTTCAATATAGAGCACTCCGTCTACGATGAGGGGGGCAGCTTGCAACCCATTCTGTCCGCCGGTCGGGAACGCCCACACCGGCACCAGTTGCTTCACATTCTCACGCGTGATCTGGCCGAGCGGACTGTAACTCCACGCCCGGTAATTGCCGAAGAAGGTGAGCCAGTTCTGCGGCTCTTGGTCGGCGTGTTCGATGCGCGTAGCTGTAGGTTCTTGGGCAGCCACCGAAACCGTCCAGGAGAGACTGAGAGCAGTCGCAAGAACGCCCGCAGCGGAAACGACTGCGCCGCGAATTCGGTGGTTTTTCATGTTCAATTCCTCCTCAGCCGCTTTTGCCCGCATGGATAGCAACGAGTGTGATGACTGGAGCAATCCAGATCGCTCGGATATTGACGACTCCTTAAATTGGCTGCTCGGGAACCGTGAAAGGGCCGACCGTGGTTCAGTGCCGGTTGTACTCCGGTGGGGAAACCGCAGTCAACAACGATCTTATCTCCGGTCAGTCAGTTTCCGCACGAACGCGGCTCAAAAAAACGTCTCTACTTGACGCGACTCGCAAGCTCGGCATAGTCTCCACTGTTCAGTTGGGTTCAATCTAAAAGAACGGCTCAGGTGAATCACAAGCAGGAACACCGGTGAGGCTAGAGTTCATGCTCGCTCAGGTTGTAGCTGTAACTTTGGCCATTTCGGGATTCCTGTGTGCACAGAGCGAACCAGCAAGGCTGAATCACGTAGCGCCGCTGTCCATTGCGCGAGAGGGATATGTTTTCGCCGGAGGCAAGTATTCGCCGCTAGATGGCCGGCAGGCAATGAGCGGGCAGCTTTATGCCGAGTTCCAAATTCCGAGCAAGATGGTGCATCCCTACCCGATCGTGATGATCCACGGCGGTGGTCAGACCGGCACGAACTTTACCGGCACCCCTAATGGGCGAGACGGTTGGGCGCAGTTCTTTCTGCGACAGGGCTACGCCGTTTACGTAATTGATCAGCCCGGACGAGGAAGAGCCGCCTATCCCAGCGAAATTTACGGTCCTTTGTCTCCAGCACCCAATCCCGAAACCGTCCGACAACGGTTTACAAGCATTGAGCGCTATAAGCTTTGGCCACAAGCACACCTGCACACCCAATGGCCCGGTGACGGAAAACCGGGAGATTCAATTTTTGACCAGTTCGTCGCATCGCAGGTGCCGGGCCTCCCTGATTTCACTCGACAACAGATGCTGAATCGCGATGCCATCGTGTCGCTGCTGGACAAAATCGGACCGGCAATTTTGCTCACGCACTCGCAGTCGGGAGCGTTCGGTTGGCCTGTCGCCGATGCCAGACCGGATCTGGTCAAGGCAATTATTGCGGTGGAGCCAAGCGGCCCACCATTCTTCGATATCCAGAATGTTGATGCGCCGGAATGGTTTCGCTACAGCACGATGATGACTCGGGCCTGGGGTGTCACAGCTGTTCCGCTCGTTTATTCACCCCCGGCCGCAAATGCGTCCGATCTGGAAATTGTTCAGCAGGACAAGGCAGATGGGCCCGACCTGAGCAAGTGTTGGATGCAAAAAGAACCGGCCCGCCAGCTTGAGAAGCTGCAAAAGACACCAATTCTGATTGTAACTTCCGAAGCCTCCTATCACGCTGCTTACGACCACTGCACGGTGAAATACCTCGAGCAAGCTGGCGTACACACTACATGGATCAAACTGAGCGAGATCGGTATCCACGGGAACGGACACATGATGATGTTGGAGAAGAACAACCTGGAGATTGCCGCGGTGCTGTCTCGCTGGCTTGCCAAATCCGTACCAACTAAGGTGGGGAACAAATCCTGAGCAATAGGAAATTCAAAAAACCGATTGCGGTATAGTCAAGCTACGATAGCCGGCACGCCGCCAAACCAACGGTCTCGATTCGGTCACAGCGGAGTCCCTCCTCCTTGAATTGCGGCCGGATGAAATTGCGGGGCGAGTTCAGTCCGATGAATTCACCCCGCATTGAAACCGGTGGAGAGAACCGGCGTCAGGCTTGGCAAGTCAGGATTTCAGCTCGACGTAGATGACTTCCGCATTCTTATCGCTCGAATTTTCGGGCAAGTGTTCCCATACCTCGCCAAACCAGAGATATTCTCCTGCCTTGGCTTTGATGTTCTCGGTCTTGCCGTCTGGATAGGAGAACTTAAAATTAGCATCAGTCAGGAAAATTCCGACGCCAGGCGGGTGTTGGTGCATTACGGACTTCTCGCGGCCAGCGTAGCGGATGCGAACAATCCGCACGCGGTCGTTCTCTAAATTCAACTTTATAGTGCTTCGAGTCGAGCTTGACAGGGTCCCGTTCGAAAGCGGGTTGCGCTTTTGTAGCCATGGATATTTTCTCCTTACGCTCGATTCGAGCGGCGGCCGGTGCGCGACGATGAACCATCGCCCGTCGGGCGCTTGATGGTTTTTGCAAGTAGTTGGCCAGAGCGTCTGTGGCCGGATCCGGCGGAACCCTCGCATCTGCCAACCCAACGAGAATGGCGCTGATAGTATCGGAGTCTCCCGGAATTCCAACCCCCTGGAGCACTCGCTCACGCCAGCTCTCGAGGTAGGATGTAATCGTTTTCAATTCCTTAGCCACAATCTGGTCGTTGACAGCGATCCCTTTCTCGTGGGCAGTGGCCAGCGTCATGTAGGTAAGGGTGTTGTTATGGCAGGAAACGCAGCCCGACTTCCTCATAAACGTCGTACTGCTGTTCTGCAGGAGCGGGATACTCCTTTGGACCGCCGCACGAAAGGAGGGAGCCGGCTCCGCGACCATGGCGCGCGGCGAAGTCCAGTGCGGTTTCACCCTTAGGATTTCTGGCGTTTACGTCTACTCCGCGTGCGATCAGCGCCTTGATCAGGTCCAGGGGAAGCAATTCCGAACTGGCGGCGAGCACGAGCAGTGCGTTGCCATCCGGGCCTTTAATTATGTGATGAACGGAGTGGTTCTGGCGATGGTCGGGTTGGGGATACTCAACACGATTCTGATGCGAGTAATCGAGCGCCGTTATGAATTCGGTCTCTGTTCGGCTCTGGGCCTGCGGCCTGTGCAGCTTGCCGTGATGGTCATTGGCGAGTCGTTGGCGCTCACAGCGATCAGCCTCGCTCTGGGTCTGGTGCTGGGGTTGAACGCGCAGCATTATTTCGCCACCGCAGGGTTGGATCTGCGCTGGTTCTTCAAGAGCAGCCTCCCCTCCGCTCTCGTTTTTGACCCGATCATCTACTCGCGCTTGAGCGTGACGCGAATCGCTTCGTCCGTAGGCATTGTCTTTTTGACAGCGACCATCATCTCCTTTTATCCAGCGCTCAAGGCTGCGCGAACCGACCTGCCCGGCGCATTGAAGGTGTTTTAGCCTGATTTGGAGGACGATGTGACTGAGTGGGCGGTGGAACTGAAAGACGTGAAGAAGACCTACCGCATGGGGTCAATCGAGGTTCCGGCACTGCGCGGGATCAGTCTGCGGGTGGCTCCCGGAGAATTTCTCGCGATTGCCGGACCGTCCGGTTCCGGCAAAACCACGTTGCTTAACATCATCGGAGGACTCGACCGAGCCGATGCGGAGAGGTGTTGCTGGAAGGGAAGAATCTGCAACTCTTATCCACAGGGGAGCTGGCTCGTCTGCGGCTGCGGCGCCTCGGCTTCGTCTTCCAAGCGTACAACCTGCTGCCGGTGCTGACCGCCCTGGAGAACGCTGAATTTACGTTGCTGCTGCAGGGCGTTCGGGTGGAGCAGCGCAAGGAAAGAGTGCAAAAACTCTTTGCTGAAATCGGTCTTGCCAACCTTGAACATCGCCGACCCGGCGAGTTGTCTGGCGGGCAACAACAGCGGGTGGCGGTGGCGCGAGCCATGGTCACTGAGCCGGCGCTGATCCTGGCGGACGAGCCCACGGCGAATCTTGACTCGGCCACTGCGACCGCTCTCCTCGAAGTGATGGAACAACTCAATCGCGCTCACAACACCACTTTCGTCTATTCCACCCATGATCCTCTAGTCATGGAGCGGGCGCGGCGGTTGATTGGCATGCGTGACGGCCAGATCGCCAGTGATGTGGCGCATGCCGGCCACACGCTCTGAGCCATGACCAGAATCGCCCTGAAACAACGAATCCGAGAGATTTGGCAGAAGCTGAAGCACGTCGATGCCCGACCGGACCCAATTGCGACTGGCTTCTCCATCGGCATCTTTGCCAGTTTTCTGCCGCTGAATCCATCCCCACTCATCGTAGCGACCGTGGTGGTGTGGCTGCTGAAGAGGAACGTGATAACCGCGGTCGCCGGGGCGGTAGCTTCGATTCTCTATGTGCCGCTTTTGCCTTTCATCTGGTTGGCTGAATATCGATTGGGGAAGTTGATTCTCTCGGTACGGCATGCGCTAGCGTTGAATCAGGCTCGACTGTGGGACGTTTTGCAGAAGAGTTGGGATGTTTACGCCGCCATGTTGGTTGGCTCGATCATCATCGCTACCCCCGTTACGTTGCTCACTTATTTGGCCGTCAAACGGCTCGCTGAGAGATGGGCTCGGCAAAGAAAGGAATTGCAACATTCAGAGTGATTGCTGCCTCGGGCCCGGCCACTGCCAACAGGTAACACGCCAGCCGTGTCCTTCCACGGCAAGAGCGGCGACATAGCCGGGGGCGGGGGTAAGTTCCTGAATAGACCAACCGGAGGCTTCGGATGGATCTTGTTGAATTCCGAGTATTGCGGCCGGTTCCCCGGAAGCCAGCGACACCTCAAACTGGTCCAAGGGCAGTGAAAGTCCTTCGCCACGGGCCTTGATGTAGGCCTCCTTGCACGTCCAATAGCGAAAAAACGCCTGTTGCTGCACCTCCGTCGGGAGTGCCCGGAGCATCGCAGCCTCCCGTGGTGAGAAAAACCGCTCCGCGATCTCCGCGACTGCCAGATCAAAACGGATGCGCTCGAGGTCGATGCCCACCTCCCGACCACGAGTGACCGCATAAAGGGCGACTCCCCAGGAGTGGGACACGCTAAAGCGGATCGCATCCCTGTCAGATTCTCCGGCAAGGGCAGGCTTTCCATGAGAGCCATAGCAAAAGGACACGCATTCTGGCGGTCTGTTCAAGTGACCGCCGAGGATGGCCCGGAGCACTCCACGAGCCACGATAAAGTGCTTGCGGTCTCTCTCAAAGTGAAACCGCTTAGCCCTCGCCTGTTCATCCGCAGCAAGGTTACGGAGAAAGCTCTGAATCTGTGACGAGGTCTGGTCCAAGGTCGCTCGCCAGACATGAACCTCATCGCAACCCAACACTAAAGTTTCTGGTGGAGAGCGCCACGGAGGAACAGGAGAGCTGATGGGTGCTGCTTTCATGTGGTGGTTCTCACCCGTCTTCGCGCAAATCTTGAGAGAGCACCTGAAGAAGGAGCAGCTGAGTTGTGTGCCAGAAGAAGTGGTCACCGGGAAACGTCCGCAGCGAGAAGGAAGCACTCGTTTGATCACGCCAGGCTTCGAGATGGCTTCGACTCACCCGGTGATCCTGCAAGCCGCCGAAGGCAGAGATGGGGCATTTGAGGGGAGGCTCGGTTGAGTACACGTAAGTTTCGAAAAGGGCCAAATCGGCCCGCAGGACGGGAAGCATAATCTACATGAGTTCTACATCTTCCAACACTTTTCCGGGAATGCCATTCAGGCGACGCAATTCGACGAGTAATTCCCCCTCGGGCAGGGCATGGATCGGCCGGTCTTGATGAGGGAACTGCGGCGCGAGATCCGCCGAGACAAATAGGCGAACCGGCTGAACATCAGACTGTCGCCGGAGCTGACGAGCGAGTTCAAAGCCAACCAACGCTCCCAAGCTGTCACCAAAGAAGGCAAACGGCCTGTCCAGCAGTGGAACCAGGGCTTGGGCAAGGGCTTGGACAAGAGGCGCAAGCTGAGTGAACGGAGTCTCCATCAGCCGAGTTCCCCGACCGGGGAACTGAACCGGGCAGACCTCGACATCCGCTGGCAAGCCGTCCGACCAGGTGCGAAAAATCGAGGCACCGGTTCCTGCGTACGGGAAGCCTCAAACCATTGGTGGAGGCACTTGTCTTTGGGATAATCGGTCTTGGTACCGTTCCACTCCAGCAGCAATTGCTGCCGCTCGGCTTTGGTTAAGAGAGGGAAGTCTGAGAGGCGCTGCTCGGGATCAGCGACGATGGACTCCAGCAAGGTCTGAAAGTGGCCTAGCATCCGCGCATCTCAAACAGATCGGTGTTGTACACGAATGCGGCCGTCAGTCCTTGCTCGGTGTCCAGGATCTGCAGGGTCAAATCAAAGTGAGCCGTCTCATTGTCCCCCTCGACAGGGCCCAGGGTCAAGCCCGGCAGCTCCAGCGGTCGCAGCGGAGCATTTAGCAGCACGAACGTCACCTGAAAGAGCGGATTGCGGCTCAAGTCCCGCTTCAGGTGCAATTCCTCGACAAGCCGATCAAAGGGCAGATCCTGATGGCTATACGCCCCCAAACACACCTGCCGCACCCGCCGCAAGAGCTCCCGAAAACTGGGATTGCCGGAAAGGTCCGTCCGCAGAACCAGTGCGTTGACGAAGAATCCGATCAGCCCTTCGGTCTCTACCCGGTTACGGTTGGCGATCGGCGTGCCCACGATGAGGTCGTCTTGACTCGTGTAGCGATACAACAAAACCTTGAATGCCGCCAACATTGCCATGAAGAGGGTGACGCCTTCCTGGCGACCAAGCGCTTTGAACCCATCCTTCAGGTGCTTGGGCAACACCAACGATTGGTGCGCACCTCGGAAAGTCTGCACCGCTGGTCTGGGGAGGTGCGTGGGCAGATCAATCAGAGCAGGGGCATCAGCCAGTCGCTCCTTCCAATAGGCAACCTGGGTTTCCAGAACTTCATCCTGCAACCACTGCCGCTGCCAGTGGGCGAAGTCCGCATATTGAATGGGCAGCGCCGGCAGTGGTGAGGACCTGCCGGCGCAGAAGGCGACATAGAGCGTCGCCAACTCTCGAACCAGTATTCCCGTTGACCAACCGTCGGAGACAATATGTTGCATAGTCAGCAGCCCCACGTGTTCTTCGTCGCCCAGCCGTAAAACGGTACCGCGTATGAGTGGGCCTTTGGACAAATCGAAGGGCCGCTGGGCTTCGGCGGTGACCAATCGCCGCACCTCGATCTCCCGCTCGCTGGCGGCCAGATTCCGCAAGTCAACAATCGGCAGCTTGATCGTCAAGGTCTGGGCGATCACTTGCGTGGGGCGTCCCTCCACCTTCCCAAAGGTGGCCGGCTTGCGGTGGGGCGGCAGCTTGGCTCCGCTGGGGAAAAGACGAAGAGGCTGCGGCCCGGACCCGAGATTCAATCGGCGGCGACTTCTGGCTTGACACCTCTCAACGCGAAGAATAAGCTCGGCCCGTTTCTGAAACAACACTGATAAGCAAGACGTAGCGTGACACCGCGCAAGCGACCGCAGCGCCGAGTTTCGCCCGGATACCCGAGGCAGCGACGGGTCGCCGTGCGAAGACCAGTTCGTGCGCTTTTGCCAAGACTCTGATATCCAACACGAAAAGGAGGCTCCGATGCGCCGACTGATCGGAATTGCACTTCTCGGGTTGTTTGCTGTTGCTGTGACCGTCTATGGTCAATCTCCGGCAACGCGAAATCCGCTCGCCGGAGCTTGGAGGGTTACGGAGATCGACGACGCGAACAGGCCGCCGATCACCAATCCTCAGCCGGGTCTGTACATTTTTACGGAACAACACTACAGTTTCCAGAGGATCAACGGCACGGGACCACTGCCCGACTATCCCTCAAATGACAAGGCAACCGACGCTGACAAGGTCACGGTCTTTAATGCACTTTACCTCAATACCGGCACGTACACACTGACCGGCCACATGCTGACAACGAAAGCCATGGTGGCAAAGAGCGCGTTCGCCATAGGCTCAAGCAACCAGTACGAATTCGCTATGAATGGGAAGGCGCTGGTGCTGACCCAGAAGCCATCGGGAGCAGTCATAAAACTTGTCCGCGTTGAATAGCCGAGAAGTGTCTGCGTAATTGTGAGTTCCTCGGCTTTCACACCAACTACGCAATGACGCCACCGATACCCCGGTGCGGCCTTACAAATGCGCCTACAGTTCCGCGCACTCGGAACAAACCATGAAACCGGCTTCTCTGTCCATCGACGGAGTGTGTTCTGTTGCCTCTTGAAAAGAGAAATCTGGTCCCCGGTCATAACGTGAATACAAGCGAGGTACTCACGAGTGGCCTCGCCGTGGATTTCGCATTAAGTCTTGGCATTGGTATCGGGTGGGCACCTACTTTCTTGCAGGCACAATCTGGACGCGAACACCATCCGGCCCTGTCACAAAAACTGATGTCCCATTCTTCTCCGCTTTCATACCCGGCACAACGCGCTTGACGGTCGCAAGGGCTGCTTCGGTGGAAAAGTCTTCGACTGCAATCCCGAAGTGGTCAATGGGCTTAATTGGGCCGCTTTCACTATGGACGCTGATGGTATTGCCCGACGACCCGAGTCCGAGACTCAATTGCGTTGGATTGGGAGAGGTGGTCGTCACCCCGAACAGCTTCTCGTAAAACTGCTGAGTTGCTTTCAGATCGGTGACCGTAATCTGAACATGGTCGATGCCAGTTGGACGGAATGCACCCACTGGACGTTCTTGCGCCAGTGCAGGCGAAGCCGCGATCACGAGCAGGGCTTGGACTAGTTGTCGCCTGGTCAGACTGCCCCGCTCGAATTGGCTCACAAGGGTATCGATTGTGTGGTTCATTGCGTCTCCTCCAAGAGGTCGTGGTTTCACGCCAGTCGCCAGATTCTATCCCAAAAGTAAAAGGCCGGAACCTTGCGGCCCCGCGTCTCCTCCGAGCCGGTTTGATGCTGCGATTCCGTGGCGATATTTCCAGGACAATGAGAGAATGCCTGGCTAATCTGAGATGCTGGTTGTCCGTATCGGCGTGCCAGCTGCTCTGCTCCTCGCAACTCTCGCTGCGCAGGCGCAGGAATTTCCGCGATGGGAAGCCTTTGGCGGCTTCTCGTATGCCAAAACGCAGCTTTCGCTGTTTTTGCTGGGAATCGCGAAAGTGGGTTCTGGAACTTGATCATTTCGAGCACGGTACGAATGCGGCTCTGTTCGCGGATCCGTTTGCGGCTGGGGCGAGTTCCATAAGTTTTGGCCAGCTATATTTTGAATGCCTTGCGCAAAGGCTGCCCTTTCCAGGCGAACTGGCGATTCTGCGGCAGTCCCAGCTGTACGAGCACGCGGCAGACGTATTGCGTCAGTAAATCATCGATGGTCTGCGGGTGATGATAAAACGACGGGATCGCCGGCATAATCACCGCGCCGGCTTGCTGCGCGCGCAGCATATTTTCCAGATGGATGCGGTTGAAGGGCGTATCGCGGACGCAGAGCACCAGCCTCCGGCCTTCCTTGAGCGCCACGTCCGCCGCCCGCGAAATCAGATCGTTGCTCGCGCCGCCCGCAATGGCCGCGAGCGTGCCCATCGAGCACGGGATGACGCACATGGAATCCGCCGGATAACTGCCGGAAGCGATGGAAGCGCCTACATCGGTATTCGGCAGGATTTCAATCTTGCGCTGACTTTTGGCGCCGCTCGAATCGAGGATCCGGTCAGGCAATTCAGCAAACGGCCCGGAGATATGCAGTTCGTGTTCGAGCAGGCGTATGCCCGTTTCGGTGACCACCAGATGGATACGGGCGACCCGCGGATCGGCATCGAGCATACGCAGCGTCGTCTGCGCCAGCACGGCGCCCGAAGCGCCGGTTACGCCGACAATAATGACTTTGCCTTCCGCTGGTTCCATCGGCTTTTTTATTGCATGCGTTGTTGCGCGCATTTCTTTTCGGGCATTTTGCGCCGCTTTTCTCCGCGGATGCGCGCCGCGCTTTCCTTCTGCGATTTTTCGTCCGCAGAACGAGCGAGTGTAGGCAGCCGCTCGCGCCAAAGTCAAGGCAACCGCGCCTCGCGCGGGACGATTCCGAGCAACTTGTGCCTCGAATGGTTTGGTGTTATATCTTAAGTTCTTTGGTTGCGCTTCCCCAGTCGTCTGTTAGCCGGTTGAAGCGCCGGAACCGCTCAAGGAGAGCAAGATGGCCTACGTGATTGCTGAGCCCTGCATCGGAACGAAAGACACCGCGTGCGTGGATGTGTGCCCGGTCGACTGTATCCATCCGCGCAAAGATGAGCCGGCCTTCGAAGGCGAGACCCAACTTTACATCAGCCCGGTGGAGTGCATTGACTGCGGAGCCTGTGTTCCCGTCTGCCCCGTGACTGCAATTTTCGCGCTCGATGATCTCCCGGAGAAGTGGCAGAACTTCACGGCCATAAACGCCGATTGGTATACGAAGAAGGCATAGTTCTCTCGACTGCTGCATTCATAGCACGACGGCGGAGCCTGCAAGCTCCGCCGTCTTTTTTCGTGCAGCTCGCGCTGCGGCGCCCGGACATCCTTCCTTAAGGCGAGGCATCTAAAGTTCAGCACCGAGGTTCCGGATCAGGTCCGGCCCGCAGCAACCGAGGCTCGGGAATCGAGTCGCCCGGGCCAGGTCTCAAGCTGAATATGATTACAATCACCGCAACCGCCACGGCCGTTCCCCCCAACGTGCTTTCCCGAGAGTTGGTGAAGGAATATTTCGGGCGAACTTTTTCGCTTTCAGGGCGGCGCTTGCAGGCCATGCTGGAGGTTCTGGACAACTCTCGAATCGACCGGCGCTACTCCTTGTTTCCGGTCGACGATCTCGTGGAAACCCGCTCTCTCACGCAAAGGAATTCGGAGTATCGGGAACACGCCATCGCATTGTCGCGCCAGGTGGCCGAAGAAGCGCTCGCGCGCGCGAATCGCAGCGCCGCAGACGTAGATATGATCATCACCGTCTCCTGCACGGGCTTCATGATTCCCTCGGTGGATGCATACCTCATCTCGGAAATGGGTTTTCGTCCCGACGTGCGCCGTTTGCCGATCACCGAACTCGGTTGCGCCGCAGGCGCTGTGGGATTGACGCGAGCGTGGGAATTTCTCCGCGCTTATCGTGAGGGAACTGTGCTTTTGATCGCCGTGGAACTCCCCACCCTGACGTTTCAGCGCAAAGATTTGACGCAAGCCAACTTGATTTCATGCGCGCTGTTCGGTGATGGAGCCGCCGCTGCTGTAATTACGGATGCCCCCGCCAGCGGGCCGGCAATCCTTGATAGTCGAAGTTACCTCTTCCCTTCTTCTATCGATGCCATGGGATTCGAACTGAAAGATACCGGCTTCCACATCGTGCTCTCCAAAGAAGTGCCGCAGCTCATTCGCGACAAAATCGGAGCTTTAATTGACTGCCTGCTCTCCAGTCATGCGCTCACGCGCGAACAAATCACGGCCTTCATCCTCCACCCTGGCGGCCAAAAGCTGCTCAGCTATATGCAGCAAGAGCTGGGACTGTGTTCTTGCCAGCTGCAGCCTTCCTGGGACGTATTGCGCGACTACGGCAATCTTTCCAGCGCTTCGGTGCTCTTCGTCTTGCATGAATGGATGGCGCGCGGCGAAGTTAAAAAAGGTGACCGCGGCATGCTGGCGGCTTTCGGCCCAGGGTTCAGCGCGGAGATGCTTCTACTGCAATGGACCTGACCAGAATCGCATTCCTGATCTTGCTCGGGTGCGTGGGTCTCGAGCGGGTGGTGGAATTGCAAGTTTCGCGCCGCCATCAACGCGACCTGGCGAGCTGCGGAGCGCGGAAGCACGGTGATCCCCAGTATTGCTGGATGGTCGCTCTTCACGCGGGCGTTCTAATCGGAGCGGCTCTGGAAGTGACCTTGCTGCATCGCCCGTTTATCGCATTGCTGGCGTTTCCCGCGCTGGCGCTTTTTGCATTGGCGACTTTGCTGCGATGGTGGGTGATTCGCACGCTGGGAATCCACTGGAATACGGAGGTCATGGAATCAGCTCCTCTGGGTGTAGTCAGCGAGGGGCCATTTCGCTGGATACGTCATCCGAATTACCTCGGCGTATTCATCGAGCTGATCGCTCTCCCGCTCATCCACACGGCGTGGATCACTGCGGCTTTTGCGGCGGCCGGCAACGTCTTGGTCCTGCGAAATCGCCTGCGCATTGAGGAGCGCCTGCTTGATGCTGTACCCACCTATCGGGCTGCAATGTCGGGGAAGCCGAGGTTTTTCCCTAGGATTTTTTAGCTTCTGAGAGATGCAAGTTCCAAGCGGGTCTGCCGAGAGGCTCGGTGTCGTGTTGCACTAGATTCATGAAACCCGCCGGCAAGCCGAGGCGGACCCGGCACGTCGGCATGAGATACAAAAATTGTTTGCGCCGACTGCTATCGAATTAACTCTTCTTTTCCCCCCGCGGCTTTCGTGAAAGACATCGAAGACGGTTTCACGTTCTGAGGTACAGGATGATCCACGAGTACGGGGTGACCACCACTATTCGACACCTCGGGCGCCTCGCGATTGGCTTCCTGCAGATCAAAATCGCAGGCGACTTCTTCGACCATCTTTTCCGAAACGATTTTGGAGTGTTCAACGAACGCGCCGATCAGGGCATGTTCACAAAGCAGATTGATAATCCGCGGAATGCCTCCGGCATGGCGATGCACAACTTCAATCGCCGCTGGGCTGAAGATCTCCCCTCCCGCGTGGCCGGCGATGCGGAGCCGCTCCTTGACGTAGCCATGCGTCTCGAGCAGCGTCAGCGGGCGTGTTTTGGCCCAGAGAGTAATGCGTTGGCGAAGCTGCCGCAAGCGCGGGTCGTTTACTTTTTCCTCCAGCTCAGGCTGACCGGCGAGCACAATCTGCAGGAGTTTTTCCGTGGAAGTCTCCAGATTCGTCAAAAGCCGAATCTCTTCGAGCATGTCCGCAGACAAGTTCTGCGCTTCGTCGACGATTAAAATCGCGCGACTTCCGCGCTGATGCTGTTCGAGCAGCCACCGATTCAGCTTCAGTAACGTCCGGCTTTTCAAGGGCGACTCAGAGGGAATGCCAAAATCGGCCAGCATGAAATCGAAAAACTCCACCTCGCTGAGCCGCGGGTTGAACATGAAGGCTGTGGCTATGCCTTCCTGACGAGACCACTCCAGGAGTTTGTTCAGGACCGTCGTCTTACCCGTGCCCACCTCTCCCGTGAGCAAGACAAAGCCCTTCCGCGTTTGGATTCCGTAGATCAAACACGCGAGGGCCTCCTGAATGTGCCGCGTGAGATATAGGTATCGCGGATCGGGATTTACATTGAACGGGTTTTCGCGGAGTCCGAAGAATTTTTTATACATATTGAATCCTCATCACCTTATTACCCATCGCCCCCGAGGTACTGAATGACCGTTCTGCCGTGAATGGGCCCCTTTGGATCCAAAGATTCTTAGACATGCGATAGCTCAAGGCAACGGCCGCAAACCTCTCATCTCGCGGTCCGCTCCGATGCGGACCGAGCCCACAATGGGTGCCACTCTAGGGTGACGCCGTACTGGGCAAAGGGGCGCGCGAGCCCGCAGCTGAGGACCGGACATTGCCCATAGCCGCTGGTCTGCTGTTGGAATCCGTAGCTCAGATCCAAATGGAGTTGACGCCCTATCTGGCGGTCCAGGCTGGCGCCGGCGAACCAATCATCGAATCGCCCGGAGAAAAGGGCCGTAGGTACTACCGCGCTGTTGCGGGCGTATCCACCATGTAACGAAGCAGACCAGTACGTCGTAAATTCGCGGCTTGCGGCGGCCGTAACAACCTCACTGCTGCTACCAAAAAACACCCCCGAACCGGCGCTTACTCCGCGGAAGTAGGAAAGAGAATAGCCGGTGCGGGGCCATTTGTAGGTCAGCGAGCTAGATGCACTCCAAGATAACTGCTGTCTTTTCGCTGAGCCAACGTATGCAAAATGAACGAGCTGTGGTCCCGCCGACAGCTCCAGGGCCAGTCGTCCCGTAACTTTCCTGCCGAACGCCATTTGAACCAAATCGGTTTCCAGGCGGCTGCTGGTTCCGACGAAAGTTATGCGGTTATGATCATAAGTCAGTGCGACATTGTTCTTGGCGCTGAGCGCGTAGTTATATCCGACCCGCCCGGTGACGGTTTGACTGTTGATATAGCCAGCGTCCAAAAAGTGCAGTAATCCGTAAGAGCCAACCAAGGTCAGTGTTGTCCGCCGGCCGCGCGCATAATCGATTTCGCCCAGTGCGGTGTTGGAGAGCTGCCGCGCAAGAGCCGTCTGGATCGTGCCGGTAGAAGCCAGAGATGGCTGGATGCTCTCCAGAGAACCATTCTGGCCGGCCTGGGCAGGCCCACCTGCGAATAGGCTGCCAAAGCCGGGTCCCCATGAATACAGCACATCGTCGCGCAATTGCAGTGTCCACCGGCGGAACGATATTTCCTGCGAAATGGCGGCGTCATGGTAAGGCAAGTAGCGAATGCCATAATAGGAAGAGGGTTGATACGTGGTTTCCGCGCCATGGTAATTGACCGTCAGGTCATAACGGCTCGAGTGGCGCTCCATATCCAGGCTGCCGCCCAAGCTGCTCACGGAAAGCGTTTGTCCCGGCACTATGCCGGTTTCCCCGAATTCCGAAACCTGCAGCGCGGGATCGAACATCCGCCGCAGGCGGCGCAAAGAGCCCACACCGATAGTTTCTGCGCCGGAAAGTAGGTGGGTGTCAGGCTGCGCTTGTGCTGAAGCTTCCGGCTGCGCGTCGGCGTGTACGTGTGACTCACCGACTGCGCCCGATGTGGCGTTGCTGTCGGTGCCCTCCGCGAGGGGAGGCAACGGCTGGACAGGAGCGCCGGAGTTGGTTGATCGAGGAGCCCTCGGCGCCTGCTGCGCCCATGCGATGGGGAAGCAGAGCATCGTGGCGGCAACTGCGGCCCGGATCAGGGCCTGTAAGATTCGCGCGTGTTTCATTTTGTTTTTTCGACCAAACGCCGGCACCTTGGGTTACGGCACGACGATCGTATCGCCGGTCTTTAGCGCGATATTTTGCTCGGGCCGTTTCCCCGCAATAACATCCTTGTAATTAAAGGACAGCTTTTGCTGGTTGCCATTTTCTTCTCGCAGCAGATAAATCTTTTTCGAATTCGCGTATGGCGTAAAACCGCCCGCATTCGACAGTGCCTGCAGAACGGTCATGCCCGGAGTCAACGTATACGCACCAGGGCGGGCAACTTCACCGAGAAGGTAAACCCGCCGGCTGTTGACCTGAGTGACAATGACGGTCACCTGAGGGCTGGTCACGAATTTGTTCAGGCTCGTCGTGATTTCAGCGGCCAATTGGGGGGGAGTCAATCCCGCAGCCTGCACATCATTCAACAATGGCAGGGAGATCTTTCCATCGGGGCGAACTGGAACGGTACGGGAAAAATCGGGTTCCTTCCACACACTGACATCGAGAACATCTTCTGAACCGATCACGTAATTGGGGTCCGCAGTCGCGGGCTTCTTTACAGCGTCGCTTGCAGTGGGCGCGTCGGCTCGCTGTGGCTTGCTCGTCTTTTCTTGTGCGCCTATCGGACTCGCCAGAGACAATAGAACCAGGGCGGTCCAAAACGATGTGCGCTCAAGCATCTTGCGTTTCCTCTCCACAATCCGAAGGGTAATGCCAAGGCCACTGCGGCAGACGGATCGGGAATCCATGGCAGCTAATCCGACTTCTCTTTCATTGGTTCTTTTACTCGACCGTTGCCGTATCCGTGGTTGTAATAGGAGCCGTACGCCAGAGCTTTTTCGCTTACGGCGTTCAAAACAACTCCGAGCAGATTCCTGCCCCCAAGTTCCTGACGGGCCCTCTGAGCAATTTCAGCGGGAGTGGAGCCTGCCTTTACGACAAAGAGCAGGCCGTCACACAAATCGGCAACTACATTCGCATCCATAACCGGCAGGCAGGGTGGCGAATCGAGAATGATCCAGTCGAAGAACGGGGCCATGTGATCGAGGAGCGATTTGAGACGCCCGTTGGAAAGCAGCTCGCTTGGGTTGGCAATGTTCGTTCCGCCTGGAATAAACCATAAATTGCCTTCCTGGCCCGACTGAGTGACTGCAAGCTCGTTCGCATCTCCCCGCAGATAATCGCTCAAGCCTGGCGCGGCCGGCGCGCCGAGCATGCGATGCAGGTGCGAGGAGCGCAGGTCGGCATCAATGATAAGGACGCGGCGTTCGGCCTGGCGGACGATGGCCTGCGCCAGGTTGGCCGCGACAAATGTCTTTCCCTCGCCGGGCACGGCGCTCGTTATCAAGATGGTTCCCAGCCGTTGGCTAGCCCGAAGCTGATAAAGCCGCGAGCGCAAGGTACGAAACTGCTCTGCACAGAGAGTGCTCAGGGCCGGATTGGAAAAGACGGTGCAACGAGGATCGGGGCGCCACTCGGAACGTGTGCACTGCCTCTGCAGATCCTCGAATCGGAGCGGCTCGGGCGAAGGCGCAGCTGAGGTGCTTATTTGCGTTTCCGTGACGGCGCCGTTAGCGCTGGCCGAAGCGACCGTCTTCAACTCCCGCTCAGGGGCTGGTTCCGCGTCGAACGGAAAAGGAGCAATCTCTGTCGCGGGCGCGGCGGCCCGCTCTTGTGCGGCTTTCTGCATAGCCTCATGAATGCGACTCATCTTTTTCCTTTAGCGAAGCCAAACCAAGTCTCCAGACGCGTTAACAACGGATGCCCTCGAAAACGCTAGGTCTCTACCAATGAACTGCCAATGGGCGATTTCTTTGTTTTCTTGCTTGCCGGCGCTTGGATGGCCGGTATCAAGGCAAGCACTGGCAACCTGAGAGCGAGCTCGGCACTGCGGCTTGATCGCAGCGACGTATCCCCGATTTCCACAAGCAGAACAAGACCGACTCCCAGGGTAAGGCCTCCACTGAATCCGCCTAACGCGAAAAGCCGGTTATCGGGGAAGGAGGGCTTGTCGGGAAGATTGGCGGGGTCCAGAACTTGGAACTGCTCTCCCTGTTGATGCCGCTCGAGATCGTTGGCCATAGCCGACTGGTCTCGTTTGCTCAGCAGTTCGTTGTAAAACGCCAGGGCGGTTTGATAGTCACGGGTCAGTTCTTTGTATTCTTGTTCGACGGAAGGACTGGATTCCACACGTGCTTGATATAATTTGATCTGCCGTTGAACCTCTTCCTGCTGTGTCGTTCTTTCTTTTATGACCTCGTTGAATTGGAAGATCTGCGCCCGCAAATTCTGAATCTGGGGCGGTTCCGCTGGCGCCTTGGCGGACTTCTCAGATTCCGGCTTATTGTCTTGGGCGTCGCTGTCGGCAATTTTCGCTTTCAGAGTCTCGACATCACTCTTCGCCTTAATCACGTCCGGGTGATCATCTGTATATTTGGACCGCAATTCTGAAAGCTGCAGTTCCCGCGCCACGAGTTGTTGTTGAAGCGTCTCCGGGTTCTGCCCCACCTGAGAGGTTTGCCAGGCTTCGAGCTGCTGTGCCAGGACGGATTCGGCAAAGCTCTTATCTTGCTGGGCGCGGCCAAGTGCTTGAGTTACCGCATCGAGCTGGGTACTGAACCCGGTAAGGATGTTGAGATTGGTATTATTGT
>QHYR01000132.1 GCA_003223315.1 Acidobacteriota bacterium | reverse complement strand
CGATTACGTGATCGCCGCGACCGCCGGTTGAATGGTGGGAACCTTCGGGGGCGCGCTGGAAGCGCGTCAAATCGATGCCAGCAACGGCAAGCTGGTGGGCGAAGTGACCGGCGAAGTGGAAACCGAGGAGGGCGTGCTGGTGATTCGCCGCATTCACGTGGTGATGAAGCTGGCGGCGCCGGAAAGTTCGCGTGAAGTGATCGAGCGCGTGCACGGATTTTACGCCATGCGTTGCCCGCTCTACCGCACGTTGCACAAGGCGATTCAGCTCAGCTCTTCGGTGGAACTGGTTCGTGGCTGAACCATTAGCTGGGAGGAAAAACATGACGACGGCACGGTTGTCGGTGGCTTGCCTGGGCCTGGGGCGAATTGGGGCCGGCATTGCGCAGAGTGTGCAGAGGGCCGGGCATCGCCTGATTGTGTACAACCGCACCGCCGAGAAGACGCGAAGTTTTGTCGCGTCCGGGGCGACCAGCGCGAGTTCGCCACGCGAAGCCGCCGCGGGGGCGGACATTGTGCTTACCTGCCTGATGGGTGATGACTCGGTGCGCGAGAATTTGACTGGCGTCAACGGCATTCTTGCCGGCATGCGCCCCGGCGCAATCCACATCGGCACCTCGACGGTAACGCCGAAAGCGACCGCTGAATTCGCCGCATTGCATGCAGCGCAGGGCAGCCATTACCTTGCCGCGACGTTTGCCGGCCATCCGGAACAGGCCGCGGCGGGAAAGCTGATCAGCTTCGTGGCGGGAAAAGCCGAGATAATTGAGCGCTGCCGGCCAGTTCTGGAAGCCTACACGGCGCGACTGGTCGTGCTGGGCGAGAATCCGGCGCTGGCGGCAAGTTTCAAGCTGGTGGTGAACTTCGTCGCAGCCTGTTTGCTGGAGATGTTCGGCGAAGCACTCGTTTTTGCCGAGGGACAAGGGCTCAACCTGGAGACGGTCACCGGGATACTGAAGGAATTGTTCCAGCACCCCGCGTTCCCCAGATATCTGGACAAGATTCGGCTTGGGAACTTCGAGGAGGTTTTGGGCTCGACGCTGGACGGCGTGGGCTCGAAGGACGTCCGGCTGATTTTGCAAACGGCGGCAGAGGCGGGAGTTCCGCTGCCGTTCGGAAGTGTCGTTCGTGACAAGATCATCGCCGCCCAAGCGCATGGCTGGGGTCAATGCGATTGGTCTGTGCTCACGGAGATCGCGCGATTGGATGCGGGGCGGGAACGAGCTAGGGAAAGGGTGAGAACGGCTTGAGGCCCGCGCCGCTGCCACCGGAGCGCACTGGTCCATTTGACGCACGACTGCGGTTCGATTACCGTGCACCTATGGCTAAGAAGAAAAACACCAAGAAGAATGAAAAGAACGTCTTCCTCGGAAGCCTGGAGCGTCTCGGCGGAAAGAAATTGACGCAGCGCGGAGCCGAAGAATCCTCACGGGGAAGGGAATCACGAAAGCACCGCGTGGGCGGCGGTTGGCGCAAGTCCGGCTGAAGCTGCACTTCCTCGATGGCTCCGGGCTCGATGGCTCCGGGCTCGATGGCTCTGGCCTCGGTGGCGCAGGCCGATCACCCTTCGCCGCCGACATCGTCCTCATCGCCGCGGTGTTCCTCAGCGTGTACATCTTTAGCGTTTCCTAGGTCCGACGGCGGAGCTTTAGCGGATCGGCCTGGTGAGGGGGCAGTGGTAGCAGAAGGGAATTTGTCGTGAGCCTGCCGGTTCTTTTCCA
This sequence comes from Acidobacteriota bacterium, assembly GCA_003223315.1. GTDB lineage: Bacteria > Acidobacteriota > Terriglobia > Acidiferrales > UBA7541 > Palsa-189. Next base: position 5,927 of record QHYR01000132.1, on the reverse strand, counting down.
GTTCAGAAAGTATCTGCCTGAATAAGGGCATAATCAACGAAACCACCGTCGCTTCTCCGTGGACGGCGTTCAGCTTGGACTTGAGCTCCGTATTTTGCTCCAGGGCGAGTTTGGTGAGAATCGCTGCTGCTGTCTCCATTGCCATTGGCTGCCTCGATGCGTAGTGAATAGGTGCAGAAACTAGCATCATACAGATTCAGCCAAGGCTTAATCCATCGTTCTGGGGATTTCGGGGCTGGCACTTACGGCCGAGCGGCAACTTCCGAACGCGGATTTCTCGGAGGCATACTATCCCCCGTTGTCAGCGGATTTGAGAACCCCCTGATCGGCCAGGGACAGGCGAAGGGCCTCGAGATGCGGGGCGCACTGCCGGACCAGCTTCACGTGTGCGATGGCCTCGTCCAGTTCCCAGCCTAAGCAGGCATGCAGGTAACCGATGGCCACCGTCGGCGCGCGGCCGATGCCCGCGGTGCAGTGGAGATATACGGTCTGGCCTTCGGCGAGCAGTTGGCTCAGGGTCTGGATGCAGTTGTAGAGCTTGGCGCGAAGTTCCACTTGTTCTTCGACGATGGGAACGCGGCAAAGAAGGACCGGACAAGTCTTGTAGTGGGCTTCGAGAGGCGGCCAATCCAAAATGACCGTCCGCATGTCGTCGTCGGTTTGCAAATTGAGGATGGCGGTCATGGCGACTTCGCGCCGGAGGCGCTCGATATCGTCAATCGTTCGGGGATGAGATCCGATAAAGAGCCGCGGAAGGATTTGTGCGTAGGTGAGAACCGCGCCGGGGAATCGACACATTTCTATTGGCATCGATTGGCAGATTAACACGAATTCGGCGGCCTGCTGGGGGGTTCGCGACGAACACATCACGAAAATTAACGCGGCGGGGGGTAGCAGATTTTGCCGAGGATGGCGGGACGCTTGGCGCCGGTGGCGCTGGGCAGATTCGCGGGGCGGCCGTGCATGGTCTCGTCGGCCAGCACGGCGAAAATGAATGCTTCCTTGGCGTCGCCGGGCAGGCCCAGGTCTTCTGTAGGCACGACTTCAATTTCGCCCAGGGCGGCGGAGAGTTGCGCGAGGATGAGAGGATTGCGCGCGCCGCCGCCGGAGACGAGCAGCTGTGAAATGGGCGACCTTGTTGAGCGCGAAAAGCGTACTTCGTCAACGCGCCGAGCGCCTCTCACCGAGGCCTCGGGCGCTGCTGCACCGGGGCCTTTTCGCGCGGGAAGCGCAACCCAGCGATTCAGGGCGGCGGCGATGGAGAGCGCGGTCAGCATGGTGGCGGTGCGCACCAGATCTTCGGGACGCGCGCGGCGGCGCCGTCCCCAGGCTAGAATTTTCTCGACGTAAGCCCTGCCGTATTGTTCGCGGCCCGCGCTCTTGGGCGGGGCTTGCCGGAAATAAGGTTCGGCGAGCAGCGCATCGAGCAAGGCGGGCAGCAGCTTGCCGCGCGAAGCCATTCGCGCTTCGGCGTCATAGCTGCGCCGGCCCGAAGTGAAATGGCGCACCAAAGCGTCGATGACCATATTCCCAGGGCCAGTATCGAAGGCCATGACCGAACGCGGCGAGGCGGCTTTGGGGATGACGGTGACGTTAGCGATCCCGCCGATATTCAGGACGGCGCGGCCGCGGCGGGCGTCGCGATAAAGCAGGTAATCGACGAAGGGCACGAGCGGCGCGCCTTGGCCGCCCACGGCCATGTCCGCGGGGCGGAAATCGCCGACCGTGGTCACGCCGGTGATCGCGGCAATGACCGCGGGTTCGCCGATTTGCAAAGTGGAGGCGACGGGCTGGCCGAGAAAGGGGCTGGGCCGGCCCTGGTGGAAAACCGTCTGGCCGTGCGAGCCGATCACTTCGAGGTGCCGCGGACGGACGCCAAATTTTCGGCAGGCACGCAGGGCGGCATCGGCGAAGATGCGTCCGAGGCGGAAATTAAGCTGGCTGATCTCGCCGGGGGAGACCTGCGCGCCTTCGGCAATGCGCAGCACTTCAGCGCGCACCGCGGCAGGGAAGGGCACGGTGATGAAATTCTCGAGGCGCGCGTGCGCGGCGTTCTCTTTGATCGAAGGCGAGATGCATACCAGCGCGACGTCGATGCCGTCCACGGAAGTTCCGGACATGAGGCCGAGGGCGAGGGTGCTGGCCGCACGGGCACTGGAAGATGCCGCGAGCGGGGCGGGTCTCATGAGATCTGCTTTTTCAGTTGCGCGAGCAGGTTCAGGGCATCGATCGGCCGCAAATGGTCGAGATCGGCGGCCCGCAGCGCGTCGAGTACTTCGCGATCGATCTGGGAAAAGGGGGGAGTAAAAAGCGCCTGCTGCTCGCCGGCGCCATTGGCCGGGGACGGCGCGGGCGTAAGTTTTTCGCTCAACTGCCGCTCGCTCTGTTCGTGCCGCCGCAGGACCTCGCGTGCGCGCGCGATGACTGCAGGCGGAAGGCCTGCCAGGCGCGCGACTTCGATGCCGTAGCTTTTGTCCGCGCTGCCCTCTTCGACTCGCCGCAGAAAGACGATCTCGTTGGGCATCTCCTCGACCGAGACGTGCACGTTTTTCACACCCGCGAGCAGCTCGGCAAGCTCCGTCAATTCGTGATAGTGCGTGGCGAAGAGGGTGCGCGCGCGGGTGTGCGATTGCAGATATTCCACCACGGCCCAGGCGATGGACAGGCCGTCGAAGGTGGCCGTGCCGCGGCCGACTTCGTCGAGCAGAACGAGGCTATGCGGCGTGGCCAGATTCAAGATCGCGGCGACTTCGCTCATTTCGACCAAAAACGTCGACCGTCCGCGCGCCAGATTGTCGGAGGCGCCGATGCGCGTGAAGATGCGATCGGTGATCGGGAGGCGCGCCTGTTCGGCGGGCACAAACGATCCCATCTGCCCGAGCAGAACGATCAGCGCGGCCTGGCGCAGATAGGTGGACTTGCCGCCCATATTTGGCCCGGTGATCAGCAAAATCTGGTGCGTGGTGGAATTGAGATAGAGCGCGTTGGGAACAAAGCGCTCGCCCTGCGCTTCGAGCAGATGTTCGACGACAGCATGGCGGCCGCCCAGAATCAGGAGTTCGCCGTCCTCGGCGAATTCCGGCCGGACATAGCGCCGCGCCGCGGCGAGCACCGCAAAATTTGCGAGCACGTCAAGCTGCGCGATGGCGGCCGCGCTGCGGCGCAATCGCGGCGATTGCTGGGCCACCCAGGCGCGCACTTCGGCGAAGAGCCGCCGTTCGATCTCACCGATGCGTTCGTCGGCGGAGAGGACTTTGCCCTCGTATTCCTTGAGCTCGGGCGTGGTGAAGCGCTCCGCATTGACGAGCGTCTGTTTTCGCTCGAATTCCGCGGGAACCAGGTGCAGGTTGGGCTTGGAAATTTCGATATAGAACCCGAAGACCTGGTTATAGCGAATCTTCAGCGAGCCGATGGCGGTGCGCTTGCGCTCGCGCTCTTCCATCGCGGCGATCACCTGGCGGCTGCTCTGGCTGAGGTCGCGCAGGCCGTCGAGCTCGGCGTTGAATCCCCGGCGGATGACGCCGGGATCGGACGCGAGCGCGGGAGGATCCTCGGCAATGGCTTGTTCGAGGCGCTGCTGGACGTCGGCGAGTTCGTCCATTTCGCCATGCAGGGCCGCCAGGCGGGCGGCGGTGCCATTCGCGAGGTAGCGGCGGAGCAGGGGAATGCGCGCGATCGATTGGCGCAGCGCTACCAGATCGCGCGGGCCGGCCAAGCCGAGCGTGGCGCGGCTGGCCAGCCGTTCGAGGTCCTGCACGCCGCGCAGGTTCTGGCGAATCTCCTCGCGCAGCATGGTTTGCGATTTGAATTCGGCGACGGCGTCCAGCCGCGCTGCGATCTCGGGGCGGGAAAGCTCCGGGCGCTGAATCCAGGCGCGGAGCAAGCGCGCGCCCATGACGGTGACCGTCTGATCGATGGCGCCGAATAAGGATGCGGACTGCGAGCCGCGCGGAGCCTCGTCGCCATTGAGGGGAGAGAGCAGCTCGAGATTGCGCACGGTGACCGGGTCCAGAACGAGGAAATCCTGCTGCTCGTAATAGCGAATCGTGTCCAGATGAACCAAGCCCGCGCTGGAATCGCCGCCGGGCTTGGCCGAAGTTTCGCGAAGGTAGTGTACAAGCGCTCCGGCGGCGCAAATGGCCTGGGGATGCGCGGCCAAGCCGAAGCCTTCGAGGCCGACCACACCAAATTGTTCGGTGAGCAGGCGCTGGCCGTAGTCGGGGCGGAAGATCCATTCTTCCAGACGCGTTTCGGCGCCTTGCTGCGAGGCACTTGGCGAACCTTCGGGCCGCATAGGACTGAGCGGAGCGAAAAGGCCCGGCTGGCGCGGCAAGAGGAGTTCGCGCGGGCCGAGCAACTCCAATTCGTCGCGCAGCTTCTGCTCCGCGTCCGGCCCGGCAAACTCGGTGGCTCGAAACTCGCCTGTGGAAAGGTCCAGGTAGGCCAAGCCGATGGGTACGCCGGCATGACCGCGGGCGACTGCGGCCAGAAAGCTGTTTTGCTTCGGCTCCAGGACATTCAGGTCGGTGGCTGTGCCTGGGGTGATGACGCGCACCACTTCGCGCCGGACCAAGTGCTTGCCGGGGCGGGGCTGCTCCATCTGGTCGCAAATGGCGATTTTGTAACCGGCGCGCAGCAGCCGGGCTATATAAGTTTCCGCCGCGTGAAAGGGGACGCCGCACATGGGAATGGGTTCGCCTCGTTCGCGGTTGCGCGAAGTGAGGGTAATTTGCAACTCCTTTGAGGCGACCAGGGCGTCTTCGTAGAAGAGCTCGTAGAAATCGCCCAGACGAAACAAGAGCAGCGCGTGGGGATAGCGCTTCTTGATCGCTTGATACTGCCGCATCAGAGGCGTCGAGGGTTCCATCATGCGGGGTCCAAGGGGCCGGACTATACTAGCCGACGATGCGCTCCGCGAGCAAAACAGCCTTGAGGAAATCCCGCCGCATGGCCCTCAAAAAAGCAAACACGGAGATTGAGGTTAAGCTCCGCATTCGGGACGGGCGGCGGCTCTTGCGCCAGCTTGCGCGGCTGAAAGCAAAGCTGACCCACGCTCGCGTCCACGAAATGAACACGCTTTACGACACTCCGGACGGCAATCTGGCGCGCCACGGCCGGATGTTGCGTCTGCGCGTGGAGCGCCCGGCTGGCCGCCCGGACGGGCCACGGAAAACGCGCAAGATGGGTACCCAAGGGTCGGAAATTTCGGCCTGGCTTACCTTTAAAGGGCCGCCAAACGGGGCGCAAGCGAGCCAGCCGGGACAGTACAAGATTCGCGAAGAACACGAACTGCGTATCTCCGACTACCAGGAGGTGCCGAAGATCCTTGAGGCGCTGGGCCTGCGGCGCTGGTTCCGCTATGAGAAGTATCGGACGACATTCGCGCTGCCCGGGGGGAGCCGTGTCAAGCTGGTGTTCGACGAAACGCCGATAGGCCTTTTTGTGGAGCTCGAGGGAGAGCGCGGGGAGATCGACCGCGCGGCCGAGCTTCTGGACTTCACTAGCTCGGACTACATCAATCAGAGCTATGGCGCTCTTTTTATGGAGGAGTGTGGGCTGGCGCGGCCGATGTCGCACCATGAACCGACCCCGGCTTCGGGGCTCCCAGATATGCTTTTTCGCCGCTCGAAAGGAGTTTCAGCCGCCACTTAACCCTTTGCGAAGCAAATCCGATGAAAATTTCGTAATTTCGGCACTCTTTTCTTGACAAAGCATGCGACTGCATTTACTAGATCAATTGAGGAAAAAACTGTTTGCAATGAGCTATTCGTTGGACCAGGCGCCCTTGCCAAGTCGTCGCGCCGGACCTGCGGCGGAGGTTTTGCGGGTCGGCGGTAAAGCGATGGGGGCCTCTCGCATGGCAAGCAGTCGACCTTGGGGTAGGAGCAGGAGAGCCGACTAAGGGAAAAGCGGCCCCTTTGGGCTGA
>QHYR01000131.1 GCA_003223315.1 Acidobacteriota bacterium | reverse complement strand
CACCACCAATGCCATCGAACGGTGCTTCGTGGAAGTGCGCCGCCGCACCCGGCCCATGGTCGTGTTCGTGAATGTCGCCAGCGTGGAGAGAATCATCTATGCCATTTTTCAGCGATTCAATCAGCAGTGGCAAAACCGCACCCTCGCTCTTTTTACACAAGCAGCTTGACGTCACCCCGGACGCGAGCAGCGCAGTTGCACCCCATCGCCATATGCTAAAATGAAGCCCCATGGCTCCGCGAACGATGTACGACAAAATCTGGGAATCCCACGTGGTCCGCGAGGTTCCCGGAGAACCCGGCTTGATCTATATCGACCGCCACCTAATCCATGAAGGCACTTCTCCGCAAGCTTTTGCCGGCATCGAAGCTGCCGGCCGCAAGGTCCGGCGCCCGGACCTGACGTTCGCGGTGATGGATCACTCGGTGCCCACAAAGAACCGGGAATTGCCGATTCTGGACGACAATGCGAGGCTGCAATTCGAGGCCCTGGCGCGCAATTGCAAGAACCACGGCGTGCACCTCTTCGATATGTTCAGCCGCAATCAGGGCATCGTGCACATCATTGGCCCTGAACTGGGTATCACGCAGCCCGGCCTTACCATCGTTTGCGGCGATAGCCACACTTCCACGCACGGAGCGTTTGGCGCGCTGGCCTTCGGCATCGGCACAAGCGAAGTCGAACACGTGCTGGCCACGGAATGCCTCCAGCAGGATCGCTCCAGGACCATGCTGGTTAGGTTTAGCGGCAAGCGCCCGAAGGGCGTCTCTTCCAAAGACCTCATTCTGGCGCTCATTGGCAAGATCGGCATCTCTGGCGGCACCGGGCACGTGATCGAATACGCAGGCGACACAATCGCCGCGCTGTCCATGGACGCGCGCATGACCATTTGTAATATGAGCATCGAGGGTGGCGCGCGAGCGGGCATGGTGGCGCCGGACCAAACCACGTTTGAGTATCTCGAGGGCAGGCCATTCGTGCCGCGCGGGCGAGAGTTTCACTTGCTTGTGGATCAGTGGATGTCTCTGCCGAGCGACTTCGGAGCGAAATTCGATAAGACTGTGGAGTTGGACGCAACGCAAATTGCTCCGCAGGTCACCTGGGGCACGAATCCCGGCATGGTCACGAGCGTCACAGAGCGCGTGCCGGATCCGAATTCGTTCCGCGATCCGGATGAACGGAAGGCGGCGGTTCGCGCGCTCGAATACATGGACCTCCGGCCGGGAACGCCCATCGTGGATATCCCCGTGGATCGGGTTTTCATCGGGTCGTGCACGAATTCGCGGCTGGAGGACCTGCGCGCGGTGGCGCGCGTGGTTCGCGGCAAACATGTGGCGCGCACCCTGAAAGCGGCGTTGGTCGTGCCGGGCTCGCGCGTGGTCAAGGCCAAAGCGGAAGCGGAAGGGCTCGATCGCATTCTGCGTGAAGCGGGGTTCGAATGGCGCGACGCCGGGTGCAGCATGTGTATTGGCATGAACGACGACGTCTTGCCACCCGGCGAACGCAGCGCCAGCACATCGAACCGCAATTTCGAGGGCCGGCAGGGGAAGGGCAGCCGCACGCATCTGGTGAGCCCGATCATGGCGGCCGCGGCGGCGATTGCGGGACATTTCGTGGACGTCCGCGAACTCGGCGTGGACGTGACGGAGTAGCGCCATGCAGCCGATATCCAAACACACCGGCCTGGTGATGCCGCTCGATCGCGTGAACGTCGATACGGACCAGATGGTGCCCAAGCAATTTCTGAAAGCTCTCACGCGGCAGGGTTTCGGACGGAATCTTTTTTATGATTGGCGCTATCTGCCGGGCGAGGTTCCCAATCCCGATTTCGTGCTGAATTTTCCCCGCTACCGCGGAGCCTCGGTGCTGCTGGCCCGCGCCAATTTCGGCTGCGGGTCGAGCCGCGAACATGCCCCCTGGGCGCTGCTCGATTACGGCTTCCGCGTGATCATCGCGCCCAGCTTTGCCGATATTTTCTATAACAATTGCTTCAAGAACGGCATCCTGCCGATCACGCTGCCGGATGCAGAGATGGATGAACTGTTTCGTCGCGCGGAGGCCAAAGAGGGCTACCAACTTACTGCGGATCTTCCTGACCAGACAATTCGTGATGCGCAAGGACTCCAATTCCATTTCGACATCGACGATTTCCGCAAGACGGTGTTACTCCAGGGACTTGACGATATTGGTCTGACTTTGAAGCACCAGCCGGAAATCACCGCCTACGAGCAGCGCCACCATCCGCAAGCCACCCTCTACGAAGCCGTCGATTTTAAGCAATAAGAGAAAAGCGGATCGCTAATAAGCAGTCCACAGTCGCTCCCTCCAAACGCTGAGATTCACGTCAGGCGCTGTAGAGTCTCGGCGGGCGGAACGGAAGATTCGACGGCTGGAGTAGGTCCCAACAATTCGGCAATGAGAATTCCGCCCAGAATCAGGGCCGCGCCCCCGAGGGATCGCGCGCTGAGCCGCTCATGGTAAAAAGCGAAGGAAGTCAGGCCGGCGAACACGGGTTCCAGCGTGAAGATAATCGCGGCATGATTCGCACTGGTGTATTGCTGCGCCCACACCTGCACGGAAAAAGCCAGGGCCGTGGCGAAGATTCCCGTGGCGATCACGGCCAGGACTAGCCCCGGCGTCCAGAAGAGGCGCGGCTGCTCCGCGCCGATCACAGCGAAGAGCGGAACGCACAAAATCGTAAATAATGTCGTGACGGCTACCTGGATCAGCGTCAGCGCGCCGGCGGAATAGCGGATCGTGTAATGGCCGATGCTGATGACGTGCAGCGCAAACATGAAGGCACAAGCGAGGATCAGCAGATCGCCCCGGTTCAGCGCTGCCAATCCCGAGGGCGGCACGGCCAGAAAATAAAGTCCGGCAAACGCCAGGAGCGCACCGAACCAAACCCACAAAGGCACGCGGCGCGACCCAAACAACGCCAGCAAGACCGGGACGAGCACGACAAAGAAGCCGGTAATGAAGGCGGCTTTGGAGGGCGTGGTCAGCTCGAGGCCTGCAGTCTGAAATGCGTATCCGCCAAACATACAGCAGCCGATGATTGCTCCCGCACGCAAGCCGCTTGCGCGTGCCTTCCGAAGCTCGCGTCCATACATGAGAAACAGCACCACCGTGGCCAGAAGAAAGCGCAAGGCCAGAAATACAAAAACAGACGCATTGGCCAAGGCATCCTTAACCAGAACGAACGTGGCGCCCCAGATCAGAGTGCAACAGATGAGCAGGAGATCGGCTTTGAGCTTGCGAGGCACACGCGCAGGCGCGAAATCAGTCCGTTGGCGGATTCAGCCCCGCCACTTGCAGCAAGGTAAGCAGGAGCCGCTGCATCCCAATCTCGCGGCCCGTGGGATCGTACCATTCTTGCAGTGAATGCGCGCCGCCGGAATTTCCTCCAGCGCCGAGCGCGATAGCGGGAATGCCGAGTGAAAGCGGAATATTGGCATCGGTAGAAGACCGTTCCATGCGCGCGCGATTGCCCAGATAGTCGTCGGCTGCTTGCACGGCGGCGAGAAGTGGAGAATTCGGCGGCAATTCACCGCCCGGCCTCAACCCCAACACCTTCGTATCTATAGACAAACCGGCGCCGCCGGCCGCGCCGTGGTCGCGCGCGGCTTGCATCTCCTCATCCATGCCACTCTGGATGGCCCGGCGCAAAGCAGTTTCCAACTTGAGGATTTCGGGTTCGGCTTCCGAGCGCAGGTCCACTTTAATGGAAGCTTTCGCGGGAATCGAGTTCACCGATGTGCCGCCTTCAATGCTGCCGACGTTGAAGGTGGTCCTGGGGCTATCGGGAGGGGGCGCCTTCAGGAAGAGGGCGATACCGCGGGCCAACGCATCAATCGGATTGGGCACGCCGAAATCGGACCAGCTATGGCCGCCGGGACCGCTGATGGTGATTTCCACGCGCCGCGAGGCCAGCGCCGCCGTTGTGACGTAATCGATGGACGCGCCGTCGAGTGCGATCACATACCGGAGTTGCTTGCGGTAGTTCTCCACCAGTTTACGAATGCCGCGCAAATTGCCTTCCCCCTCTTCGCCTACATCGGCAACAAAGAGGATCGAGCTGCGCGTTTCCAGCTTGGTCTCACGCATACTGCGCGCGATAGCGGGCAGCGTAGCCAGCCCAGCGCCGTTATCGGAGATTCCCGGCGCCCACAGCTTGCTTCCTTGGCGGCGCACGTGCACATCCGTGCCCGCCGGAAAAACCGTATCCAGGTGCGCCGTAATCAGAACAAACTCTCCCTTTGCGCTGCCCGCGCGCTCGCCGATGACGTTGCCTGCCTCATCCGTATGCACCTTCAGACCTGCATCGGACAAGAGCTTGGCCAGATGCGTTCCTCGCAAAGATTCACGAAAGGTCGGCGCGGGTATTTCGGCGATGCGGATCTGTTCCTCGGTTACCGAGGGAGCTTCGCTGGCGAGCTTCGCCAATGCCTGCCGCACGCGGGGATCGGCAGTAATATCCGCCGCGGACGAGCGGCCTGCCCGAACGGCGCTGCGCGTAGAGAGCACTCCCACAGCCGAGAGCATAACGCACAGCAGGCCCCAAGTCATAACCGGCCCGATGGCGCGTTTCAGAATCGGCATTGGCTTAGCCGCGAACCTGCGCCGAGGGCATCCGGAGATACCCGCACAGACGCAACGAAATCCTTGAACTGTCATCTTAGCGGCTCAAAGGCTCGCGCAGAGGGCCAGGATTTCTTCATCGGTCAGCACGCGCGAGGCCTTTTTCGCTGTGTCGAAAATGCGCAAGACCAGTTCTTCGGTAACGGGAATGTCGTGTCGTTCAAGCCAGTATTGCACGTTCGAGCGGCCGCTCAGCGGGCCAATCTCGATCACTTGCTCAAGACCGAACAGGTGCGAGGGCACGCCGCTATAAACGGTATTCGCCAGCATGGGATCGGATTTCTTGAAGGCTTTTATGATCGCCGCGGCGTGCACTCCGGTGGCGGTGCGGAATGCGTCGCGGCCCACCACGGGATAATTTGGCGGAATCGGAATACCCGTGGCGCGCGCCACGGTCTCGCAATATCGCTTCAGTTGCGAAAGATCGCGGTCAATCAAGCCCAAGAGGCGCAGGTTCACCAGCATCAGTTCCATGGGCGTATTGCCCACCCGTTCGCCCAGCGAATTTGCGGCCGCGTGCACCTGGTCTACGCCGGCCAGAACGGCGGCCAGCGAATTAGCCACGGCGAGGCCCCGATCGCAGTGGCCGTGCCAGTCGACTCGCACCTGCACTCCGCAGGGCGCTACGATTTTTTCGCGCACGAACTGTACCAGGCTGTAAGCACCCAGCGGCGTAGCGTGGCCTACGGTATCGCACAAGACTACCGAAGTGGCGCCGCAGCGGATCGCCGTCGAGTAGAGCCGCTCGATGGTCTCGGGATCGGTGCGCACGGTGTCTTCGGTTACGAACATGGCTGCTAGGCCGTGGCGCACCACGAAGCTCACCGCGTGTTCGACCGTGCGTTGCAGATGGTCGGTGGTCCAGTCTTCCACCAGCCGTCGGATCGGGCTCGAACCCAAAAATGTGGAGGCTTCGATGGCGATGCCCGCGCGCTGCGAAATTTCTACGATCGGCCGAATGTCATTTTCGTGCGTTCGCGCCGCACAGTTCGGCCTGATCTTCATGCGCGAACGGACAATTTCTTTAGCCAGGGCCTCGGTATCGGCGTAGGCGCGCGGCCCGGCGCCGGGCAGGCCGATATTCACCATCTCAATTCCGAGCGCCTCCATGAGGTGGAGAATTTCGATTTTTTCGCCGATTGGGGGATCGTTTACGGAGGGATTTTGCAAGCCATCACGCAGCGTCTCGTCGTCCAGCGTGATGTTCCGGCGCGTATCGAACTGGATCCGCCCGACCTTATTCCAGTCGTAGATCAGCTCTGCATCATTCATCGCCGCTCGTCCATCACGCCTTCGAACGCGCCTTTCGCAACCGGCGCCGCGCGGTTACCGGAGTGACTCTAATATCGAAGCGTGAAGCTATGAGGCAGTTGCTCGGGATCGGGCCGATAAAGGGTTTTACAGAATTCGCAACGGTAAATCTCTGCATTTGGTCCGACGATCCGCTCGATCTCCTTGGGATAGTCGTACCATCGTTTCAGGTGTCCCGCGCAGAGCTTTCCCTTGGCGTCCTTTTCATCACAGGCACGCTGCCGGTGTTTGCGAACTTTTATCTTCGTCAGCGCCGGTGCCGTCTCTTCGGCGACGGATGCCGCCGTTGCAGTTGCCTGCGTGCTGGCTGCCACTTTCTGCGCTGCGTCGGGTGTATTGCCCATGGGCTCAGATATCTCCTGCCGGTTTTGGCCGGACCAATTGACTCTCCAGCCATTTTACTTGAACCTTTTCACGCAGCCCAACGCGCGACTGACAATTCGTTCAGTTTTTGAGCGGGCGAATTGCAGCAGGACAGCCTGCGGAGAACTCCTCACCTGCCTCGGCTCTTGCCGAGGAGCGAAGCGGTCGGATCAGGATATTCGACCGACTGCAGGCACAAACCGTGAGGTGGCGCCGTGGGTCCGGAACAACTGCGGTCACGCTTTTCCACCAGATTGGGTATCTCGCCCGCCGGAAGCCGGCTGCGGCCTACTTGGAGGAGCGTGCCAATAATCTTCCGCACCATGTACCGCAAAAAGGATGTGCCGCGAACGACATAAATCCATTCCTCTCGGTGTGAAAGGTGATCACAAATCGAATTCGCGGGAGCGGCCCCGCTACTCTCTGCTTGGTCGATCAGTTCGGAGCGAAAAACGCAGCGGATCATCGTTTGATCACGATCCTCTTCCTGTGAGCCCGTCGAAGCTGAAAATGAAGTGAAATCGCGCTCCCCTTCAAAATAGCGTGCGGCCTCGGCCATGGCGGCAAAGTCAAGCTCCTGAGGAACATGCAGGACATAGCGCCAGCGGACCGGCGGGACCACTGCGCCCCGGTAGATCGAATAGACGTACGTCTTCGCCTGCGCCATCCATCGGGCATGGAAGTCCGGTCCGACCTCCTCCGCCTCTCGAACACGAATGGACGGCGGCAGCAGTGCGTTACACCCGCGCCGGAACTCTTCCGGAGCGAGCTCCGAATGCGTCTTGAAATTTACCACCTGACCCCAGGCGTGGACGCCGGCATCTGTCCGGCCTGCGCCCTGCAGGCTCAGGCGCTCCTGCGTTAGCTCCTGTACTACCTCCGTGAGAGCGCCCTGAATCGTCGGCTGGCCGGGCTGGATTTGCCAGCCGCGAAAATCAGTGCCGTCGTAGGCCACGGTCAGCTTGATATTGTGCATTGGCCAGAGATTATCGCACGGTAGCCGCTGCGGGCCGGAGCGCCGGGGGACGACGACAAGAAAGGCCCCAGGTTGAAACGCGCGAGGGCCTCGATCCAGGAGCAAGCTCAACGCCGCATTCCGCATTCCCGCTTTTCGGACCCGGCGTTGACCTTTCTGTTAAAATAGAAGAAAAACGGGGGAGCTGCGGAGACTTCCGCCGCAAGACAAGAACGGATGTGCCCAGGAGCGGTAATTCGAAAGGAGAATTTTGGCGGACCATCTTACTTAGTTAGGGGCAAGATGAGCTCAAACCCTGGAGATGCGATATAAGTAATAAGTTTCGGACGTAAGATAGTCTCTTTTCAACACCCACAAATTAAGTCACCTGTTTTGAACACTTACAGAAAACAGGGGGTGGGAGATCCCCCTAAAGCTCATGCAAGACTTGAAGATTTTCCAAAAAGAAAGCGACCTGCACGAGGCTCGCTGGTGGGAATCGGAGCCAAACGGGCGCGTGCACTGCTATCTCTGTCCGCGGCACTGTCATA
>QHYR01000130.1 GCA_003223315.1 Acidobacteriota bacterium | reverse complement strand
TGGGAATCGACCCCGCCGCCGCCGGCGCGACGGGATTTGGGGTCGTCGAACGGGACGGGAACCGCTGCCGGATGCTCCGTTTGGGTGCCCTGCGGCCTTTAAAACCGCTATCTGTTGCGGCGAATAGTCATCTGTGCCACATCCATCGGCTGATTACCAAATTAATTCAGGAATTTCAACCCCGGGCCGTCGCACTCGAATCGGTCTTCGCCGCACTCAATGTGAAGGCGGCTTTGCGGCTCGCGGAGGTTCGCGGTGTGGTTCTTCTCGCTGCCGCGCAGGCTGGCGTTCCGGCCTTCAGTTACTCTCCACGCGAGGTCAAGGCGACCGTCG
>QHYR01000129.1 GCA_003223315.1 Acidobacteriota bacterium | reverse complement strand
AGCGCCGCCAGGACTCGAGGGCGGGGTAACCGCGAATCCCCTCCGGGCATCCTTTCAGTACCATGAATTCTAGCCGCCGCCCCAACCGAAGCTCCCCCTGCTGGTGCGCGATATTTTCACTCGCGGCGGTTCTGGTATGCCCCGTATTTCTCCGTGCTGCCGGGGGCGCGACGATCACCTATCGCCGGGTATTTAAAGGCAGCAATCCCGAATTCATCGAGATAAAGGTCGGGGAAGATGGGTTTGCGAGCTACGACATCCGGCAATTAAGCGAGAATCCCGATCCTGAGCTTTTCCAGGTGGGGGACGCGGTGCGAACCAGGATTTTCGAGCTCACCGGCGAGTTGCACGATTTTGAGGGACTCGATCTTGATGTTCACCGCCGGATTGCCGATCTCGGCGATAAGACCTTCCTTTATGAAAAGAGCGGTGAAGTGCACGAAGCCCATTACAACTACACCCTGAATCGCTCCGCAACGCAGCTGTCGCTTATCTTCGAAGGACTCTTTCAACAGCAACGCGATCTTACGCTGCTCGAACAGAGACTGAAATACGACCGCCTGGGAGTAAATGATGCCCTACATCAATTCGAGGACGATCTGGGGCAGCATACCCTCCCCGAACCCGAACGGCTCCTGCCGGTGTTGGATCGTATCGCCGCAGATTCGCGAGTGGTAGAGGTGGCCCGCCACCTCGCGCGCGCCCTCGCGGAGAGAATTCGCATGACGTCCCCACCGGAAGGCACGGCTTCCCAACCTGCCAGTAAGCATCCCTAAATTCACTTCAGAAAATTTCATTTTCCATATTGCCGGGCGAATTGAGCGCCGATCTGGATCTCACTCGACAATGACGCCTGCGTAGCCCACCACTTCCTGACGATCGCCCGTGACGTCGCCGGAGGTGGCATAGCGCACCAGCGGGGCTCGGGTCGCGCCCAGCAGCCGCGCTGCCGTGAGCACGCTCACCACCGGGCCTAAACCGCACATGGTTATGCCTTCACGCCGCACTATGTCGAAAAGGCCGCGCGCATCGAGCGCCAGCACGCGTTCGAGCGCCAGACGGTCCTTGCGGCGCGTGACCTCATCCGATTCGTAGTGATTCATGTCGGAGCTGGCGATCATCAGCACAGGACCGGACTGCCGCCGCAATACCTCGGCCATGGCCTGCCCCAGCGATTCGAATTGCGCGTAATCCCTAGTGCCCAGAGCGATGGGCACGAAACGAAAATCAGCCAAGTGATATTGAATAAAAGGAAGCTGCACTTCCAGAGCGTGCTCGGCCTGGTGCGCCACCCCGTCCTCACAGAGCTCGGGATAAGCGTCCTTAAGCTCACGGGCAAGTTCCGAATCGATGTCCGCGCAGCCGAGCGGCGTTTGCCAGGCCCCCTCGGAAAGAATGGCTTGTGCCTTCCCGCGAGGGAAATGCCGGGGCCCCAGCAGAAGAATCCGCCGCGGCAGTTTCAACTGAGCATAGACGGCTCCGGCAACGTGGCCGGAGTATCGATAGCCAGCGTGGGGAACGACACAAGCAATGGCCTGGCGAGGCGGTTCTTCGGGGCAGGAAGCGAACGCAGCGATCTGTCGCGCGAGTTCCGCGGGATCATCGGGATAAAAACGGCCGGCGACAGCGGGCAGGCGAAGCAGCAAATCTGCCACCCTTCATTTTGAAAAAAGCCTCAGCGGCGGCGAGAGAAGTTTTAGCTATTTTGGCTCGTCGAATGAAATCTTGAGCGATTTCAGAAAGCGCAAGTCCTGGGGCGTGATCTCGAATTTCGCCTCGTGTTTGTCTTCATCAAGCACATCCTGATCCACCTGAATGTGCAGCGATTCCAGGAAGCGCCGGTCGTTCGATGTGATCTGGCCAGCGCTCGGCTCGCGACGCGCCAAACCAATGGTGGCATCCAGTTTCAACACGATGTCATATCCGGCGGCGCGAACTCCCGAAATCGCTTCGCTGATGCGATCGGATTCCGAAACCGTATCGTTGATGGCATGGCCCAACTCGCGAAGCAGGCGCTTCAGGTGGTCGTCGAGTTGCAAGGTGCGTCCCTCCCTTACTCTACTTATCGGAATTGTAGGCGCTGGAGCGCGCCGATACAAGTCTTGCATCGCCCGCGTGTGATCAAGAGCTCTGCCCCCGAGTTTTGCGTTAGAATCATTCTATGGAAAGCGCCACTCCGGTAGCCACTAGGCCGCGCGGCTTTCTTCGCACGCTCTGGCGTGCCGTTCGGCAGGTCTTCCACGAAACCACCGGCGCGGTATTTTTCCTTCTGGCTTTGACCTGGACGAATGCGGCACTGCGCTACTGGCGGCAGCGTGCGCCCAATTGGGAATGGAGGACGAGCGTAGGCATGGCCCTGGTGATGGCGCTCTTCGGCTTGGCCTCATTTCGCGCCGCGCGCCGCGTTCGCTGACCGCTCTCGCTCTTTTCGAGATGACATGCCACATCCGGACGAACGCACGTCTCCGGGCCCACGGCGCGCGGGAGTTGCCGATTCCCGCGACACGCCGAACCCTGCTTTCCCTCCCTCCAGCGGAACGACCTTATCCGGCATCCCGCTCAAAACTGTATACACGCCCGAGGATCTGAGCGATTTCGATTCGCAATCGTCGCTCGGTTCTCCCGGCGAATTCCCGTACACCCGCGGAATTTATTCCACGATGTACCGCGGCAAACTCTGGACCATGCGGCAATATGCCGGCTTCGGCACGGCGAACCAGTCGAACGCCCGCTATCGCTATCTGCTGGCGCAGGGCCAAACGGGCCTTTCCGTCGCCTTCGATCTGCCCACCCAGATGGGCTTTGATTCCGACCATCTCCGCGCGCGAGGCGAGGTGGGCAAAGTCGGCGTGGCCATCTGCTCGCTCGAAGACATGCAGACGCTGTTTGCAGGCATTCCCCTCGCGCGAGTATCCACTTCCATGACCATCAATTCCACGGCGGCCATTCTTTTGGCCTTGTACGTGGCCGTGGCCCGGCAGCAGGGGGCGGACCTCGAAAAGCTCTCGGGAACCGTGCAGAACGACATTCTCAAGGAATACATCGCGCGCGGAACCTACATCTACCCGCCGCGGCCGGCGATGCGCATCGTCACCGACGTCTTCGCCTGGTGCAAGCAGGAACTACCCAATTGGGTCACGATTTCCATCTCCGGCTACCATATCCGCGAAGCCGGATCAACGGCCGCCCAGGAAGTGGGCTTTGCGCTGGCCGACGGCATCGCCTACGTCGATGCCGCAATGGCTGCGGGCCTGCGCGTGGATGACTTCGCGCCGCGGCTTTCGTTTTTCTTCAATGCACACAACGATCTGCTCGAAGAGATCGCCAAGTACCGCGCGGCGCGGCGGCTCTGGGCGCGGCTAATGCGCGACCGCTTTGGCGCTAGCGACGCGCGCTCGATGATGCTGCGCTTCCATGCGCAGACCGCCGGCTCTTCGCTCACGGCACAGCAGCCGGAAAATAATATTGTGCGCGTAGCCATCCAGGCGCTCGCAGCCGTGCTCGGCGGATGCCAATCTTTGCACGCCAACGCGCTCGATGAGGCGCTGGCGCTGCCTACGGAGGAGTCCGCTCGGCTCGCCCTTCGCACCCAGCAGATTTTGGCTCACGAAAGCGGAGTGGCCAACACGGTAGACCCTGTTGGCGGCTCCTACGCCATCGAGCATCTGACCGATGAGATTGAAGCGGGCGCGCGCGCCTGCATCGAGCGCATCGATGCGTTGGGCGGCATGCTGCGGGCCATAGAAACCGGCTATGTGCAGCGCGAGATCCAAAAAGCCGCCTACGAATATCAGCAGAGCGTGGAACGCAACGAACGCATTATCGTGGGCGTGAACCGTTATCGCACCGAGCGCCACGAGCCCATTCCCATTTTGCGCATCGACCCGGACATCGAGCAGGAGCAGATCGAGCGCCTGCGCGCGCTCCGAACGCGCCGCGATACTTCACGCGCCGCGAAAGCCATTGCCGAAGTCGAATCCCGCGCCCGATCGGGGGAAAATCTCATGCCGGCGATCCTCGCGGCCGTTGAGGCTTATGCCACTGTGGGCGAAATCTCCGATGCCATGCGCCGCGTTTTCGGCGAGCACCAGGAGACACTCGCGCTTTAGCCGCATTCTTGACACAGCCTCTCACATTGGCAGTGCAATGAAATTGATTCTGGCATCGGCCTCGCCGCGCCGCGCCCAAATCCTCCGCGATGCGGGCCTGCGCTTCGAGCTCAAACGCGCGACCGTGAGCGAGCGGCGCAAGCGGGGCGAAACTGCCCGCATCATGACGCGCCGACTGGCCCGGGCCAAAGCCCGTGCCATAGTTAAAAAGCTTGGGAAAGAACCACCCGAGGGCATCGTAATCGGCGCCGACACAATTGTGGAAGTGAACGGTGAGTTACTGGGGAAGCCGCAATCTCCCAGAGCGGCGCGTGAAATGCTGATGAAATTGGGTGGAAGAATTCACCGCGTGGTCACGTCCGTTGTAGCAATCCGCGTTCCGGATTATGCCGAAACGACAGAGACGGAATCCACGCGAGTTCGCTTTGCGGCCTTGACGACAAAGGAAATTGCCGAATACGTGGCCACCGGAGAACCCCTCGATAAGGCAGGCGCTTATGCGGTGCAGGGAATTGGCGGTCGGTTCATCGAAAAGATTGAGGGATGCTACTTCAACGTGGTGGGGCTGCCTCTGGCGCGGCTTTACCACATGCTCATCGATCTCGGCTGGCACCCTGCGGCGCCAAGTGGGAGAGGCAAAAACGCAGGGTGATCTGTGCGCGGCCGGCCACTCAGCAAGAGCGCACGCCGGTCCGCGGGCTTATTTTTTCTCAGCCGAACTCGAAACCGCTGTATTGGCTGGCGGAGCTGGATTCTGCTGCGCATGGTTGGACGTATCGCCCCGCATACCTTCTTTAAAGTTGCGGATGCCTTCGCCCATGCCGCGCATAACCTCGGGGATGCGCCTGCCGCCAAACAAAATTACGATGATCGCCAAAACAATCAGCCAGTGAATCGGGCTAAACTCACCCATGATTAACCTCGCCTGTTAAAGCTGCCACTCTTAGGGCTTTTGAAGATACCCCTACTCCGGCCTCCGCTCAAGGCCCGACCGCTACAGTATAACACGGTAATCTCCAACGCGCCGGGTAACTCCGGTCCGATCCAGATATTCCAGCAGCGGGATGGCATATTTGCGGCTAATGCCCGCAAGTTCCTTGAAATCTGCCACTGCCAGCCGTTCTCCTCGCGTTTTCTTGTATTCGGCGAGCAACTCCCGGACGCGATCGAGGGCTTTGTGATGAAGCACGACATCATTGCTGATCTTTAGCAGGACCTGCTCGCGCAGCAGTAATTGGAAAAGCTTCTGAGCTTGGCTCATGTCAACGGCGAGAGTTGTCAGCACCGCCTCGACTCCTGGCGCCGCGAGCCCACCGCGGGCAAATTCTCGTTCAATCTGTTCCTTGGCTCGTGCCTCCCCCGGCTGCAGAAGGATCGAACGCCCGGCGCGCTTCACTAAATCGCCCGCGAGCGCAAGCTTGCCCGCCGAAACGGCGTCTTCGAGCGCAGCGCGGAATATATCCGCACGCAAACCCGAGGCGCAGCGCGTGCGCAGATCCTCCTTCGAGATTGCCTCCGCCAAAGGATTCGCGCGATGGAATCGCTCGACTTCTCTTAAAAGCCGGTCCGCACAGGAAGCCACAGTCGACGGCGAAACCGCCACCAACGGCTGTTCCGCGACGATCCGCGATTTGCCTTCCGTCGCGAGATCTTCCACTATCCTGCGAATATCCTCTTCCGGCCAGCCGGTACGCAGTACCAACTCTGCCAGGCTGCTTCCCTCCCCACTCGCAGAAATGATGGCCTCCAGGGCGGCCGCGCGCGCAGGGAAATCGCCGCCCAGGCCGCGTTCCTGTACCTCGAGAAAATTCGTCGCTTCCGGCTCGCGAAGGCGCCTCCCACGCGGTATATGCAGGACCGTGCCGCCGCCGATCGTAACCACCGGCGAGAACTGCCGCAGGATGAAGTGATCTCCCGGAAGAGCGAGCGTCCTATCGGCCAGGCGGAAGTGCGCGAGGCCCGTGCTCCCTGGCATCATTTCCCTCGCGCCGAACAAATGGACTTCCGCAATTGTTTCCGACGAGCCGTGGTGAAAGTGCACTCGCGCACGATTCTTCAACTTTTTTGCCGAAGGAAGCAACACAATGCGCGCATCCAGCCGTGCGGTAGCGTCAAAGCGCTTGGGCGCGGCAAGCACCATGCCGCGGCGCACCTCCTGGTGCTCGATTCCAGCGAGATTCAATGCCGTACGCTGTCCGGCTGAAGCGCCCAGCACCACTCGGCCCGCCGACTGCACGCCACGAACCCGCAGGCGGCGCCTCGAGGGGAACAACTCCACTTCATCTTCGGCTTTCACCTCTCCGGCGATCAGTGTGCCGGTCACTACCGTGCCGAAGCCCTTCATGGCAAACGCGCGGTCGATGGGCAGGCGGAAGTAACGGGAGGCGTCTTTGGGGGGCGTTTCGCCCGCGATCCGAGCGAGTTGCCGGCGAAGTTCGTCCAATCCTGTGCCGGTCTTGGCGCTTACCGCAACAATAGGGGCGCCATCGAGAAACGAGCCGCGGATAAATTCCTCGGTTTCGAGGCGCACCAGTTCGAGGACCTCGGGCTCAACCAGATCGCATTTTGTGAGCACCACCAGGCCCCGGGGAATCCCGAGCAGTTTGCAAATCTCAAAATGCTCTCGCGTTTGCGGTTTGATCGATTCATCGGCCGCAATCACCAGCAGCACGAGATCGAAGCCGCTGGCGCCCGCGAGCATGTTACGCACGAACCGCTCGTGTCCCGGCACATCCACAAAACCGAGGCTAAGGTCGCCCAGTTTGAGAAATGCGAAGCCGATATCCAGGGTTATGCCTCGCCGCTTCTCTTCCTCCAGGCGGTCGGGATGTGTGCCGGTCAGGGCCTCAACCAGCGCGGATTTCCCATGATCGATATGACCGGCCGTGCCGACGACGATATTTCGCATAGTGGCGCGACTGCGCTGAAATCTTTAGCTGATGCTACCGAAGAGCACGGCAAGGATCAAACTGCGACCACACGCCTTCAGGCCGACCGCAGGGCTGCGGCGATTTCTGCGGCGATCTCCCGCGCTGCCGCCGGGGGGTCATCTGACGCCGTGATGGGCCGGCCCACGACGAGATAGTCGGCCCCTGCGCGAATGGCCTCCGACGGCGTAGCAATCCGCGCCTGATCATCTGCGCGGCTCGGCGCGCCTTGCGCCAGCCGGATGCCCGGCACAACGATCAGGAAATCG
>QHYR01000128.1 GCA_003223315.1 Acidobacteriota bacterium | reverse complement strand
GCAGAGTAATTTCCGGTCACCGCTAAGCGACCCTCCGCAAAATGTCCGTTGCCGGAGAAATCGACATTCCCGGAGGGGCTGTTGGGTTTGCGCAGGATGGTGCGAATATCTTCGAAGTCGAGATGACCGCGATAGCGAAACGCCCAATTCGAGTGTGCAAAGCTGGAATTCGAGAGCTGAGCGTCAATGGAGGTGTGCGGCGCCTTCCAAAGCAGTTGCGTGACCGAGAAAGAATCCGGCTCCAGCGTAAAACGCAGAGATAAATCCGAATTAAATGGAAGATAACGGCGGACCACCAGTTCCATTTCTTGCCAGCGAAATTGACCCAGGTACATGGGCTTTGCATCGAGTTCGGCATAGTCAACAGAAAACTCAAAGCGCCCGCCTTCGGCTACCAGAGGGACACGTACGTCGTTAAGTAGCATCTCGCCGTCTTCCAGGCGCAGCCGGCGCACCACCACTTCAAAAATACGTTCGCGCAGGGGTTTTGCTTGCGCAGGCCGGCGCGCTATCGGCACATTGATCGAGCCATTGCGTTCCACGCGAACGTGCAATACCGGATGGCTGACTTCTACATCGCCCAGGGAAACCCTGCGTCCCCACACGGAATCGATACGCAGACCTACCTCGAGCCGATCGGCATGGAAAAATGGTGGCGTGCCCTGGGGTTCGCGGCCGTGAACCGTGAAGTCATTGAGGGTGACCCGCATCCGCCAAGGACTAAAATGAAACGCCGCAAGTTCGGCGCTACCGGAGGTCAAGTTTTCAATCTCTGCGACAATCGTCCGGCGAATATAATTATCCGCGGCGCCGGTCGAGAGAATCACCATAGGAATTAGGGGCAAAGCCACAATCGCCAGGCCAATGCCCAAAACCCAGCGCTTCCATTTTCGTTTCGTTCCGGTGGCAGTCATGGCTTGTCACCAGGTGTGCTGATGGAGAGGGTATCCATCGGCTCGAGTTCGATCCTGAGCCGCGATTTGGTTTCCTCAAACCAGGCCGCCGCGCGATCGTTGACGCCCCGCTCGATCAGCAGTTCGCGTATTTGGCCGCTTACATCCGCCAAGGGAGGCGCTTGCTGGCCTTTTGCCTGTAGTTCTGGGATGAGGTGATCGCGATAGTAGCTTGCGATGGCGGCGTCATCCACCTGAATGGAGGAGCGGAATTTGTAATCGAGATAGCGCGCCAAATAGATTTGCCGCGTGATGATGCGGCGTAGGGCCTCGGACGTGAGCCCGACTGCAGCAAGGCGCTGCTGGTAGGCAGCGTTGGGGAAGCTATTCTCGACGTGTGCGAGTTCCCGATCCACTTCCGTCTGGGCCGGCAAGGGAAACCGCGCCGTGATGGCCTCATTATTCACGACCCACTGCTCGATCAGCTCTGAACGCAACTCCTCATTGCTTTGAGAACGGCCATCGAAGAGCTGTTGGTAAGCAGCCAGTTCGCGAAGCTCACTCAGAGTGATGATGTCGTCCTCGATGTGCGCCACGATGCCGTCAACGATGTGCGCCTGCGGGCGCGGAGCGGCAGCTACTGTTCCTATAGCGAACGCGGCGAGGCAAAACCCGAATCCTAGACGAAACACGATGCGCATCAGAACGTGGACCCCAAATTCACGAAAAATTGAAATGCGGGCAGCCGCGAAATGGTCACCGGACCATTCGGCGCCGCTGTGTTCACCGGAACCACAAAATTCGCCGGTTTGAGCTGATAGGCCAGATCGATGCTCACGGGCCCCACGGGAGTGTGATAGCGAATCTCAAATCCCACCGTATGCGAAAAATAATTCAGCTCATTGGTGCAGTTCGTAAAACATACAGTGGCCTGGGCGGGACTCAACGTGGCCTGCGGCGGCGCCGTGCGCAGCGTAAACTTCGAAAGGCTGCTGAACACGTTTCCAGCATCATAGAAAAATCCGCCGCTGGCGCGGCTGCCGATCAGCGGAAGCCGCATCGGAAATTGCAGTTGCTGATTGAAGATGACCATACCCAATCCGCCAACCGGGAAACCGGTCACCGGATCGCGCGGACCGGCCTGATTGAGGCCGAAGCCGCGTAACGTGGTGCCGCCGCCAGCGAAGAAGCGCTCAGGCAATGGAATATCCGATTCGGTTGAGCCGGCAAAAGGTTTCTCCATGCCAATGCGCGTCGAACGGGCAAACACGAGACGCGAGCCAAGGTGCGTGTAGGTGGAATTCTGGTACGTGGCGCGGAGAAAAGAGGCGGCGGAGCCAATCGCGGTGCTGGCGAGGTCGACGTCAAAAGTATTAAAACTTCCCGCTGCCGGATCGGCGGCATTATCGCGGCGATCACGCACCCAGGTGAAGCTGAAGAAAGAGACCTGCGTCGGTGCGCTGAACAGAGGAATTTCTTCCGGGGCGACCTGCAGATCGGTCGCCTGCACGCGGCGGTAGACGAAACGATAGAGCAGAGTAGTAAAAGGCGAACGGCGATCGGTCAACTGCGCCGAACCTTCTTCGCGCGTCGACGTGAAGGTCTGCACGTCGCGCGCTTTGAGGTAAGTGCCGGTGAGCTGAAAACTCAGCGTGGGAAGAAGAAAATGGTTCGAGGAGCCATAGGTCAGCAGCGCGCGGCCTTGCAGCGTGCTGGCTCGTGCTTTGAAGGAAAGCGAATCGGCGCGGCCGGTGAGATTGAGCTTGCTGAACTCAACGGTGCCGCGCGGGCTGAAGTACAGCGGCTGGGCCACCGGGCCATTACTGGCCGTACCTAACCGCTGAGCCTCCAAACCCAAACCGTAACCGATTGTGTATCGCCGCGCCTCGTCTACGAGTACGTCTATGGTCTTCGACGTGTCGCTGCCCTCCGGATTCTGCGGAGCGATGGCCACGCGGCTGAAGATTCCCAGGTTGTACAGACGGCGTTGTGTTTCCACGACAGCGCTTTCGCTTAAAGGACCGCCGGAGTGCAGTTGGATTTCGCGAACGATGACGCTCGGATGCGTGTGTTCATAACCGCCCACGAGTACCTGTGCCACACGAATTTGCGGGCCCTCTTCAATTTGATACGTGAGATTCACGCGCGGTCCCTCTCCGGCCTGTAAGGGCAGATTATCGACGCTGGCACGAAATTGGGCATTGGGAAAGCCTTGGTCGTAGTAGAGGGCCAGAACGTTAGCGCGGTCGCTGGCGACATTTAGATCGGAATAAGGCTGTCCCGCCGTCGAACCGATCACGTTCGAAAGCTCGTCATTGCTTAGTGCGTGGTTGCCCTCGAGCGTCAGCTTGGCAATGCGCGTCTGCAAACCTTCCTGGATGCGGAACTTAACGAAGAGGTCGCCGCTATGACCCTGATAATTGTCCATCAAATCGCTGCTCACCTGCACTTGGCGGAAACCGTTGGATTGGTAAAGCTCGATAAGCGAAGCCACATCACGGGAGAGCTGTCCGGAACTGAACCGTCCGGGAGAAGCAAAAGCGGCGGGCTGGATGCGAATGCGGCCGCGCAGCAGATCATCGCGAAAGTAGTGATTTCCCGAAAACGCCACGCCTATGAGGCGATGATGCGAACCCAATTCCACCCGGTAGGTGATCACTTCCGTGCTGCCTTGCTGGCCTTCCGCAGAATCCTCCGAAGTTGTGAAATCGACTTCCGCGTCGAAATAGCCTTGCCGTTCCAGGTAATCGCGAAGGTTGCGCCGCCCTTCCTGAAGCAGATCTTCGTCGACTGTGCCTTCCTCATAAATCGGAAGGAGCGATCGCAGGGTGCTTGCGGAAATCTTCGCCCCTAGTGCCTGAACACGCACTCTAAGTTGCGCGAAGACCGATGCTTGGAGCGCCACCTGATTTGTATCCGACTCGTATGCGCCGCGCACCACGGAAACCCTTGCGCCTAGATAGCCCCGCCCGATCAGCCACTTGCGGCCGTTTTCGACACTTCGCTCCAGCGCCTCTGAGGTCACCCTCGTTTTGGGCTTGAGTTTCAGGTGATCCCGAATCTCTGCATCGCTGAAAGAGGACTCATTGATCAGGTTGACTGTACCGACAGCAGCACGCTCGCCCGGGACTACGTTCACGATAATGTCCATCTGCTGGGTCTGGGGATGAGGCACCAGATGGTACGTGAGTTTTGCCTGATACAGGCCTTCGTCTTCCAGGGCGCTCTTCAAACGGTCCAAGGCAGCGGCCATATCGGACTCGCGGAAGGGCTCGCCGAGTCCCAGGCGCATCGAAGAAATCGCCACAGCATCGCTCGGAGGCTCGTGAAGTCCGTTAACCCTGACAGCGTTAATGAAGAAGTTCCGCCGCACCACAAAATCCACTTGCAAACCTTCGGGGCGGTTCGTAACCTGGGCCACAATATCAGCATATCGCCCTGTACGGTAAAGCTGGCGCAGGCTTTCGCGCTCAACGTCCAGCGTAAAAGGCTGATTTACGCGAAGCGGAAGACCGCTGGCGTTTTCGTCAAGGACCTCGCCGGACTGATCCACAATTCGAATGGCAACCACCCGTCGGCCGTCGAGCTGCGCCGGTGGCGATGGCGCCGTTTGTGCCTGGGCCACGGCACCGGCCACGCAGCCCAGCCCGATGCCGGCCAGCGAGAGAAGAACCGCCCACGGACGATTCGGAATCATTCGCCACTATAAAAGAAAAGGTTAGCACAAGCGCGTTGCCTCTCAGAGACTTCCGTACCAGCGTGGTGCTCAGCGGCTCCGCCGAGGAATCGCGCTATCATGAAAGGGTGGCCTTAGCGAACAGAGGACCCAGCTTCGACCAAGTTCCTGCAAAAAGCGACGGAAATTCACGAATGGACGCCAGACTCCGCGAACGCTACTCCCGGCAAATCCTCTTCGGACCGATTGGCGAGGAAGGGCAGGAGCGCCTGCGCCATTCTTCAGCGACGATTATCGGCTGCGGCGCTTTGGGTTCGACTCTTGCGAGCCTGATGGTCCGAGCTGGTATCGGCCGCCTCCGGATCGTGGACCGCGACTTTGTAGAGCCCTCTAACCTGCAACGGCAGACCCTCTTCGAGGAAGCCGACGCGCAAGAACTGCTGCCTAAGGCAGTGGCCGCTGAGCGCCGCCTCCGGTGCATTAACTCGGATGTGGAGGTGCGGGGCGTCGTCGGAGATCTAACGCCGGCAAACGCGGAGGAGCTTCTGAGCGATTCGGCGGTGCTGCTAGACGGCACCGACAATTTCGAAGCGCGTTTCCTGATCAATGACTATGCGGTAAAGAAATCCGTTCCCTGGATTTATGCAGCGGTTGTATCGAGCCATGGCTTAACCATGCCAATCCATCCTGGAGAGAGTGCTTGTCTGGCGTGTCTGGCCGAGGACGGCGATCCTGCAGAGGAGGGCTCGACGCGAGTAAATGAGCCTACGTGTGACACGGTCGGCGTGCTGGGCACAGCCGCTGGAGTCATTGCGTCGCTTGAAGCTACCTTTGCGATCAAGATTCTGCTCGGCAAGTCCGAACCGCGGGACGTACGACTCATCGCATTTGACGTGTGGACCACGCGATTCCAATCGCTGCGCGTGCCACGGCGACAAGGCTGCCGCGCCTGCGGGCAGCGCCAATTTTCTTACCTCGAAGGAGAAGCACAGCCCCGCCTCACCATGTGCGGCCGCGATTCGGTGCAGATCCACGAACGCCGGCGCCGCCTGGACCTGGCCGCGCTGGGACGCAACCTGGCCGCCACAGGAAACCATGTGCGGCAGAACGATTTTCTCTTACGTCTGGAGGTCCCGCCCTATGAGTTGACTGTCTTTGCGGATGGCCGCGCCATTATTAAAGGCACGCGCGACCCGTCTGTAGCGCGTTCGATCTATGCGCGTTACCTCGGGGCGTGAGGCAGCGATTGTGGGGAATAGAAACGCACCGCTTCCGCTAGTTCGAGAACCCCTCACCGCCCCTCGCTGCGGCCAATGGGGTGGCGGAGCGCGGCGCGATCGAGGTTTTCTCGCAGGTTCATGAGGGTAAGGAAGGTATTGAGGACGCGCGCCTTCAACTCGTCCGGAAGGTGCAGCCCGCTGGTCGCAGTGCGTGCCAGCAACTCGCCCCGCCCTCCAACATAGTTGATAATCTCCACCTGGCGCTCGCGAGGTGTGCGCCCTGTGGCCGTCTCACGACGCATCTCGGCGCAGCGCCGCTCGATTTCCATAGTAAAGTGCAAAATGCAGAGCTTTTCGGCTTCCAGGGCCGCCGGCACGGTCATTTTGCATCCGAGTGCACTGCAGGGGTTCATGGTGAAAAAACCTCGAAAATTGATTTTTGCATCCCATCCGTACAAAATCCAGTGGCTCCTTGTCCCAAACCGCGAATCAGCCATTGTCGCTTGCGCGTTCTGAAATCGAAGCAGGATTTCTTCTTACCTGGACGCATGTTGATGCCGGCTGACCATAGGGTGTGCTAGACTAACGAGACAAAAGCAGGGCTAGCAGTTGGAAATCATCTTCTGAAGGCCGTGAGCGCGGGTAACTGCTCTAAACCCAATGCGAGGCAAGATATGTCTGGGCATTCTAAATGGGCCACCATCAAGCACAAGAAGGCGGCTACAGACGCCAAACGAGGGCGCGCATTTACCAAGGTGATCCGCGAAATCACCATTGCCGCACGCGTCGGCGGCGCGGACCCCGACTCCAATCCGAGGCTGCGCACTGCGATTGCGCAAGCCAAGAACGAGAACATGCCCAATGAAAATATCGAGCGAGCCATCCAGCGCGGCGCAGGCCAACTCGAAGGGGAACAGTATGAGGAAGTAAACTTCGAGGGTTACGGTCCGGGAGGGGTTGGGATGATCGTGCAGGTGGTCACCACCAACCGCAACCGGGTGGTCAGCGAGATTCGCCACCTGATGAGCCGCCATGGCGGGAACCTGGCCGAGACGGGCGCCGTGGGCTGGATGTTCAGCCGCAAAGGTCAGATCGTGGTCTCCAAGGAACAGGCCGGCGAAGATAAAATGCTTTCTATCGTTCTCGATGCGGGCGCAGAGGACCTGCGCGATGACGGTTCGGCTTGGGAAGTGCTCACTCCCCCCGATATGTTTGAGAACGTGCGCGAGGCCCTGATCAAAACGGGCGTCAAGCCCGAATCGGCGGAGATTGCTTGGGTTCCGCAGAATTACATTAAACTGACGGGCTCGGCGGCGCAGCAAATGCTCAAACTCGTCGAAGCGCTCGAAGAGCACGACGACGTACAGCACGTCTTCGCCAACTTCGACATCGACGAAAAAGAGATGGCCGTCATGGCCGCCCAGCCTTGATCGCTTCGGGTTGAGCATTTCCTCTCGGTCGGAGAGAAAAATCTGGCCAGGCCTCTTCCTGCTGCCATAAACTCTGTAGCGGCGCCTCGATTCGCGTGACTGCACAGACATATTGCGTATTGGGAATCGACCCCGCCGCCGCCGGCGCGACGGGATTTGGGGTCGTCGAACGGGACGGGAACCGCTGCCGCATGCTCCGTTTGGGTGCCCTGCGGCCTTTAAAACCGTTATCTGTTGCGGCGAATAGTCATCTGTGCCACATCCATCGGCTGATTACCAAATTAATTCAGGAATTTCAACCCCGGGCCGTCGCACTCGAATCGGTTTTCGCCGCACTCAATGTGAAGGCGGCTTTGCGGCTCGCGGAGGTTCGCGGTGTGGTTCTTCTCGCTGCCGCGCAGGCTGGCGTTCCGGCCTTCAGTTACTCTCCACGTGAGGTCAAGGCGACCGTCGCCGGCTACGGCCATGCAGGAAAAGAACAAGTGCAACAGATGGTCCGCGCGTTACTGAGCATGACAGAGACACCTGAACCGGCGGATGCGGCAGACGCGCTGGCCGTAGCCCTTTGCCACATTCAGATCGCGGAAGGTAGGGAGCGCCTCGGCGCCAGTGTGACGTCTAAGAGCGCCGCCAGGACTCGGGGGCGGGGTAACCGCGCATCCCCTCCGCGCATCCTTTCAGTACCATGAATTCCATCCGCCGCCCCAACCGGAGCTCCCTCTGCCGGTGCGCGATATT
>QHYR01000127.1 GCA_003223315.1 Acidobacteriota bacterium | reverse complement strand
CCACCACATAAATAATCGTTGCCTGCACGGCGCCGCGAAATCCGGCCGAAGTGGCTTTGCCATAGACAAGAGCGGCGCGCTGCGCCGGGCTGACCAGGAGCTTGTGCACGATCCCGAGATCGCGTTCCCAGATCACCGCGATGCCGTAGAAAATGGCCACGAAAAGGACGCTCTGCGCGAGAATCCCGGGAGTCATGAAAGCGAGATAGCTGACGTTGCCGGTGGGAATCGCGCGGATGCGGCTGAAGACGTTTCCGAAGACCACAATCCAGAGCACCGGCTGGACCGCCCGGGCCAGGACCTCGGTGGGATCGCGAATGAGTTTTTTCAGTTCGATTTCGGCGATTGCCGCAGTCTGCTGAAAAAAAGCGAAGACGGCGGAAGGCTCAGCCGAGACGGCTAACTGCACGCCGGGTCGCGCGGACGTCACGGTAGTTTCCCTCCTCCTGTATGGTGCCCCCGCTGTAATGAACGAAGACGTCGTCGAGCGTGGCGTCGGGTCCGATGCCGGCTTTCAGATCCGCAGGCCTTCCGACGGCGGCGACTTTGCCGAGATGCATGATAGCAAGCTGGTCGCAAAGCTCGTCGGCTTCGTCCATGCCGTGAGTGGTAATCAGGACGGTCATCTGAAAAGTGCCGCGCAGCTCCAGCAGCCGTTCCCAAACGGAGCGGCGAGCCACGGGATCGAGGCCGATGGTGGGCTCGTCTAGAAACAAAACGGCGGGACGATGCAGCATGGCCTGAGCGACTTCCAGGCGCCGGATCATTCCCCCGGAATACGTCTTCACCAGCTTGCGCCCGAATTCGGTCAATCCCATGAAGTGCAAAGCTTCTTCGATACGGCGCTTGCGTTCGGCGCGGCGAATGCCGTAGAGCTTGGCGGAAAGATCGAGATTTTCCCAGCCGGTGAGCCCGCCATCCGCGGAGAGCATCTGGGGCACGTAACCAATCATCCTGCGGACCTTTGCCGGCGCCTTGACGATATCGAAGCCGGCCACCGAGGCCGTGCCTTCGGAAGGCTCCAGCATGGTGGTGAGCATTTTTATGGTGGTGGTCTTGCCGGCGCCATTCGGGCCCAAGAGGCCAAAGATCGCGCCGTAGGGCACGTGCAGCGTGACGCGATTGGCGGCGATCAGGTCGCCGAAGCGCCGCGTTAGCCCGAAAGTCTCGATGGCAAAGGCTTCGCCGCCGGGCGCGGCTGTCTCGACGGAGTTGGTGACGGCACTATTTAACGTGGACATAGACAAAGGCTACTACTTGCCCCCGTTTGGATGAATGGGGCGGCTAAAGAATCTCACTAATCGTTTTCGCGGACCGCAAAGCAGACCCCCCGCCCCCCTACTTTTTTTGCAAGAGTGTGATTCCATGTGAGTTACTCCTGCACCTTATACAAGAGTGTGATTCTAAATGGATTACGCAAGAGAGATCCCTCGCTCCGGCTCGCCGCTCGGGACGAGCCATCCTGGCCGGATGGTCGTTTTTTGTAAGTGTTCATTCTAAACGCAGTTCAAGTCCTTTGATTTGCAAATGTTCATTCTACGAGATTTGCGGCCGAAATGTTTGTAAGTGTTCATGATGTTGGCGTTAACCAAAAATTGTGCCGTTTGCGTTCTTTTACGTAGCTCCAGAGGTGGTTGCGGCCGGTAGGGAGACAAACGGAAAAATGAAATGATAAGAGCGGACCTCGAGCGCGAGAAATCTGGCGATGAATATAGGGTCTGCCGAAGAACATAGGACAGGATAGCATATTATTAGTTGGTTAGCAAGAGAATTTGTGAGTTACCCTGTTAGTATTCTAGCGAACGGAGGCTACGTTCGAACGCCCGGCTGGTACACTTGATGCGGAATGCTTCGAATCTGTTTCACGTGAAGCATCGTTCGAATTGTCTTGGACTTGGGCCCGGGCGAGCCAGAGGAGTCAGGGTGGGTTCTCGCTGGCATTGCATGCGAAGGAGGATTATGTTAGTTTCGATGTGTCGGTGCCTTCGTGCACACGACAAATTGGCGGCACCGTCCGCTTAAAATGAAGAGGAGTTCTGCCATGGGCAAACAGGTCCATCGCTTTCCCGCATTTGAGTCTCGCAAAGTTTCGCACCCCGTTTTTGAAACAATCCACAAATATTGGCTGACCGTGAAGGCGACTGACTTCCCTTCTGGTGTTAGCGCTGCTGCGAATGCCCGCGAGCCAGTGGGTCTAAACCGAATGGTCTATCGAGATGTACGCGCCAGCCTCGAAGGTAAGGAAGCAACCCCTGGCAGCTTCGATTTGATGAATAAGGGAATCACCATCCTGGCTCTAAGCGTTCGTCTAGTTGACAAAGACAAACAGATTTTCGAAGTAGTCGTCGACGATGAAGCAGGTGGTATCGTCGATGGCGCGCATACCGCCAAAATAATTGAGAAGTGCAATGCTGACGGGACAACTCATCCCGAACAGTACGTTGAAGTGTTCATCCGAACCGGCGTCGAGGATACTCTCATCACCGACATCGCTCGCGGGCTGAACACGGGTATGCAGGTTGCTCCAAAGTCCATTTACAACATCGACGGAGTTTTTGATTGGCTAAAAGCAGAAGTGGCGGACAAGCCATACGAGCAAATGATTTCATGGCGGGAGTCGGACAACGCCGACTACGACGTCCGCGACCTGATCAGCGTTCTGGAAATGTTCAACATATTCGACTTTCCGAATGACGGCGGCAAGCACCCAATATCGGCGTACGAAAAATGGAGCATTCCTCTCGAAAAGTTTGCTACCGATTATGAAGAGAACAACAAGAAACTGAAAGGCAGCAAATATTACAAGCTGCGGCCCATCCTGAACGACGCACTCGTCCTCTATGATCACATCCGCCATGACTTCCGCGGAGTCCGCAATGAGGCGGGCGGCAGTGCTGGAAAGATGAACATCCTCGAGGAGGGGTCCAAGGACCGCAAGCTGGAGTTCCCGTTCGCACAACTTCCGCCCAGTGAATATCGGCTGACGAAAGGCGCCGCCTACCCGATGGTGGCCGCTTTCCGCAATATGGTCGTGTTGGATGCGTCTGGAAATGCAACATGGCAGGGCGGTTTCAAAGCGGTGCTTCGCCTGTGGAGCGAGGCGGCTTCGGAACTAGTAGAAGAGACCTACAACGCGACAAAAGAAATCGGCCGCATGCCTGACCAGCTAGGCAAGAACCGGAAACACTGGGATAACCTCCACATGAAGATTCAGCTCCGCTTACTCCGTGCCCAGCTAATCGTGCAACGCGCGAGAAAAGGGTAACGGAGGGCTGGTATGAATCCCAACGACGTTGTGAGGAAGCAAATCCTTCAGTATTTCTACGACCGGAATAGTGGCGCAACAAGCCAACGCGGCAAGAAAGGCGCCGCGATGAAGATTAGCGACGTAAAGCGAGAGCTTAAGGCCGGGTACGGTTTGACACAACAAACCGTCATTTCCAATCTCACCTACCTAATCGATCGTGGCTGGGTGAAGAAAGAGGAAGTGCAGAAGACAATAATAGTGAAGGGCGGGACCATTCCGTCGACGGTAACTTGGTACGAGATTTCAGCCCTCGGGATCGACAAAATCGAGGGTGGTTCGGAATTCGAGCCTGAGGACCCCTACAAGGGAATCAACATCACGGCCACCGGAACGAACGTAGTCACTCTCGGCGATGGGAACGTTGTCAACGCACGGTTTTCTCCTCTGCGGGAGCAGCTGGACGGTCTCAAATCCCAGATAACCTCTTCCTCGACTTTGGGCGAAAAGGAAAAACTCGATGTGGTGGCGGACATCGAGAGCCTGAAAGACCAATTGGCGAAGGAGAGTCCAGACAAAACCATACTTGGTCCTCTCTGGCAAAGCATTGATCGTGTGGCCAAGCTCGCCGGCATGGTGGAAGCTGCTCAAAAAGTGTGGCAGTTCATTAGGCCACTGTTATAGAACTGCGATTCCGGGACTAGAGTTGAAGCGGTATAAACGACGGTGAGCGCTAAAAGGCGAGCACAAGGCTATGAGACGTGCGGCTCGGGGGCGGCGGGGGCGCCGGCGGAGGGGCCGCGGGGCTTGAGGAGGTCGAACATGGCCTTGGCCGAGTGCGACGAGGGCTCGGGGCGGCGGCAGACCGCAGGAGAAAAGTAGCAGAGGGATTCTTCGACTTTGTTGCGCGGCGAAAGCTCATCCTGTTGGTGACTTTCGCCGCGAGAGCGTCCCGACCGGAAATCGTAAGGACGCGATTTCCGGGAGGAAGGCGGCGGGACGCTCCGCTCAGAATGACAGCAGCGAGAATGTTCGCTAGGTTATGAATGACATTGCAGTCAGAATGACAAAGGTCATCACATCGTGAGGACCTATTACGTTTACATCATGGCTAGCGCTTCGCGTGTTCTGTACATTGGCGTCACGAACAATGTAGAGCCCTTTGGCAACGTCCGCGCCGCTATCGCAAGGGAGAAACAGCTGAAAGGCTGGTTGCGGGCAAAGAAGATTGCCCTAATCGAGTCGAGCAACCCACGCTGGAAGGATTTAGGCGCCGAATGGGGCTAGAGACCCAGCGGCAGAGGACCAATGTTTACAAGTTGTCATTCTGAGCGAAGCGAAGAATCCCTCTGAGGGCAGGAGCAGGGGAGATTCTTCGGGCCGTTAGGGCGGCCCTTGTGTAGCGAGCGCGCATTTGGTGCGGATCAGGAATCGGAGGATTTCTGATCAGAGGTGGGGGCTGAGCGGGGCTTGAGGAGGTCGAACATGGCTTTGGCGGAATGCGACAAGGGCTCGCGGCGGCGGTAGAGCAAATACAGATCCCGGGGCATGTGCAGTTCGCGGACCTTGACCTCGACGAGCAGGCCTTGTTCGATCTCCCAGCGCACGCACATGCGCGGCACGATGGCCACGCCAATATCCATTTGCACGAAGCGCTTGATGCTTTCGATGGTGGGCAGCTGGATATCCATGTGCAGCGGAACGTGGTGCTTAGCGAAAAGCTGAATGACCCGCTGGCGGAAAGGCGATTCGACGATGTGGGCGATGAAGACTTCCTCGCCCAATTCGCTGAGATTGGCGCGGCCGCGCTTGGCCAGGCGATGCTTCGGCGAAACGACCAAGGCGAGCTCATCGCGAAAGATTTTTACGGCGGCGAGCTGGGGCTCCTGAGGAACGAACGACGCGACGCCGAGGTCCAGGCGATAGTTCAGCAATTCGGTGGGAATGTCCCGCGAAAACGTGCGGCGCACGGCCAGATGCACCTCCGGAAAAAGCTGCCGGTAACGGGCCAGCACGGGCAGCAGGGCATGAATGGAGCTTTCGTTCACGCCAAGCGAGAACTCGCCGCGGCCGCCGGTGCGGAGGTCGTCCACGGCGCGCCTGATTTCGTCGCGGAGATTGAGGATGCGTTCGGCATAGCCGATCAGGAGGCGGCCGGCATCGGTAAGCTGGCCGGAGCGAGCCCCGCGGGCGAACAGGGGTTCGCCGACCTCGTCTTCGAGTTTGCGAATGGTGATGCTGACGGCGGGCTGGGTGCGGAAGAGCTTCTGAGCGGCGCGGGAGAAGCTGCGCTCGCGCGCGACGGTGAGAAACACGTTAAGTTCAGATAAGTCCATCAATTCCTGCTAAAATGCACTATAAGCACCTCTTATAATTGAGGCAAGAAGTATAAATTGGACTTTGCGGCACTGGGGCGGCAGACTCCGTAGTGGCTCCCAGGAGCGGCGCTTGGATATCAAGCGGCCGCGACGTCAAAGAAGTTGGAGGATGGCGATGGAGATGGTGCGAATCTTCGATACCACGCTGAGGGATGGCGAGCAGGCCCCCGGCTTTTCCATGAACACGGCGGAGAAGCTGCGGCTGGCGCGGCGGCTGGAAGCCCTTGGCGTGGACGTGATCGAGGCCGGTTTTCCCATCGCCTCACAGGGAGATTTCGAGGCGGTGCGGGAAGTGGCGCGGGAGATCAAGCACAGCACGGTGGCGGGGCTGGCGCGGACGCGTCGCGAGGATATTGACGCGGCGCTGGGAGCTCTGGAACGCGCGGCGCTGCCGCGGGTGCATGTCTTCCTGGCGACCTCCGACCTGCATCTGAAGCACAAATTGCGCATTTCGCGGACACAGGCGCTCGAGTCCATCGGCAAGATGGTGGAGTACGCCAAGACGCGCTGTCCCGAGGTGGAGTTTTCGGCCGAGGATGCCAGCCGCAGCGACATCGAATTTCTGGGGCAGGCGTTTTCGATTGCGGTCGATGCCGGGGCCACGATCCTGAACGCTCCGGACACGGTGGGTTACGCTACGCCGGAAGAATATGGCGGGATGTTTCGCTCCTTGCGGGCGAAGGTGATCGACCGGCCGGGAGTCATCTGGAGCGCACATTGCCATAACGATTTGGGGCTGGCGGTGGCCAATTCACTGGCGGCGGTGGAAGCGGGAGCGCGACAAGTGGAGTGCACCATTAACGGAATTGGCGAGCGCGCCGGAAACGCGGCCATGGAAGAGATTGCCGTGGCTCTGGCCGTGCGCCCCGACCGCTATAAGACCGGCACGCGGCTGCGGCTGAACGAGCTATATGCCACCAGCCGGCTGCTTTCGGAAATTACCGGCGTCTCCGTGCCGCCAAACAAGGCGGTGGTGGGCGCGAATGCGTTCGCGCACGAGGCCGGGATTCATCAAGATGGAATCCTGAAGAATCCCCTGACCTATCAGGTGATTTCGCCGGAAGCCGTAGGCGTTCCGGCGCATAAGTTGGTGTTGGGCAAGCATTCCGGCCGCAACGCGCTGCGCGCGCGGCTGGCCGAGCTAGGCGTGATCATCTCCGAAGACGAGCTTCGCGAATGCTACCGCCAGGTAATGGCGCTGGCGGATGCCAAGAAAGAGATCACGGACGAGGATATCAAGCGCGCAGCGGGGCGCCAGTCCGCGGAAGAGGCCGCTGACGATGGCGACGCAAATGTTTCGGACGTGGCGGTATGAGCCCAGGGCAGTGGACCATCGCCGTTCTTCCCGGCGATGGTATCGGCCCGGAAGTCATCCGCGCAGCAACTTCCATCCTGCAGGATTGCGCCCGCGAATTCGGCTTCCGCGTAAATCTAATTGAATTTCCCTTCGGCGGCATGGCCATCGACAAATGCGGCAAACCCCTGCCCCAGGAGACACTGGAAGGCTGCCTGAAGGCCGATGCGGTGCTGCTGGGAGCCGTCGGCGGCCCGAAGTGGGATTCGCAGCCGCTGGACCGCAGGCCGGAGGCCGGCCTGCTCGTGTTGCGGCAGGCGTTGGGCGTGTATGCCAACGTGCGCCCGATCCAGCTTCGCAAGCCGCTGCGGGCGCTCTGCCCGTTGCGGCTGGATCCCGATACGAAGATCGATTTCGAGATCATCCGCGAACTTATCGGCGATATCTATTTTGGCGAGCATATAAC
>QHYR01000126.1 GCA_003223315.1 Acidobacteriota bacterium | reverse complement strand
GGAATGGCGAAGTACGAGCCCAAAGAGGTCGATATCACCATCAACCTGGACGACACCATGTGTAAGGGCGTGGAGTCGTGGGCCTGGTACGGTTTGCAACCCATCAACCGCCTCCTCAAGCCCAACGGCACGCTCATCGTCACCTCGCGCGAAGAGCCCGAAAGATTGATCGCCATGTGCCACCGCAAAGAGACGCCCTATAAACTTGCGATCGTCAAAGCCATTCCCAGCTTCTCCGGGCTCTGGGTTTTCAAGGACGACCACACCGACGTCCGAGTTCTCGGCGCAATCGCCCGCGCTTTGCCGGAGCTATTTTCCATTGAATCTTTGAAGCAGATGATCCTGGACGATGGCGAAAATCCTTTGAAGGCAACTTCAGCGCAGCGTTCCTACGATCGGCTGCAAACCGTTACCGTCAAGCCGAACCAGGGAAATCCGGAAAAGCCCTACGAGTTCGAGCTACTGAAGTGGACGGAGATGCGCGACGGCATCAGTATTCCTTCCATAGCTCAGGGCCATACTATGACGGATCCTGTTACGGGCAAAACCGGCGGATTCCAGCCCGAGCGCAACGCCACCTTCAAGAAGTTCTCTTCGCGTACCATGCGGCCCGTGCTGAACTTCGACACCTGTATCAAGTGCACCCTCTGCTGGCTGCAGTGCCCCGACTCTTGTTTCGACGTAACCCCCGAGGGCTTCTACGACGCGAACATGGACTCCTGCTGCGGCTGCGGCGTATGCGAAGCTGTGTGCCCCGTGCCGAATTGCGTCACCATGGTTAACGAAATCGGCTTCAGCGATAATGCCAGCCAGTGGGAAATGTGGCGCAAAGACAAAGACGGCTATATCGCTTGGTTGAAGGATACGATCGAGCACCACCCAGTACGTTCTCACGGATTCCGATATCGCGGTCAATACGAAGAGCAGGTCCCCGAGGCGCTTGCAGCCGCCGAGGGAGACTGAGCTCGGCCAGGAGAATCTTTCATGACACCGACAGCAGTAGCCGAAGCCCCTAAGGGAACTGAAAAGACTGCACTGATCACCGGCAGCGAGGCCATCGCCGTCGCCTGTAAATTGGCCGACGTGGACGTGATCACCGGCTATCCGATCCGTCCCTATGACACGGTGATTCAGTACATCGCTCAGCTCATCTCCAACGGAGAGATGGATTGCGAATACGTCGTTGCGGAAGGCGAGCATTCGCAGTTCGAAATTGTCAAGCACGCCTCAACCGTAGGCGCGCGCGTCTTCTGCGGCAGCAGCGGCGTAGGCTGGATGTACGCCTTCGAATGCCTCACCGTCACGCCGGCCCTCCGCGTTCCCATGGTCGTCATGGTCGGCAACCGAGCTCTCGACGATCCCGGCGCATTCGGCGTGGAGCACAATGACGCGCTCGCGGTCCGCGACCTGGGTTGGCAGCTCGTTTGGGTAGATAACGCGCAGGAAGCTCTCGACACCGCGCTCATTGCCTACCGCGTCGCGGAAGATCGGCGCATCTTCCTCCCATGCGCCATCAGTTGCGATGGCGCCTTCCTGACGCATTCCCAGGCGCTGGTAAAGATTCCGGCGCAGGAGAAAGTGAACGCCTTCCTTCCCCGCTATGATCGCGGCGATTTGCTTCTGCATCCCGATAACCCCATTACCGTGGCTCCGCAAGCGAACGAGGACTGGCTGATGGAGATTCGTCGCCAGACCGCTGCCGCCATGGACCGCTCAATGGGCGTGATTCGCGAAGCCTATAAAGACTACGAGCGCATCATCGGCCGCGGTTACGGCAATCCATTTTTCGAAGAATACATGACCGACGATGCCGACGTCGTCCTCGTAGGCATGGGCACGCTCTCCACGCCGTGCAAGGTAGCCATCCGCAAGATGCGCCAGGAAGGTAAGAAGGTCGGCCTCGTTCGTGTTCGTTGGTTCCGGCCTTTTGCCGCCGAGGAATTGGCTCAGTGCCTGTCGCGTTTCAAGGCTGTCGGCGTGATCGATCGCGATTTCTCTCTAGGCTCGCCGTATTCAAGCGGCGTACTGGCCACGGAGGTTCGCGCGGCCTTGTATGCCAGTGCCAAACGACCGCCGCTGGTGGGCTTTATTTGCGGCCTGGGCGGGCGCGAGGTTTTGGTGCCGGATGTAGAGAAGATCACGGGAATCGTGTACGACGCGGCGGCAGGAAAGCCGCAGCCTTTGACGCACTGGATCGGAGTTCGCGAATAGGATTTTCGCCGCTCAACCGGCGAGGAGGTTACAAGCGATGGCAACGATAGATTATCCGCTTCCCAAGCTGGAGCCGTTCAAGGGACAAAAGAAAATTCCGCTCGAGGAGTTCTTCACCTCGGGCCATCGCACCTGCCAGGGCTGCGAGTCCGCCCTGGTGATGAAGATGATGGCCAAGGCCGCAGGCCCCAGGTCGATCATCCTGGGCAGTACTGGATGCATGTACGTCGCGAACACGACGTACTACAGCACCTCCTGGGTCATTCCCTGGATGCATACCCAGCTCGGGAGCAGCGGCTCGGCAGCCCTTGGCACGGCGATGGGTCTGAAGGCGCTGATGCGTAAGGGCAAGATGAAGAAGGAGCCCATCAACGTTATCGCCTTCTGCGGCGATGGTGGCGGCGCGGATATGGGCCTTGCGGCCATCTCTGCCACGCTCACGCATCCCGATTACAACCTGCTCATCTTGATGTATGACAACGAAAGCTACGCCAACACCGATATCCAGCTTTCCGGCAGCACACCCTATGGTGCAAACACCACGTTCAGCCCGCCAGGCACGGTGAAGCGCATCCTGCACCATCGCTGGAAGAAGAATATGGCCGGCATGCTGGCCGCCGGGCATCCCGAGTGCAAGTACATCGCAACCGTCGACATGTCCTACGGCTTGCAAGCGATGAACTGCGTGCGTAAGGCCCTTTCTATCGGCGGCCCCACATTCATCCATTCTCTCGATCCCTGCCCCAAAGGCTGGGACTACGACCCCATGATTTCGCATGAGTTGGGCGAACTGGCGGTCACCACGGGCGTCTGGCCGCTCTATGAAATCGAAAATGGCGTGCTCAAGCTTTACGGCAAGACGAAGGAAATCGCCGAGGGCCGCTACAAGCGGCTTCCGGTGCGCGACTACCTGCTCAGGCAGGGACGTTTCGCCCACTTTATCGAGGAGGATTTCGACTACTTCCAGAACAAGATCGACCAAATGTGGCAGAAGTGGCTGATCCCCGGCGTCATCCCCTTCCGCAGGGAGATCGATCAGTAATCACGCCGGCCGCGACCGCTAAATCAAGAGGCCGCTCGCATCGCGAGCGGCCTCTTTTACTTCTAGTTCGACCCTTGATTCTTGCTGCAGAACTCAGTCTGCCGGTGACAACGCCGTGGCCTCCCGCCTCCGCACTTCGCGCAGGCGCATAGGACGCACGATTCCAATCATCAGAAACGCGGCGGCAATATCAGCTATAGCCGCCACTAATAGCGTGGTGAACCAGCTTCCCGTGCGCAGCGCGATCACGCTGCCCAGCGGCACAAAGAGCGCCGCGCAACCCTTGGCCGTATACAGAAGCGCATAGTTCGTGGTGGCGTATTCTCTGCCGAAGTGATCCGAGGTGAGCGCCGGAAAAATGCTGTAGATATCGCCCCACACCAGAAATGTAAGCGCCGCCACGATCACAAAGCTCACCGGGTTGCTGCCGTACTTCGCCAGCGCCAGGACCGCAAATCCCTCCGCCAGAAACGTCAAAAAGAGCGTCGATTCGCGCCCGATGAGGTCGGATAACCAGCCAAAAACGGGCCTGCCAATGCCGTTCATCAGGTTATTGAGGGAAAGGGCAAAGGTAAGCGCCGGAATTGTAAACCCGAGCAGCGCGACAGGAACTTTATCGATTTTGAAGCCCGTGGCAATC
Source organism: Acidobacteriota bacterium (assembly GCA_003223315.1). GTDB lineage: Bacteria > Acidobacteriota > Terriglobia > Acidiferrales > UBA7541 > Palsa-189. Next base: position 9,667 of record QHYR01000126.1, on the reverse strand, counting down.
GGCGCAAGTTGCGCGGTCACCATCAACCCGCTCGCCGCAACCAGCACAAATGCCGCATACATGACCCAGAAAAGCCCGCTGCGCAGTGTTTGCATCGGCCTGCTGTCGACCTGCGTTTGCAGCAGACGAGGATTCAATTGCCGCACGGCTGCCCCCTTCGGCGGCTTCTTGAGCGCGAGCGCGGCAACCAGGACCACGCCTCCCTGAATCAGCGCAAATTTGAAAAACGTCGCCTGATATCCGCTCGCGCTTAGCGACCTCGTGAGCGGCACGATCGTTAGTGCGGCGCCGGCACCGAATCCCGCCGCCGTTAACCCGGCGGCCAGACCGCGCCGCTTCTCGAACCACTTCACCGCATTACCGATACACGTTCCGTACACCAGGCCTGTTCCGATGCCGCCGACGGCCGCCCCGACATAGAGCACGCCGAGGGTTGCGGCGCGCGAATAAATAATCCAGCACAGTGCAATCAGAAACGCCCCTACCATGACGAGCGGACGGGGCCCGAAACGATCGGCAAGGTAAGCCTCGAAAGGCACCAGCCACGTCTCCAGAAGAATAAACAATGTAAATGCCACCTGAATCGCAGCTTTGCCCCAGTGATAGCGCGCGTCGATAGGATTGACGAAGATCGTCCACCCATACTGGAGATTGGCCACCATGGCCATGCACACCACTCCAAAGACAAGCTGCACCCAGGGATTGGAGCCAAAGCCAGAGGAGATTAGGGCGCCGCTGGTTTCGCTGCCGGCGTTTGGATAGCCGGGCTTTGCGGCTGAGATTTCCGACATCGATGAGTCTCCGGCCAGCGGATTGCCATCTGATGGTGCCTCCTGGCTTAGAGGCAAATTACTGACAGAGAGAAAAAACTGGATGGCCCGAAATAATGATACTGTCTCTAACAAGTGCTTTAGTCAACGCATTTTGTAGCCGGGGCAAATGCGGTCTTTCGCAGATCCGCAAACCGCCCCCACCGTCGCGTGGCATCCCTCGTTCGTGCCCGCATTCACAAGCTTGTAACACGCCTTCAATATCCTTGGAGACGTTAGCCGGCCAGGCGTCGCTCGCACATCCGCGCCCTGGATTAACCTGGGTTAGCATGTAAGATAGCTTTCCCTGAGGGCGATATGGAGGCAAAATTTGAAGCGTATCCTCATCATTGAAGATGACCGGGATATCGTGGAGTTGGTGCGCTATAACCTGGCGAATGAAGGCTTCGAGGTTACGTCCGTCGCCGATGGCTCAGCCGCGTTGGCCTCGTTGCGCAAGAGCACGCCCGACCTTGTGATTCTCGACCTCATGCTGCCCAAAATGCCCGGGCTGGAGGTCTGTAAGGAGATCCGGCGTGACGCGGCGCTCAACCGCTTGCCTATCCTGATGCTCACGGCGCGAGGAGAAGAGGCCGATCGCGTCATTGGGCTCGAAATGGGCGCGGATGATTACGTGACCAAACCCTTTAGCCCCCGCGAATTGGCTGCGCGAGTCAAAGCCCTGCTCCGGCGCACCGAGCCCGCAGGCGAAGCCGAGCGCGCAATCGAAGTGGGCCGGCTCTTGATCGATCCCTCTTCTTATCGTGTCACGCGAGCCGGCAAACTGCTCACGCTCAGCACTCTTGAGTTTCGTCTGATTTACTATCTCGCAGCTCGCCCCAATCGCGTGTTTACACGCGATCAGTTGCTCGACGCGGTATGGGGCACCGACCGCTTCGTTACCCCGCGCAGCGTGGATGTTTACATTCGGCGATTGCGGGAAAAAATCGAAACGGATCCGGAAAATCCGGTTTATTTGAAAACTGTGCGTGGTGCCGGTTACTTGTTTGAATCGGTGACGGGCCGGCCGAGTTAGTCTCAGCGGTCCTCGCAGGGGAGTTACTGCGCTTGAATTTCTTTTCGCGATCGGTTCTAGCCCTCTTCACCCTGGTGTTTATCGTTCTGGCCGCTGGAGATCTATACACTTGGCGCGTCATTCGAAGGCAGGCGCAGGAAGCGGGATTCGACGAACTCGCCGCGTTGGCCCGTACCGCGCGCTCGCATCAGCTCGATCTCAACGATCCATTGGCTCTCCATCGCTGGATTGCGGAGATCGCCACCAGCGGTGCGCAAGCAGCTCTCATTGGAAGCAACGGCCAGGTATTGGCGGACTCCGCCCCCGGCTCCACGGTGGGCATCAAGGACCCTGAAATTCAGCAAGCTCTGTCAACCGGCGAGGGACGCTCCGTACGCTATAGCGACCCGCTCCGTCGCGACATTCTTTACTACGCCGTTTCCTTTGCCGCGACTCCGTCGCCGGCTTCAGCCAGCCTGCCAGCAACCTCGAGAGCATACGTTCTCCTTCTAGCCCTTCCCCTGCCCGATGTGGACCGGCAATTCTCCGCCATGCGCCGCCCTGTGTGGGCCGCATTCCTGATTTTATTGGCTTCCGCCATCGCGGTTTCACTGCTGGATTTCCGCGGCACCGCACGGCGAGTCCGCGGCCTCAAGGATTTTGCCGCCCGCATGGCCGCAGGCGATTTTCGGCCTCTGCGCGCCGCGCCGGCCGGTGATGCTCTCGAAGAACTCGCCCGTGCACTCAATGAAACCGCCGCCCGCTTGAATGCCAGCATCGGCGTGTTGACGGACGAGCGCAACCGCTCCGCGGCGATCTTGGGAAGCATGATCGAAGGCGTGGCGGTGATCAGCGGAGATGAACGCATCCTCTTTTCCAATCGTGCATTTTCCCGAATTCTCGGATTGGACAACGTTGGCGAGATCGAAGGCCGTCCCCTGCTCGAAGTGGCGCGCCAATCGGACCTGCTGTCGGCCATCAAGCTGGCCCTGAGCGGTCAGGAGCAGGTCACTAGCGAGATCGCCGTGGGCACGGTGCGGCCGCGAAGCTTCGCTGTGACCGCTGCGCCCGTGCAGGCCTCAAGCCATAAGGGGGCCGTTCTGGTCCTGCACGAGATCACCGACTTGCGCCGGCTGGAACGCGTGCGGCAAGATTTCGTGGCCAATGTCTCGCATGAATTCCGCACGCCTTTGACCGCCATTCAAGGTTTCGCCGAAACGCTTTTGGGCGGCGCGTTGGAGGACCCGGTCAATCGCCGGCGCTTCGTGGAGATCATCCGCGAGCACGCCACCCGTCTCGCCCGCTTGACCGAAGATTTGCTGAAGCTCTCGCGCATCGAGGCCGGGCAGTTAAAGCTCGAATTCCGACCCGTTTCTGTGTCTCAACTCGTCGAATCCTGCGTCGAGACGGCTCAGTTGAAAGCCGTCCCCAAACAACTCGCGCTCAACGTTCGCCTGCCGGACGGATTGCCGCCGGTGCGTGGAGATGCCCATAGCCTTCAGGAGGTGTTGCAAAACCTCCTCGATAACGCCCTGCAATATACGCCCGCCGGTGGAAAAATCGACGTTTCTGCCTCGTGCTCCGATGGCCGTGTAGTGGTCACCGTTGCCGATACCGGCATCGGAATCCCACAAGCCGAGCAAGAACGGATTTTTGAACGCTTCTACCGGGTAGATGCCGCGCGTTCGCGCGAGGCCGGTGGCACGGGCCTGGGCCTGTCGATCGCCCGTCATATCATGGAAGCACATGGCGGACGCCTCTGGGTGGAAAGCGCAGTGGGGGAGGGATCGCGCTTTCACTTCAGCTTACCCATTGCCTCTTGAGTTACATTTCGCAGAATTCACCTGCTCGTCACTCCGCCGTAACTTATATCGCCTAGCTTGTCTAGAGCGCGGGTGGCTCTTGCCGTGAAAGACCCGGCCGCGCATGTTAGGCAGGGAAAGTGAGGACCTGAATGGCGACTCCGGCGGCATCAACGCATAGCATTCATCTCGAAATTCTCACGAATTACCTGGTTTCCATGGCCCGAAGCGTAGAAGTGAACGTCGACCGCGCCCTGGCCGCGCTTCTGCAAATTGGCTCCTCCAAACCTTTGCCATCGCCCGGTGAAATATTCCTTTTGGAGCCTCGGATTAACGAAATGGAGATCGTCATTGACGAACAGGCTGTGCGCATGCTGCGAGGAGGGAGCCTCTCCTCAGAGGAGATTCGCCAGGTCGTGGCCACCCTCAAAATCAACAACGACCTCGAACGCATGGGGGACTTAGCCGTGAATCTCGGCGAGCGGATCATCTCACTCGCAGAGATGCGCCCTGTGGTCGCTCCGCCGGAATTAGAACCCATGGTTGCGGCGGTGAGGGCCATGATCAAAAGGAGTCTGGGCGCACTGATTTTCAAGAACGTAGTCTTGGCCGGCGAAGTCCTGGAAAGCGATGACCTGGTAGACCGCTACCGTGATGAAATTTTTGAACGGCTCCTCACGGGCATGCGCCAGGATCCCGCTGATGTGGGCCCAAATCTGCAACTCGTGCTCGCCACCCGCTATCTGGAAAGGCTGGCGGATCACGCGACGAATATCGCCGAAGATATCATCTTCTGGGTACGTGGCCTCGATGTGCGCCACGGCCGCGCCATGAATCTGAACGCACAAGCTGCTCCTTTTGCCGAGAATTCATAGTCTCGTAATGCGCTTGTGATTCGTGCGTGTTTACGCTCTTGCCGCAGCGCTACCCCGCCCTGCCCAAGTCCCGCAGGGCCTTACCCTCAAAACCAACTACCCCTCGGGCCAGCGCTCCCCTGGTGCTGGCCCTTTGTTTTCTCAGATATCCACATACAGGAATTCCTGTAACGTAGAATTAACATTTTTGTTACAGACGGGTTAACTATTCCGAATAGCTTTGCCTCGGGGTTAATTTGCGCATGTTGGCGTTCTGCGCAATCGGAGCCTTCACGTTAGCTTTCCAGGCCGACCTAGCGCTCAAATCTTTGACGGAGGAACGAATGCGATCATTCTTGGGGTGTATTCTCGCTCTCGCCCTTAGCGTGTTGCCGGCATCAACAGCGGCAGGTGCTGGGGCAAGTAACGGTTCATCGGACGCAAAATCCACGGCCGCGTCCGATAGCAAGACGTCATCCGAATCAACCGCCAAATCAGATGCCAGCGCCGAGCCGGCAAGATCCAGCCTGGACTTGGAAATCCAGGAGCTCCGCGAGCAATTACAAACGCAGAGCGAGCTCATCAGGCAGCAGCAAGAAAAGGTACAAGCGCTCGAAGAGAAGCTGAAGGCGACTGGCACCGGGCGAGAGTCCCTATCCGCGCCTCCTATCGCCACGCCAGCAAGCGCGGCGACCAGCTCTGCTCCGGCTGGCGCCGTTAACGCCGCGGCAGCGTCGGCAACTGTGGCCGCTGCTTCGCCTGCGGATCCGCCAGCCACTCCTCAAGCAAACGCTCCCCCGGAGTCGCCCCTTCAAATCCGCGTCGGCACCGCGTATATCACCCCCGTCGGGTTCATGGACTTCACCGGCGTCTGGCGCAGCCACACCGGCGGTAGCGGGATTGGAACGAATTTCGGCGGCATTCCCTACGGAACCGTATTTCAGAATAGCCTCAGTGAGTTCCGCTTCAGTATGCAAAACTCCCGCATCGGCTTTCGCGTTGACGCCATGGTTAAAGGCGCTCACGTGATCGGCTATATGGAGTCGGACTTCCTCGGCAACAATCCCGGAAACGTGGCCGTGAGCAGCAATAGCAACACCCTCCGTTCCCGGTTGTACTGGGCAGACGTGCGCAAGGGTGCGTGGGAAGTGCTCGGCGGCCAAACCTGGAGCTTGATCACTCCCGGCCGCAACGGCATTTCACCTCTGCCGGGTGACATCTTCTATTCGCAGGACATCGACGTAAATTACCAGGCAGGCTTGGTTTGGGGCCGTATACCAGAACTCCGATTGGTCTACCACGCTTCGCCCAAGATCGCGCTGGCAGCTGCTCTCGACGCCCCCGAGCAGTATGTAGGGGGCTCGGCAGGCGGCCCACAAATTACGCTTCCTGCCGCCTTTGCCAGCTCTTCTCAATTCTCCCTCAGCGCGACGTCTGGTGTTGAATTTAACAATGGTCAGACCACTTTGAACGTTCCCAATGTCGCCCCGGACGTAATCGTCAAGCTCGCTTTCGATCCCGTCAACAAGGTTCACTTTGAGGTAGGCGGATTGGAAAGACAGTTCAAGCTCTGGAATCCCACCAATACGACGAAGTTTTCCGCCACCGGCGCCGGGGGTTTCGTAAATCTCGGTGTCCAAATATTTAAGGGCTTCCGTTTGCTTACCAACAATTTCTATAGCGACGGGGGCGGCCGCTACATCTTCGGCCAGGTGCCGGATCTGGTTCTACGGACCGACGGAAGCCCCTCCCCGATTCATACCGCTTCGACCGTGAGCGGCTTTGAATACACTAAAGGAAATGCCTTCTTCTACGGTTATTACGGCGGCATCTACGTTCTCCAGGATGTCATCATCGATACCACCGGAAAACCTGTAGGCTACGGATTCGTCGGATCACCTTCATCTCAAAATCGAACCATTCAGGAAGGCACCTTGGGCTTCAACCAAACCATGTGGAAAGATGCCCGGTACGGCGCGTTGAACTTGATGGGGCAGTATTCCTATCTCACGCGCAACCCTTGGTCCGTTGCGACCGGCGCACCCCGGGATGCTCTCTTGAACATGGTCTTCCTCAACCTGCGCTACACGCTGCCGGGCGGTGCCCCGAACCTGGAGCGGTAGGTAACTATTTCATTCGAGAAGAAATGACGATTGCCGCTGGTCGTGAGCCATTCTGCGACCGACTTGCGCCCAGCGGCGAAGGTAATGGCCTCATACAGAATTCACGCTGGGTTGAACTTGGATTGACCGTGCTCGGGTATTTTCTTATCGGTGCTCCAAACAGAAGGCCGAATTCACATGTCCGTAACAATGACGTAACAGTCCCGTAACACGGGAGTGAGAGACAACACTCCGGAAAGGATCAGAGATGAGCATGCGTAAGGTCCTCGGCTTCGCTTTATTGATGGTGCTGGCTGCCGCGCCGGCTTGGGCCCAAAATATCAATGCGGCGGGTGCGACGTTTCCCTACCCCATCTATTCGAAATGGTTTGACGAATATCATAAATTACATCCGACCGTTCAGATCAATTACCAATCCATCGGATCCGGCGGTGGAATCCGTCAGCTCTTGGATAAAACCGTCGATTTTGGCGCTTCAGATGGCCCTATGACAGACGAGCAACTCCAGCAGGCCAGCGTCAAAGTCCTGCACTTCCCAACCGTGCTCGGTGCCGATGTACCCAGCTATAATATCCCGGGCGTAACTGGGGAGCTCAAGTTTACCCCGGAAGCGCTGGCCGGAATCTTTCTCGGCAAGGTCACTAAATGGAATGATCCCGCGATTTCCGGAGCTAACCCAGGCGTAAAGCTTCCTGCCGAAGATATCGTGGTGGTGCACCGTTCCGATGGCAGCGGTACAACCTATATCTGGACAGACTATCTCTCCAAAGTCAGCGACGAGTGGCGCACCAAGGTCGGCAAAAATACCTCCGTCAATTGGCCGGTCGGCTTGGGTGGCAAGGGCAACGAAGGCGTCGCAGGTCTGGTAAAGCAGACACCCAACTCCATCGGTTATGTCGAGTTGATCTACGCCGTGCAGAACAATATTCCTTATGGCTCGGTGAAAAACGCCACCGGCGAATTCGTGAAGCCCAGTCTGGCCGGCGTTTCCGCCGCGGCAGCGGGGGCGGCCACCTCCATGCCCGATGATTTCCGCGTCTCCATCACCAACGCTCCTGGGAAAGCGGCTTATCCGATCTCCAGCTTCACCTGGCTGTTGATTCCCGCCCAAATTCAGGATGCGGCGAAAAAAGTTGCCATCAAGGATTTCCTGGGTTGGATGTTGACCGCCGGCCAGCAATTCTGCGAACCCTTAGCCTATGCCAAGCTGCCGAAGGAAGTCGTGGCCAAGGAACAAAAAGCCATCGCTATGATTCAGTAGCGCCAGCCGCATGAAATGGCAACTGCGCACACCACCGTCGACGCCGCGGGCCTCTCCTGGGGCCCGCGTGCGCTCATTCGCCGCCTCCGCAGCGGCGATGAAGTCGCCCGGCTGATCACGCTCCTCTTTGCGCTTGTGGTGGTCTTGCTCACGGTGCTGCTCGTGGATCAGCTCTGGATCAATTCAGCTGAGGCCAGGCATCGTTTTGGACTGGCCTTTTTCTGGACTAGGCAGTGGGATCCGGTATTTAACCAATTTGGGGCGCTGCCCTTCATTTATGGCACGCTCGTTACTTCGGCGCTTGGCTTATTGATCGCCGTTCCGCTGGGGCTCGGTGCGGCGATCTTTCTCGCAGAACTGGCTCCCCGCCGCCTTTCCGATAATCTGACGTTCCTGATCGATCTGCTCGCCGCCGTTCCCAGCGTCATTTATGGCCTCCTCGGAATATTCATTCTGGTGCCGCTCATGCGCACAGAAATTCAGCCTGCACTGAAGCGCACCTTGGGATTTACGCCTCTGTTTCAAGGCCCGGCATACGGCATTGGACTCTTGACGGCTGGCTTGGTGCTCGCCGTCATGATCGTGCCCTTCATCATTTCTGTTTCGCGCGAGGTTTTGCTCGCCGTCCCCGGCGAGCAACGCGAAGCAGCATTGGCGCTCGGCGCCACGCGCTGGGAAGCCACCTGGAAAGCCGTCGTTCCTTACGCGCGTACAGGAATAATCGGTTCTATTTTTCTGGCTCTTGCGCGCGCGCTCGGCGAAACCATGGCCGTGACCATGGTCATCGGGAATAATCCCCGTATCTCCGCGTCTCTTTTCGGCCCGGGGTATTCGATCGCCGCTGTCCTGGCAAATGAATTCAGCGAGGCCACCGGCAATCTTTACCTCAGTGCGCTGATCGAGTTGGGCTTGGTGCTCTTTCTCCTGACTTTCGTGATCAATGGGTTGGCGCGCCTGCTAATTTTCCTGACCACCAGTCGTGGCAGCCTGGTGCACACATGAGCCTGCGCATGTTTTGGCGCAAGTTGGTTAACGTGCTGATGCTTAGTTTGACCGGCCTCTGCGCCCTCGTGGCCGTCTCGGTGCTCTTCTTTATTCTCGGATATCTCGTCTATCACGGCGGTAAAGACGTGAACTGGGACTTCTTCACCAAGCTGCCTAAGCCCGTCGGAGAAGCAGGCGGTGGCATGGCCAACGCCATCGTCGGTTCCGGCAAGCTTTTATTGCTGGCGGCGCTGTTTGGTGTTCCCGTGGGATTACTGGGCGGGGTGTATCTCGCCGAATTCGGCGGCCGTGCGGTGCCTTTCGTGGTCCGTTATACCGCGGATTTGCTGAACGGCGTGCCCTCCATTGTTATCGGCATCTTTGCTTACGCCCTGGTCGTCATGCCGGTGCATCACTTTTCCACCTTTGCGGGAGGCTTTGCCCTTGGTGTGATGATGATTCCGATCGTGCTTCGCAGCACCGAGGAGTTCCTGCGCGCTGTTCCGCCCGCCCTGCGAGAAGGTGCAATGGCCTTGGGCGCGAGCAAATGGCGCACCATCTCCAGCGTCGTCTTGCCGGCGGCCTCGCGCGGTATCCTGACGGCCGCTTTGCTGGCACTTGCCCGCGTGGCCGGCGAAACTGCGCCCCTGCTGTTCACGGCCTTCGGCAACCGTTTTTGGAGCCCCGGCTGGGGCCAGCCCATCGCGTCGTTGCCTGTTATGATCTTTACCTACGCCGTCGGGCCGTATGAGGATTGGCATCGCCAAGCGTGGGCTGCGGGCCTGGTCTTGCTCGGCCTGGTGCTCATCACCAATATTG
>QHYR01000272.1 GCA_003223315.1 Acidobacteriota bacterium | reverse complement strand
AAAACTGCTCCGCCAATGCCATGCGCAATGTGGGCAGTTCGCACGTCGACCCCTATTCCGCCTGTGCTGCCGCCACCGCCGCCCTATATGGCCCCTTGCATGGCGGCGCCAATGAAGAAGTTCTGCGCATGCTTATGGAGATCGGCTCTATCGCTAACGTGCCTTCCTATATCAAGCGCGTCAAATCCGGCGAGAAGCGTCTAATGGGCTTTGGCCACCGAATCTATAAGAACTATGATCCGCGTGCCCGCATCATCAAGGGCATTGCCGACGAAGTGTTCGATGTCATGGGACGCAATCCTCTGCTTGATATTGCCCTGGAGGTCGAGCGCATCGCCCTGCAGGACGACTATTTCGTCAGCCGCAAGCTTTATCCCAATGTCGATTTCTATACCGGATTGATCTACCAATCCATGGGCTTCCCGGTCACCATGTTCCCGGTACTGTTCGCTATTCCGCGAACCAGCGGTTGGATCGCGCAGTGGGAAGAGATGTTGCTCGATCCAGAACAGAAGATCGCCCGCCCCCGCCAGGTCTACATGGGCTACGACAAGCGATCCTACAAAGTGATGGACGAGCGGCCCTAGTCCTCTTCACCTGAAGCCTTGAATCGCCTCAAGGCTTGCAGGCCATCCACGGCGAGCGAACGTCATCCTCGCCCGCGTTGTGGAAAAACCGGTGGAAAAACACAGGAAAACACGGTGGAAAAGCAGTTAGATATCGACCGCATCATGCGCCGCCGCTCTTGACCCGCCGCACCTGCACGCTACAATCTTTTTAGCTCTTGTAGTTCACCTGGCCTGTAGGAAAACCCTTCCTCCCGCTCGCCACAAACACAGTTTTAGCCGCTTCTTCATTTGAAGAAGGCGGAAATTTCGCAAGTGAGAGGCGCGATGCCCAGCGAACAGATCCAAATACTCTTGGTCGAAGGGGATCCCATTGACGCGCGCCGCCTGGCGCGGATGCTACGCGCGGGAGGCGCCGCCAAGTTTCGCCTGCACCGCGCCTATAAGCTTCGTCAGGCCAAGCGTCATCTGCAGAATGGCCGCGCGGATGTGGCCCTTCTCGCTCTATCGCTCCCCGACGCCCAGGGTTTGGACATTTTGGTCGAAGCCCAACGTACTGCTCCGAGCGTGCCATTCATAGCGCTCAGCGCAGCGGCCGACGATTCCCTTGCCGCTCGAGCTCTCCAGCTCGGTGCTCAAGATTTTCTCGTCAAGTCCGAACTGAATCCGGGCCAGCTTGCGCGAGCGCTGTCATTTGCGATTGCCCGGCAGCAAGCCCAGTTGCACCTGCGCAGCCTCTCCCTGATGGACGAACTGACCGGCCTGCACAATCGCCGCGGCTTCATCAGCCTGGCGGAGCAGCGCCTGAAATTGACTTCGCGCCAAGGCGTACGCTCTACACTGATTTTCATCGACGTCGATAATCTGAAATACATCAATGACAACTTTGGCCATCGCGAAGGCGATTACGCCCTCCAGCAAATCGCCAGGCTTCTGCAGGAGTGCTTTCGCGACTCCGACATCATCGGGCGCCTCGGCGGCGACGAATTCTGCATTCTCCTCTCGCAGAGCGCCGAGACAGGCAACCTTCTGGTTCGCAACCGTCTGTTTCACCTGATCGATAGAAGTAATGAGAATTCCAGGCGCTTCTACGCGCTTTCGGTCAGCTTGGGCCTCGTGGATGTCGCCGGCCCCCATGAGCTCGAGCAACAGATCGGCCGCGCCGATGCCCTCATGTACGAAAACAAGCGCGCCAAGCAGATTCGCAGCGAGCGCCTCATCCGCCTCCGCGAACTGGTTTAGCAGTCCTGCCGTTCATCCTGGATCCGCTTCAGCACCGCGGTGAGAATCTTTGCGGCGCGTAAAGCGACGCAGCACACGCCCGCGGTGGCGCCGGAGATTTTTAGCCTTGGGATTTTCTGGAAAAGGCGCGGCATCGCCCATCAGCCCGGCCCAGAGAATGCGGTTGAAGCGCGGCGCATCCAGCCGATCTTCGGCGGAAAAATCCATGCCTTCGGTTTGGGCCTCCCAGTAAGCCGCATTACGCCGCGGCTGCACATCGGCGCGATCGCCTGCCGGACTCGCTGCTCCCGCCGTCGCCGTCGTCGCGGGCAAAGGTAGCTCCGTGGTCCTGAGCACCGCCGGCACGATGGCCCGGTAGTCCCAGGGTTGCAGCATACGGTCGAACACAGCGGTCATTGGTTCGACCGAGCTGTCGTTCAGGCCTAAAGGCTCGATCCCGACCACGTCTTCTATCGTCCTCAGCACGTGCACCGAAGTGTAGCGTTCGGACACCAGAGCGCCCTGGCGCACATAGGGTCCCACGACGAAGGCCAGACTCCGATGCGCGTCCACGTGATCCGGGCCATCCTGCGCATCATCTTCGACCACGAAAACCAGCGTGTCGTTCCGATAAGGGCTGCGGGCGATCTTCTCGACCACCAGGCCGAGCGCATAGTCATTGTCGGCCATCTGCGTCTCCACCGTATTGACGCCGTCAATTGCGCGCGCGAAATCTCCAAAGTGATCGCCGCCCAGGCGCACGAGCTCAAGGGCGGGCAGATTGCCATTGCGGACGTAATCGTCGAACTCATGCTCCCATTCCTTGAACCGCCAGTAATCCGGAAAGCTCAGATCGAAGCCGCGATAATAGGGGTCTGTGAACGGAGCGAGATCCGCATTCGCGGCAAATGTGACGGCGGTTCCTTCGGCGCGCGGGTCGCGAATAGCCGGCAGGTGCAGGGGAGTGTCATCCCGCAGTCGGTAGCGTACGAGATCGATGAAGAAGCCGTAATTCCGCAGGCTCAGCTTGGCCCGAATGGCGCCGTCCCAGAGATAGCCCGCGCCCGCGGAATTCTCGTCGTCATCCGCGGCATCCGGCGCGCTGACGTTAGCCGTGCCCGGCAGGAGATCGTCGTCACCCGGCGTCAGCGGATTCGCCCGCCGGCGTTCGGACAGCGACGCAATGCCCGTGTTGATATTGCGCTCTACGCCTTCGTACGTGTAGTCGAGCCCATGGGCGGCATATTGCACCGGAAGAGTCTTTTCGACTGAATCGGTTGCTCGCGCCGCAGTGCTCCAGTTCCAGCCATCCCCACTCACTTCCCCACTGGCGTAAAAATTGTCAAGCGTGACAAAGCGGCGCGCCAGCTCATGATGATTTGGCGACAAGGGCTCCGGAAACAAGGTGAGTGCAGGATCGCCATTGCCGCGTTCTAAATCGCCAAGCACCTGGTCATAGCTACGGTTTTCCTTGATGATGTAGACCACGTGGTGAATTTTGCCGCGCAGGAATTGGACGATGGCCTGGTCTTTGGCCCCCACGGCGCGGAAGTGATCATTTTGCGCCACCTGCTCGGTCAAAGCGCGGAGGCCTTTCTCTGACGGCACAGGCAGACTGAGCAAGCCTGCTCGGCTGCGCTGAAAAATGAAGGCATTCTTAGCCTGACATGCCGCAGGCGACGGCGTATAGCCGCAGCCAGCCGGATTCGCTCCTTCCGGGCTCTTGCCGTTCACGACGTACAGCCAGCCGCCATCACCGCTGACGCTAACGGAATTGGGATACCAGCCGGTAGGGATCAAGCCGGCGACTCGCCCGGTATCCTTGTCCAGCTTGACCACGGCCAAGGCATTCGTTCCGCCCTCGGTGACATATAGGGTGCGCTCGTCCGGAGAAAGCGCCAAAGCATTCGGATTGCTTCCCTTGAAGCCCCGCGGGTTCAGGAATATGTCCTTGGGCGCAGTAACCGGAAACTGCGAAATCAGTCGGTCGCTGTCCGTATCCACGATGGCGACCGAGTCGCTGTTATCACAGGCGACATAAAGTCGCGAGCCGCTGCGATTGAGGATCATTTTGTTCGGCGTCCCGCGCACGGCGATTCGCCCGACCACCTGCGCTGTGTCCCTCGCTCCCGGTTTCAGCCCCACGACCACAATCTCGCGGTCGCGGATGCTGGAGACGTAAGCTTTCTCATTGCCCTTGATAACCACCCAGAAGGGATATTCCCCGCCTGGTAGGCCCTTTTTCGACGGGTCGTTCTTTCCGGGCCTCAGATCGAGTTCAGCAATCTTCGTACGCGAACCGATATCGACAATGCTGATCGAATCATTTTCGTAATTGGCCGCAATCAACCGGGTACCCGCCGCGTTCACGGCGATTCCGGCGACTTCGGGCGTAACCCCTAACCCGAGCCCCGCCGCATGCCCTAGCCGCACGGGCGCGCTGGCTGCCTGCCACATGGCGCCCCGGCGCGCAAAAGCGTGTACGACATCCTGCTCGCCCCCCGAAACGTAAAATTCGTTCCCATTGGGGTTCCAGGACAAGCCATTGAAGGCAAGCGGCACCCGCAGGACCTGCATCTCCCGGGGTGGCTGGGTCGTAATGTCATAAACGAACACGTACTCATTCGACTCCTGCGGAGCCAGATTTCCGCTCGAGTCATAACGAATGTTGTAACCGCTGGTGAGAATCAGAAGGGTCTTGCCATCCGGGCTGGCGGCCGTGCTCACAGCCTGACCCACGGTAAATTGGGGCGCGCCGGGCAGGTCCGGATTCAAAGGCGAAAAGCGAGCGCCAGGGGCTGCGGTTGGACTGATACGCATGCCAGTCGGCAAATCGGCAGTCTTGGCGGTGCTGGCGTCGTCCTCGTCAGGCAGGCTGCGCGCTTCAATCTGAAACACCGTGCCACTTCGGGTCACCACAAAGACCAATAAAAGAAAAATAAGGCGGCGCCAAGTTCGCATATCTCTTATTCCGATGCCAAGGCGTGCCTCCCCAAAAGATCTGCGGGCTGCCGATTTTACCAGAGGGATGAGAGTGGCACATGCACTCCTGGGGTCGCATGCACCCCTCGGCGATTCAGATGGGAGCGAAGGATAATCTCGTCCTGAACGAGGCACTGGGAAGCTAGATCAAGTCTTGTAGAATGAATTGCTTAGGGATTAACTATTCAGTTCATCGCCGTCGACAAAGACCCCAAATTGTGCTACACTCTGTTTGCGTTTGTTGCTCTTGACGTTCCTTTAGACTCGTTCAGAGGGCTGCAGGAACACGCTTGCAGCCCATTTTTTGTGCGGGTTGGAGGCGCCAACCGAATTTCGGTTGGAAAAGGCGAGGGTCGGCAAACAGCTCATTGAAGAAAGAAAAGGACGAAAGAAGTGAAGGAACAAGGAACTGTGAAGTGGTTCAACGCCAGCAAGGGCTATGGTTTTATCCAGCGTCAGACCGGTGAGGATGTCTTCGTACATTACTCGGCCATTCAGGCAGATGGATACCGTAGTCTGAATGAGGGCCAGGCTGTGGAGTTCGAAGTCCGCAAGGGCCCCAAGGGCTTGCAGGCGGAGAACGTTGTAGGCCTCTAACCCATACGGGGCCCGTTCGGGGACGGGCCCCCAACCTCCTCCCGCGCCCCGCGGCCAATCTCACCAACAGGATGAGCGTTCGCCGCTTTACAGAGTCCGCGGGAAACAAAGTCCTGGAAGAGGCAAACGGCTCAAAGGAGGCAACGTGCAGGTTCTTTCCACTGGACAGCAAATCAAACACCAGCAGTACGGCCTCGGCATCGTGACCGAATCAGATGCTGAACGCACCGCTATCGAGTTCCACGACCACGGCCGCAAGCTCTTCGTCACAAGCCTAATGTCGGCCGAGCTGATTGGCGACGCCCCGATAAATCCCGTGCGCGCCAAGCGGCGCACCCGCAAATCCACCCGCCGCAGCTGACCATCCGATCAGGATGGTCATCCCGAGCGAACAGCGTGAGCGAGGGATCTCTCTTAGTTTTGGCAGCTTTTCGCGGCTAACGAACTCCATCGACGACCAAGGCGCGC
Organism: Acidobacteriota bacterium; assembly: GCA_003223315.1. Classification (GTDB taxonomy): domain Bacteria; phylum Acidobacteriota; class Terriglobia; order Acidiferrales; family UBA7541; genus Palsa-189. The sequence continues at coordinate 18,760 of QHYR01000272.1, read as the reverse complement.
TTTTTGGGCCCCCGGATGGTTCTGCGGGGGATCTCTTCTAATTCTCGCCGCTTAACGAAGTTCGAACCGGCGCGAGAGATCTCCCTTCGCCGGCGCTTATCGAATTCAGGCGCGCTGCTCCGGCGACTTGGAGCGCAGCGAGGCCTGCACCTTCTGTGGAGTGATCGGCACCTCGCGCAGGCGGATCCCGATCGCATCGTAGACCGCATTGGCGATAGCCGCCGGCACCGGCACGGTTGACGGTTCGCCGCCGCCAAGCGCGGGCATTTCTTTGCGGTTCAGCAGGACAATCTGAACATCGGGCACGCGGCGGAAGGTGACGATGGGATAGCTCACCCAATCGAGGTTCTTCACGCCCTTGGCATCGAAGCGAACTTCTTCGAGCAGCGTTCGGCTAACGCCTTGAATGATATTGCCCTCGATCTGATTCCGCAGGCCATCGGGATTTATAATCAAGCCGCAATCGTGGGCCAGCGTAACGCGCTTGACGCTGACCTCGCCGCTGGACTTATCCACCTCGACCTCGGCTACCGCTGCCGTAATGGTGCCGTCCCGGCCGGAGACCGAAACTCCCCTGCCCATCGCTTTGGACCCAGCTGACGGCGCCGAATGCGAAATGTGTTCCTTCCACTGCGCTTTCTCCGTGGCCGCGACCAGTGCCTCCGTGACTCGCTTATTGTTTTTCAGGTAGCGGAGCCGAAATTGAACGGGATCGACGCGCAGGTCCGCGGCGATCTCGTCCAGGAAAGTTTCGCTTGCAAACGTGCGCGCTAGGTCTCCCGGCGCCCGAAGGTTGCTCGTGCGTAAAGGCGTCGGAGTATCCTGCGACCAGGGAATCAGCGCCGCGATGATCCGCTGATTCTCAAATTCGTACGCTTCTCCGCCGCCCGCCGTTCCATTGCTTTGACCCGGACTCACGCTTTTCATCCCGATTTGCCGTGCGGCGAGCAGCGGATTTCCCGCCGATTCGCTCCAAGGGAAGCCGCGCTCCATATAATCCCACGCCACGATCGTGCCCTGTGCATCCACCCCGGCACGTACGGTTATAAGCTGTGCCGGTCCTTTCGGCTCCCAGCCATGCTCGTCGGCGCGAGTCCACTGCACGCGCACTGGCTTGCCTACCGCCCGAGAGAGAAGCGCGGCATCCAGCGGAGCATCATCAGGGCTGAGCCGGCCGTAACACCCCGACTCTTCTCGAAAGATCACGCGGATGTTCTTTTCCGGGATGCGCAGCATGTCGGACAAGGATTTCCTCGTCCGGAAAGGCCCTTGCGTTCCCGACCAAACAGTCACGGAATCGCCGCGAACGTCGGCAACCGCGCAGGATGGGGCCAGCATGCCATGCAACTGGAAGGGCCAGCGGTAGGTCGCCTCGTATTTCTTGCTGGTTTGGGAGAGGGACGCTTCCGCATTGCCCTTATTGACAGTCACTTGATCGTTGAAGCTCTTCGTATTTTTCAAATATGCATAGAGCTCTTCGGGAGTGGCGGGCAGACTTGTGCTCGGTGCTGACCACGTTACCTTCAGCGCCTTCGCCGCCTGAATCGCCGCCCATTCTGTCTGAGCGACCACCCCCACGAAATTCCCCTCCTGTACCACCTTCACGACTCCGGGGATCTGCTTGATCGAACTTTCATCCACGCTCAACGGCTTCGAATTCACTACCGCAGGACGCACCACGCGGCCATGCAGCATCCCGGGAACCCGCACGTCCTGCGCGTAGGTGAATTCGCCGGTGAACTTTCCCGGCAGATCGGTGCGCTTCACCGACGTTCCCACGATTTTGTAGTCGTTTACGTTCTTCACCGGGACATCTGGAGAGATCTTCAGGTCCCAGCCGGTCCCGCTGGTCTCCATCTTCACGTTGAAGCGCTTATCGCCGAGGAGATCGCTGTAAGAAATCTTTCGCGCCGCATCGCCTTTCGCGCTGATCACCCCGTCATTCACAGTGAGCTGTTCAGCGGGAGTATTTAGCCGCTCCGAAGCCAGCCGCAGAAGCTCGCGTCGTGCCACTGCCGCGGCTTGCCGCAACTGCGGCCCCGCTCGTTCGATGGTTCTGCTGGCAGCCGTGACCGCCTGGTCCACGCTCTTCGACGTGTCCCCCGCCTCCATGTGAATCCGGCTGAAGGGCACGTCCAGTTCTTCCGCGACGATCTGCGCCAGGGCCGTTTCCGTCCCCGTCCCCAGTTCCACCTTGCTGGTGAAGACCGTGACGGTTCCGTCCTGCGCGATGGCCAGCCAGGAATCGAGCGACGCCGCCTCTGGTTCGCCGCCGCCGGCTGCCGCTTGCGCCAGGGCGCGAGCTGCGGGCCCAAACAGACTGAAGCTCACGACCAGCGCGCCGGTTCCTTTCAGAAGCTCTCTGCGGGAGATTGTGCTGGTTTCCATTTTGCGCTCTCCTCTTTACAAAATTCCGTTTGAAAATCGCGCTTACACGCGCTCGCCTGCGGCCCGCTTCACTGCGCGCACCACGCGCAGGTGACTGCCGCAGCGGCAGAGATTGCCTTCAAGGGCCCGCTTGATATCGTCGTCGCCCGGGTGGGGGTTCTTGTCCAGCAGAACCTTGGCGCTCATGATCATGCCGTTCATGCAATAGCCGCACTGCGCCGCCTGCTCCTCAATGAATGCCGTTTGCAGGACATGAGGACGAGCCACCGTGCCCAAACCCTCTAGCGTTGTGATCTGCTTGTTCTTGGCCGAGCTCACGGGGTAGCTGCACGAACGGACCGTGTTGCCGTCGATAATCACCGTGCAGGCTCCGCATTGCGAAAGCCCGCAGCCGAACCTCGGCCCCTTCAGCTCCAGATCGTCCCGAAGAACGTAGAGAAGCGGAGTCGTCGGATCGACATCGACCATCCGGGACTTGCTGTTGACGTTCAGGGTTATTTGCGCCATGGTGAACTCCCTTTCGAAGCTTCCTCGTTCGAAGAATCCCCGCTCTCGAGGCTTCCCTCGGATTTAGAAGATGAGCCTTGGTGACCGCCTTGCGATGCCCCTACTATACACCCGGCCCGCTGCCGCCGAGGATATCGTCTGCCTTAAGGTGATTCAACTTTGGACGCGCCTGTGACGGTGGCGCCCCGCAACACCCGCTTTCATCCCACACCTGCCCGGCAGTATCCTTGTCGAATGCACGCGGAGCTCGGAGGTGGACTTTCATGAGACGCGCAACCCTGGTCTCTTTCGCTTTTCTATTCTTGGCAGGAATCGCCGCGGCCGACGAGGGCATGTGGCTGTTCAACGTCCCGCCCGTGGCGCAGCTCAAAGCCAAGTATGGCTTCGACCTGACCAAGTCGTGGCTCCAGCACACCCAGCTTTCCTCGGTGCGCTTCAATAATGGCGGTTCGGGATCCTTCGTGTCGCCGGATGGCCTCACCTTCACGAACCATCACGTAGGCTCCGAATGCATCCAGCAGCTCTCCACGGGCGGAAAGGATTACTTCAAGACCGGCTTCTACGCAAAGACGGAGGCCGAAGAGGCCAAATGCCCCGACCTGGAGCTGAACGTCCTCGAGGATATTGAAGACGCCACCGCCAAGGTGAACGCCGCGGTAAAGCCCGGCATGTCCGTTGCCGATCGGGGCCAGGCCCAGCGCGCCGCCATGTCCACCATCGAGCAGCAGTGCGCCACGGAGACAAAGTTGCGCTGCGATGTGATCACCCTCTACTCCGGCGCGATGTATCACCTCTACAAATACAAGAAGTACACCGATGTGCGTCTGGTCTTCGCGCCGGAATTCGACGCTGCGTTTTTCGGCGGCGACCCCGATAACTTCGAGTATCCACGCTACGATCTGGACGTCTGCTTCTTCCGCGTTTACGAAAATGATAAGCCCGCGCATCTGGACAATTACCTCAAGTGGTCCGTGGCCGGAGTCAAAGATGGCGATTTGATCTTCGTTTCTGGCAATCCCGGCTCCACGAGCAGGCTGAACACCATGGCGCAGCTGGAATTCCTGCGCGACACCGGCTATCCGCTGGTCCTGAGTCGGCTGGCTCGCCGGGACGAGCTGCTCAAGAAATTCGGCGCCGAATCCGAGGAGAACGCGCGCATCGCGCATGATGACCTCTTTAGCGTCGAAAATTCGCTCAAGGCCTTTCGCGGCGAGAACTCGGGCCTTGCCGACAAAGCGCTCATGGCTAAGAAGTCCGCCGAAGAAGGCAAGATGCGCCAGGCCATCGCCTCTGACGCAGCCAAAAAGGCGGAGTTCGGCGATCCCTGGGCCGAGATCGCCAAGGCCATGGATACCGAAAAGCAGATCTATCTCCCGCTTACCTATTTTGAGCGCCGCGGCGGCTTCAGCGGGGATTTGGCAGGTTTTGCGCGGATTTTGGTGCGCGCCGCCGAAGAGCGCCCTAAGCCCAATGGCGATCGTTTGCGCGAATATCGCGATTCCGCTTTGCCTTCTCTCGAACAGGATCTCTTCTCCACCGCGCCAATCTACAAGTCTCTGGAGCGTACTGAGCTTGCGGATTCGCTCGCCGAGATGAAGGAAAAGATGCCAGATGACGCCATCGTCAACCGCGCGCTGGATGGGAAAACACCCGCCCAGCTGGCGCGGTCGTTGATCGACAACACCAAACTGGACGAGGTCGCCGCGCGCAAACAGCTTTATGAAGGCGGCAAGGCTGCCGTTGACGCGAGTACGGATCCGCTGATCAAGCTCATGCAGGAGATCGAGCCCGAGGCGCGCGCCGTGCGCAAGCAATATGACGATGAAATCGACTCCGTCGTGCGGCAGGATGGCGCCGCCATCGCGAAAATCCGCTTTGCCACGGAAGGCACGGCCAGCTATCCCGATGCCACGTTCACGCTGCGGCTAAGCTATGGCGTGATCCGAGGCTATACGGAAAATGGCCAGGGCACCACGCCGAAAGGCACAAGACTGCCCTACTTCACCACGTTCCGCGGCGCCTTCCAGCACGCGGCCGACCACGGCAACAAAGATCCCTACAAGTTGGCGGATCGCTGGACGGCTGCGAAGTCAAAGATCAAGCTCGATAGTCCGCTGAATGCCGTGGAGACAGCCGATATCATCGGCGGCAATTCGGGCAGTCCAGTGATCAACAGAGCCGGAGAGCTGGTGGGCATTATTTTCGATGGCAATATCCAATCGCTGCCTTGGAATTTTATTTACGATGACTCGATCGGCCGTTCCATCCACGTTGACGCGCGCGGCATCCTGGAAGCTCTGCGGGATATCTACGGCGCAAACTCGCTGGCGGACGAATTAACGGGCAAGGGCCGTCAGCCAGCACCATCGGAACGCTCGAGCACAAACAGGTCCCCAAATGGATCAAAAATCAGGAAGAGCCCGGCTGCCTACTGAGAGCCGGATCGGCCGCGCCCATCTATTGTGAGGGAGAAATTTACAGGAAAATTCCCAGCTGAGCGCCGCTAAAAGGAGGCGACGCTCCTAATTTTAGTCTTCGCGATCGAGTTCCGGGTGGGTCTTGAGCCAGCAAATCCCGGCGACCAGGAAGAATCCCAGCGCGTCAGCTCCACAACGCCCCATGAATTCCCAGCCTGAATTAGAAAAGTCCGTGAGAACGAGCATTCGGATTCCCACCGCTGCCGCAACCAAGCCTCCGGCCACCGGAAGAATGAATGTAAGCCGATCCCTCCACACAAGCCACCACCGCCTATTCAACTTCGCCTCCCCAGAATCTAGGAAAGAAAAAAGGAGCACCTATAGTGTCCCTTTTTTAGCAAAGAGGAAAGCTCAAAATGGGGCGTTTGCGACGGCCGTCCAAGCCCGAAACGAAGAGGATTAGTAATTCTTCAGCTTGACCGATAATTTGGGAAAATGTCGGTCGCCGGCCAGCAAAGTATTTGCTGTGATGGTGAGCCGGGCCTTCCCTGCGGACTCCCGGCTCTCCGAGTTCGCAGATTAAATGCGTCAAAACGCGAGATATAACTACCGCGCCAGGGCCCTCTGTTTGTACCTTCCGGTGGCCTTCTGTAATCTAAGCGAGACACGCTCGCGCGCACGGCGAATCGAGCCGCCTGACAAATTCAAAGACGAGAGCCCTATGGATCGACGACGCAAAATATTCGCGGCAGTTCTCTGCATAACGCTGGCTGCAATCGGCGGATCCGCCCAGACCGTGGCACCCAGCCGGAATTCCATCGCCGGAGGCTCTCCCGGATTACGGCAAAACTCGTTTCAGAACCAAACCATGGGCAGCGTGCCCACGGGTACGGCGAGCCCGCAGCCGATTCCGCTATCGCTTGCCGATGCCATCGAACGCGGCCTGCGCCAAAATCTCGGGTTATTGCTCTCGGAGGATGCGCAACTCTCCTCGCAAGGGCAGCTCTGGCAGGCGCGCAGTCTGCTTTTGCCGGACTTCTCCGCCAGAATCTCCGAGAACGCACAGAAAGTGAACCTCGCGGCGGAGGGATTTGCCAAAATTGTCGCCCGATTCCCCGGTTTCCCGCTGGTTGTGGGACCGTTTGGTTTTTTTGACGCGCGCGTGGCGTTTTCGCAGTCGCTGGTGGATTTCAAGCTGCTTGCCAGCGAGCGCTCCTCACGGCAGAATGCAGCCGCCGTCAAACTGAGTTACCAGGACATGCGCGAAGCCGTGGTGCTGGTGGTCGGCGCCAAGTACCTCGAGACCATTGCGGCCGCAGCACGAGTGGATACGGCAGACGCGCAGGTGCAAAGCGCGCAAGCGCTCTACAATCAGGCGTTAGATATGAGAAACGTCGGCATTTCGGCGGGTATTGATGTTCTGCGGGCCCAAGTGGAACTCCAGAGCCGCCGCCAGCAGCTCATTGCAGCGCGGAATGATTTTGCGAAGCAAAAGCTGGCTCTTGCCCGGGTGATCGGTGTGCCGCTCGGACAGGATTTCATATTCACCGAGAAAATCCCCTATGAGCCGCCTGAGCCGATCACGGTTGAGGAGAGCCTGGAACAAGCTTTGAAGAGCCGGCCGGACTTTCAAGCGGCTCTCTCTCAGGTTGGCGCGGCGGAACAGATGGTTCGGGCGGCCGCCTACGAACGTCTTCCTTCCCTCTCCATTTACGCCGATTACGGAGCGATCGGTCAAACGCCCTCTACCGCCCTCGGCACCTTCACGACTTATGCTGCACTTCGCATACCCATTTTCGGGGGAGGCCGAGCCCACGGCGACGCTCAGGTGGCCCAAGCAGAACTGAATCGCAGCCGCCAGCAGCTCGAAAATCTGCGGGCGCAGATCGAGCAGGATGTTCGCGACGGCATTCTGGACCTGCAGGCAGCCGCCGATCAAGTTTCCGTGGCCATGAGCAATGTCGACCTTGCCGGGCGGACACTCACGCAAGCACGAGACCGCTTTGCCAGCGGCGCAACGGATAACATCGAAGTCGTTCAGGCCCAGGAGGCGGTGGCGAGCGCCAACGAATCCTACATTTCGAGCCTTTATGCCTACAACCTGGCGCGAGTTGAGCTTGCCCGGGCAACGGGTTCCGCGGAACGCGGTTTCCGCCAATACTGGAAGGAAAAGTAAATCATGGCCGACCAAATGCAAGTGGATCGGGCGGATGTGCCGACTGACAATATGACTGCCACTGCAACGGGCGAGATGCCGAGCCCGAAGCTCTCGAAAGAGCGAGAGCAAGCCACAAAAAAACGCTCTCTGGTTCGCCGCATCGTTGTGGCAATGGCGATCGCCTTGGCTGTGGCAGGTTTTTTCATGCGGCGATATCTAAATAGCTACGAAGCTACGGATGACGCACAGGTTGATGGCCATATCAACAACGTCAGCGCACGTGTTTCGGGGTACGTGCTCAAGGTGAATGTGGACGACAACCAAACCGTAGAAAAAGGCGCGGTGCTCGTGGAAATCGACCCTCGGGATTATCAAGTCGCGCTCGAGCGCGCCAAGGCCGAACTGGCCGACGCCGAGGCGACGGCCCAGGCCATGAACCTGAACGTGCCGGTCGAAACCATCGGAACGACGACGCAGGTTTCCTCATCAGAGGCAGATTTACAGGCGGCCCAAGCCGGCGTTGCCGCAGCACGGGGGCAGCTCAATTCCGCCCGAGCACAACTTGAGCAGGCAGAGGCCAATAACGCGCGCGCCCAGGCCGACGTCGCCCGGTATAGCGCGCTCGTGGCAAAAGATGAGGTCTCCAAGCAACTCTACGATCAGGCGGAGGCCGCAGCCAAGGCGAATGCTGCTGCAGTCGAAGGCGCCCACGCCGGTGTAGCCGCAGTCGAACAGCAGATTGCGCAGGCGGAGAGCCGCGTCAATCACGCCCAGGCGGCGCTGCAATATTCGCAGACAGGTCCGCAGCAAGTGGCCGCGACACAGGCGCGGGCTCGTGCGGCAATTGCAACGGTGCAGCAAAAACGGGCGGCGCTCGATAAGGCACAGCTGGACCTGCAGTATTGCACGATCACCGCCCCGGTAACCGGCGTGGTCAACAAGAGAGTCGAAGTGGGCATGAACGTCCAGCCGGGCCAGACGCTTCTCTCGGTGGTGCCCCTCGACGATGTGTGGATCACTGCAAATTTCAAGGAGACTCAACTGCGCAGGATGAAAATCGGCCAGCGCGTCACGATCTCCGTGGATGCCTACGGACGCGAGTACCAAGGGCGCGTGGAAAGCATCGCGGGTGCAACTGGCGCGCAGTTCAGCCTTCTGCCGCCGGAAAATGCCACGGGCAACTACGTCAAGGTGGTGCAGCGGGTTCCGGTAAAGATCGTGCTCGATGCGGGCGAGAACCGAGAACACCTGCTGCGGTTGGGAATGTCGGTGGAACCCAAGATCTGGCTGCGGTGAGCGAAGCGGAATAACGTGGCTTCCGGTCAGATCAATTTGGCCCGGAACATCGGGGGCAGCGTGGGCATATCGTTTGTGACCACCATGCTTGCCCGGCGCCAACAATTTCATCGCGCCCAACTCTCCGCGCATCTGAACCCAGCCAATCCGCGCGTTCAGCAGATGCTGCAAGGCGCCTCCGGCGCCCTACGGGCGGCGAGCGGGCCAGAGGCGACGAGGCAGGCCTACGGTTTGCTTCAGCGAATGTTAGAGCGGCAAAGCACTATGCTGTCCTACATCGACAACTTCCACATACTCGCGATCGTAACCATGGCGATGATTCCGTTCGTATTCCTGATTCGCAAACCGAGGCACCGCAGCGGCGTTGTGGCGCACTGAAGAATAGTTTCGGGCAGCAATGCGAATTAAACTGAATCTACCAAACGGCGCTTATCTTTCCGGCGGCAATTCAGTGTCCGTTTCGACCGGGCGTTCATAATCCACTCCTTCCACATCGAAGCCAAAAAGATTCCGGAATTGCCGTTGAAATCCTGCGAAATCTGTTACTTCTCGCAGATTTTCTGTAGTTACCTGTGGCCAAAGGCGGGCGATTTCAGCCTGCACATCAGTACTCATCTCCCGATCGTCGAGGCGCAACCGATTGGCGTCGTCCGTTTTAGGATCGGCACGAGCAGTGAGAAAATTGGCGAACAAACGCCGCATTTGCTCGATGGGCCCCTCTTCGAGGCCCTTTTCGCTCATCACTTTTATCAGCAAACTTATGTACAGGGGCACGACAGGGATTGCAGCCGAGGCTTGCGTGACGACCGCCTTATTCACGCAGATCAGCGCCCGACCCCCAAATTTAGGCGAGAGGAACGCGTCTAGCGATCGCGCGGTTTGCTCCAGATCGTTCTTCGCGCGGCCTATGGTGCCGTCCCGATAGATGGGCCAGGTCATTTCCGGGCCGATGTAGGAGTACGCCAGCGTGCGCGCACCGGGAGCAAGAAGTCCTTCCTTCGCGAGGGCGTCGATCCAAATGCGCCAGTCCTCGCCTCCCATGACTGCAACTGTGTCGGCAATTTCCTTCTCACTGGCCGGCGGGAGAGTCACATTTACGACTTTCTCGGAATCGAGCTCGATCGTGCGATTGGAATAGGCTTGACCAATGGGCTTGAGCACGGAATTGTGTACGACTCCGGTCCGCGGATGCATGCGTTTGGGGGAGGCCAGGCTATAGATGATCAAATCGAGCGGGGAAAATTCGCGTCGCACGATTTCGATGGCCTCGCGCTTGCACTCATCGGAAAAGGCGTCGCCGTTGATGTGGGCAGCCAACAGGTCATCGCGTTTAGCGCGCTGATCCAGGGCGACGGTATTGTAATAGCCGGCTGTTGCTGTTTTCTCGTCGTCTGGGGGGCGCTCAAAAAAAATGCCCAGCGTTCGCGCGCCATATCCCCATCCGGCGGCAATGCGGGAGGCCAATCCATAGCCCGTGGAGGCTCCGACGACCAGCACATTTCGGGGAGCGCGTTCGCGCGGGGGTGGCGCTTGCTCGGCAGCAGTAATCTGCCGCTCGACATTCAATCGGCAGCCTTCCGGATGTGCGTTGACGCAGATGAAACCGCGCGAGCGGCGCTTGATGACCTGTCGGGACATGGAAATGGAACCGATACGCTACAGCGAGAGCCGCGCGTTGTCCAGCGGGCCCGCGAGCCGAGGTACACGCGGGATTAATTCTCGGAAGTCGTAAAGGCCAGAGTGAGCAAGGTTTTTTGTTCCAGTTCGTGAGCCTTTGCCGAACCGGTTGCGGGGCTGGCGCTGGCTGACCGCTTGATCGAGCGCAGCGGCAGATCGCCGGCAAGTTCCCGGATGCGCGGCGAAACATAGAAGAGCGCGCCCATATTTGCCGGCTCCTCTTGGACCCAGACGAGTTCTCTCGCCCGAGCGTGGCGCGCCAACTCGGCGGTGAGTTCGGCTTTAGGAAAAGGATAAAGCTGGTCGAGAAAGACGATGGCGGTCTCGGTATCGCCGCGACGCTTGCGTTCGGCGCGCAGCTCATGTCCGATTTTTCCGGTACAGATCAAAATTCGACGGACATCCTCGGCTTCGCGCTCTGGGACAACGTTGCGGAAGCGCTCTGCGGCGAAATCAGCGACGGCGGACGCTGATTCCGGCCGCCGCAACATGCCTTTCGGCGTAAACACCACGAGCGGCTTGCGCCAGCGGCGAAGCGCCTGGCGGCGCAACAAATGAAAATATTGCGCCGCGGTGGAAGGCTGGCAGATTTGCAGATTATCCTCCGCGGCTAATTGCAGAAAACGTTCGATGCGCGCGCTGGAGTGTTCCGGGCCCTGGCCCTCGTAACCGTGCGGCAGCAGCAAAACAACTCCGGAGGGCAGGTCCCATTTGTCTTCCGCCGCGGAAATGAACTGGTCGATGATCACTTGCGCGCCATTGGCGAAATCCCCGAATTGCGCTTCCCAGGCGACCAACGCCTCCGGATAGTCGCGGCTGTAACCATACTCGAAGCCCAAAACGCCGACTTCCGATAAAGGCGAATTGCAGATTTCGCAGCGCGCCTGGCCCGGAGCGAGATGCTCGAGCGGCAGATACTCCCGTTCGGTTTGAGTGTCGATCAATGCCGCGTGCCGCTGATTGAACGTTCCCCGGCGAGTATCCTGCCCAGTGAGCCGAACCGGTATGCCGTCGAGGAGCAGCGTGCCGAACGCCAGCGCCTCGGCCATTCCGTAGTCCACCGGTCGCGAGCCGCGGCCCATCTCCAGTCGCTGATCGAGAAGCCTCTTGACCTTGGGGTGGATGGCAAATCCTTCCGGATATCGCGTAAGTGCTGCAGCGATTTCGCCGAGTTGTGCGCCATCAGCGCCGGTGTTGACCTCGTATTTCGGATCATAGCAGCCGCGCTCATAGGGCTCCCAATAAGGCGGCAGGTGGTGGTGCACCGGCTTTTCCGTTGTTCTGCTGGCAGTCTCGAATGACTCCTCAAATTCTTTGCGCGCCTGCGTGACAGTCGGCGCGGCGTCAAAACCATTCTGGCCGGCATAAATCTGCCAGAGCGGCGGATGATCTTTGATTTTTGCGTAAAGCCGCGGCTGCGTGATGGTCGGATCGTCGACTTCGCTGTGGCCGTGGCGGCGGAATCCGATGAGATCGATCACAACGTCACTCGTGAATTGCGCGCGATAATCGGCGGCAATTTCACCCGCGCGAATGACGGCATCGGGATCCTCGCCGTTTACGTGAAAAATGGGAATGGACTGCCGCTTCGCCAGATCGGAGGCGAAGCGCGAGGAGTGGAGTTCCACGGGCGGCGTGGTGAAGCCGAGCAAATTGTTTACGATGATGTGAATCGTGCCGCCGACGGTATAAGCGGAAAGAGTATCCAGATTGAGCGTTTCCGCCCAGACGCCTTGACCCGCAAAGGCGGCGTCGCCGTGCAGCGTGACTGGCAGGACACGCCGCCAGCCTTGCGGGCCAATGCGCGCCTGTTTGGCACGCGTGCGGCCCATGGCCACCGGATCGACTGCCTCCAGATGACTGGGATTGGACACGAGATGAACTTCAATCGTGCGCCCGGTGATCGTGCGATAGGTTCCGGTCGCGCCCACGTGGTATTTAACGTCGCCTCCGCCGAGGACACTTCGCGGGTCCACATCCTCAAAATCGGCAAAAATCTCCGCTGCGGGCCGGCCGACGATGTGAACCATCACGTTGAGTCGTCCGCGATGGCTCATGGCCAGGACCATTTGATCGATGCCCGAAGCCGCGCCTGCTTCCACAACTTGGTCGAGCAAAGGAATCAAGACGGCGAGGCCCTCGATCGAGTATCGCTTTGTGCCAACAAAACGCGCCTGCAGAGATTGCTCGAAGAGTTCGGCGCGAACCAAGCGCTCGAGAATACGCTCCTGGTCAGGCTTTGCGCCGCGCGGGTGTTCCATGCGGCCGGCAATCCACTCACGTCGTTGCGGATCGCCGATGTGCATGAATTCAACGCCGATTGTCCCGCAGTAGATGGATCGCGCTTCAGAGGACCAGCGCGTAGTGTCATCAAGTTCCGCAGGAGAAACCGGCGGAAGAAATCCGAGAGGATCGAGCCGGGCGGCCAGATAACCCGAGCGGCGGAACTTATCGAAAATCAGTTCGCGCTGCTCTGAGATTTCGGAGGGAATGCCGGTGGTCTTCGGGGCTCCTTCGGCCATTGAAGAAAACCTCAGGGCTGAGTCGCAATCGGCATACAAAATTATCTGATGCCGCGTTCACCTCAGCCAGGCACGCGGCAACGGTCCAGAGGCTAACTTCCCGCCGATATCTGCTGAATCTTGGCGGCAAGCCCGAAATCGTTTGTGGTGAGGCCTCCCGCGCTGTGAGTGGTCAGATCAATGGTGACCTTATTCCAGGCATTGGACCAGTCCGGGTGGTGGCCCATGGCCTCGGCTGCAAGCGCCACCTGCGTCATGAACCCAAACGCTTGCGAGAAATCGCGGAACTCGAAAACCCGGTGGAGCTTTCCCTGTTCTACGCTCCAGCCCTTCAGCTTCTTCAGCTCCGCGGCAATCTCCGGCTCATTCAATTTTGTGGCGCGCATGGGGGATACCTCGGCTCACTTTTGGATGTAATCGCAAGGCTCTGGAATGCTCATGCTGGAATCGCAGTTGCGATCAATTTCTGATTATCCCGCGGCCCTTAGCCATCGAGCAACCGGCTTCAAATAGTTGAACGATGCGGGCGATTCCTTTACCTTATTTGGCTCATCTGGCTGCATACCTGCTGATCGGGAATCACAGGAGTTCACGTGAGGAAGAAGATTCGTGTCATCCAATATGGCGTGGGGCCGGTCGGTGCATCTCTGGTGCGCTTGATGCGGGAAAAGCAAGCGATCGAGGTGATCGGCGCGATCGACACCGATCCCGCAAAAGCGGGCCGCGACCTCGGTGAAGTTGCGGGAGCAAGCGATGCCCCATGGGGCATCGAGATCAGCGCCGATACGGACATTCTGGGCGAAGCGGCAGACGTCGTCGTGCACTCGACTTCTTCGCATTTACCCGCCGTGATGGATCAACTCGGCGCCTGCCTGGCGGCGGAATCATGCGTGGTGTCGACGTGTGAGGAGCTTGCCTATCCCTATCGCAAATATCCGGATTTGGCCGCGAAGTTGGATAAGGAGGCGAAATCCTGGGGCGTGGCGTTGGTCGGCACGGGGGTGAATCCCGGCTTTGTCATGGATAAACTCGTGCTCACGTTGGGCGCCGCCGCACAACGAGTGGATTCGGTGAGTGTAACGCGCATCGTAGACGCATCCAAGCGGCGGCTGCCGCTGCAGAAGAAGGTGGGCGCAGGGTTGAGTCCGGAGGAGTTTACAGAGCAAGTTGCCGCGGGGACTATCAAGCATCATGGACTGCCTGAATCGATAGCGATGGTGGCCGATGGCTTCGGTTTCGAGATCGACGAAATTACGGAAACCGTCGAGCCAGTCATCGCGCGCGAAGCTTTTCGCAGCGAATTCCTGGAGGTGGCTCCTGGCCGGACCGCAGGAGTACATCAGATTGCCCGCGGAATTTGCGGAGGAACAGAAAAAATTTTCATGGAGCTCCAGATCTACGTCGGCGCGCCGGAGTCAAACGATAAAATTGAACTGCGCGGCGAACCGAACCTCGTTTTGATAATTCCCGGGGGCACGCATGGAGATATCGCCACCGCGGCCCTGGTGGTAAACGCAATACCCGCGATCCTGGCGGCACCGGCGGGTCTCAAGACATCGCGCGACCTGCCGCTCTGCTTTTTCCCGCCCGCGGCCAAGCCTTGAACTTAGCGCCCTTGCGCGCCCGCTTTATCCCAATACCGGCCAATCGCGGCGTAGTCCACATCTTCGCGAGCGGAGTTCAATATTTTTGCATAGACGTCGCGAGCCGCGCTCCCGGCGGGCAAGGAAACTCCGAGTTGTTTGGCAAGTTCCAAGGCGAGGACCAGATCCTTGTGCATAAGCCGCAACGGGAAACTCGGGGGATATTTGCCCTCCAGAAGCAGGGGAGCTTTGACGTCGAGGACCGGCGCCCGTCCCATGCTTGACTGCATTACTTCGACGAGACGTTCGCCGGCCACCCCTCCGGCCCGGGTCAGCGCCAGAGCTTCGGCCAAGGCATCAACTTCCAGGGCGAGCAGCAGATTCATGGCGAGTTTTACGGTTTGACCGGCGCCAGCCGGGCCAAGGTGAAACCAGCGCTTGGCGATCGCGCCAAAAACTGGCTCGACGCGCTTCAAAGTTTCCGCAGCGCCCCCAACCATCATCACTAATTCCCCCTTCTCCGCACCCCATGTTCCGCCGGTCACCGGCGCGTCGAGATATTCAATGCCGCGTTCCGAGCATGCGGCCGCCGTGTGCCGCGCCAGCTCCGGCGAAACCGTGCTGCAATCGACCAGCACGCTGCCCCGGCGCAATCCGCTTAGTGCACCCTTTTCGCCCCGCAGCACCTGCTCCACGGCCGGCGGGTCGCTCACGATCATGATCAGCACGTCCGAAGCAGCGGCTGCTTCGTGAGGCGTGGCTGCCACTCGCGCGCCCTGCGAAGCCAAATCCTGGACGCGCGAAGCCGTGCGGTTCCATACAGTCAACGAAAATCCCTTTTTCAACAGATTCGCGGCTATAGGACGGCCCATGAGGCCCAATCCGATCAACCCTACGGAAGGTTTCACCGATCCTCCTGTATCTGCAAAGTATTGCGTGCGCGTATATCCTCCAGCGGAACGAGAATAAAGGCAATGCACGAGGCTCGGAAATTCAGAGAACGGCAGGGCGAGGAGAAAGGCTCAGCCGCGATCGAGTTTAGTGATGGCCGCCCGCATGATCGTGCACGCTTTGCCCGTGGCCGTCATGAACGGCGACGGGCTCATAGGCGGGCACGGCCGGGGCAGTGCGTAATGCCGCAATGAGGATCAAAACCAGCGGCGAAACAATCCCGAACGCGAGAAACGAGAGCAAGACCGGCAGGGCGAAGCCAAGAACATTCGTCGAGCCGCGAGTAACCCACCATGCCAGCCCAGCGACGACGAGGCCCGCCACCGTGGCGGTCATACGGCTTCCCGTGGCAACTTCCAGCCGCGTTTGGCAATGCGGGCATTCCATACCGTCGGAGAAAGCCATAACACGAGCCGCAGGAACGGTTTTGCCGCATTGCGGGCACATCCGAATGGCCACCATTCACCTCGCGAAAGCACACAAAGATATCGCAACGGGCTGCGGAGGAAAAGCGCGGAATCACGTGGCCAGCGCGAATTCCACGCGCCGGCGCATGGGATCGATACGTTCGGCACGGACCCGCACACGATCGCCGAGCTTCCAGATGCGCATGCGGCCGCCACGGCCGGAGACGATTGCGTGATCCCGTTCGCGGTATAGGCAATGCGCTCCGGTCGCTTCTTCCAAACGGTTTATGGGCACGAGCCCTTCGACAAATATCTCCATCAGTTCCACAAAAAAGCCGAACTTCTGCACAGAGATGATCAGGGCTTCATATTCATCGCCGAGATGTTGTTCCATAAATTGTGCCGTCTTCCAATCCATCAACTCTCGTTCGGCCGCGTCGGCGCGCCGCTCGGCTTCTGAGGACTCGACAGCGATCGCTGCGAGCTCGCGTTGGCCATAGGGACCACCTTCTTCAGAACGCGCATAGGAGTGCGCTCGTCCGGGACGGACATCGGGATGCGGTCGTTGTTCGGAGCGCGCATTGGGATGCGCGAGGGCCCACTTGAGCACGCGATGGACAATCAGATCGGGATAACGACGAATGGGCGACGTGAAATGGGTGTATTGATCAAAAGCCAATGCAAAATGTCCCAGGGGCTCGACGGCATAGCGCGCCTGTTTGAGCGAACGCAGCATTAAATAAGACAAAATTCGTTCTTCCGGCTTGCCGGCGATTTTCTGGGTGAGGCGCTGATAGTGTTGGGGCCGAATTTGAAACTCCTGCGAACTCGGAAGCGTAACAATCATAGGGCGCTCGCGCGCGCCGACGCCACGGCCCGCTCGTCCAGGCGGGGCGACGCGTCCATGACGAACGGCGATCCGCTTCTCGGAGAGCCCAGGTATGCCTAGCGAGTAGCCGAAAGCGTGCGCCAGTTCTTCAAATTCGAGCACCTTTTTCGGATCGGGTTTTTCGTGAACGCGGTGGAGCGACAGGAAGCCGCGTAGCTCAAGATAGTTCGCCACGGCCTGGTTGGCAGCAAGCATGAACTCTTCGATCAAACGATGAGCGATATTCCGCTCGCTACGGACGATCCCAGTCATCTGCCCTTCGTCATCGAAGGTAAGCACCCTTTCAGGGAGATCAAAATCCATCGAGCCGCGCCTGGTGCGGCGCGTGTTGAGAATTAGCGCCAGATCGCGCATGTCACGAAAACGCCCGGCGAGAGCCGTATAACGCGAAGTGGCTACAGGATCGCCCTCAATTACCTGATTTACGGCGGTGTAAGTCATCCGTTCGGCAGAACGAATTACGCCCGGCGTGAACTCCGCATCGATGATTTCGCCGTGATGATCGAGCTCGAGAAGCGCGCTCATTACCAAGCGGTCCTCACGGGGATTTAAGGAGCACATGCCGGTAGAGAGTTGCTCAGGCAGCATCGGCACGGCGCGGTCCGGAAAATAAACGGAAGTGCCTCGCAGCCGCGCCTCGCGGTCCAGAGGCGAATCTCGCTTGACGTAGTGAGCCACGTCCGCGTTATGCACTTGAAGATGCCAGCCTTCCGGCCGTCTTTCGACATAAACGGCATCGTCGAAATCGCGCGCCGTCTCCCCGTCAATGGTTACAATCGGCAGATGACGAAAATCCCGGCGGCCCTCGCGTTCGGCATTCCCCACCGGCCGCGCAACTTTGTCTGCCTGCTCGAGCACATCTTGGGAGAACTGGTGAGGCAGATGATGTTTGCGGATCAGAATTGCGACATCGAGGCCGAACTCTCCCGGTTTCCCTAAGATTTCTACAACGCTGCCGGCCGCCGCAACGCCGGCCCGCGGGAATCGCGTGATCTCAACGTTTACAACCGCGCCGTCCAGTTCAGGGAGCCGCAGAGACGCGGCCGGGAGAAGTCTTTCGGCTTTGTGCTTGGCAACGAGCTGAGGCGTCAGCTCTTCTCCCACGGGGATTACGATCTCGTGATGAATGCGGGATTCGTAGGGAATGACGAAATTGCTGCGGTGGCCGTAATGGAAAACCCCGACGACAGTCGGATGAGCGCGGCCCAGGACCCGTACCACTCGTCCTTCGGCGCGAGACGCAGAGCCGGGGGCCTGGCTTCCCCGAGTGTCACGCCGCTCGATCCGTGCGATAACGCGGTCTCCGTGCATCGCGTCCCCCAGTTGGTCCGGAGGAACGAAGAGGTCGCCATCGAGGTCTTTTCGCGGTGAATCGGGAACCACAAAGCCATACCCATCGCGATGTGCCACCAGCCGTCCTGAGAGCAGATTGGAATCGCCCGTTGCTGCCTTCGGCGGCGCCCCAGGTCTGGCGCTGGATTTTGCGTTGTCCCGCCGTTGAGATCGGTCGCCCGCGAGACGATATTGGCCGCCCCTCAACTCCTCGACAAGACGCTGACGCTTCAAACGCGACAGAACGCTGCTGAGGGCGCGTCTGCCGGCGTGCCGCAGGCTCAAACCTGAGGCGATCTCTCGGACCGATGACGGCCCTCGCGTCCTTCCGAGAAAATTCAGAACATCATCTTCACTCAATACCTCACTGGGCGACATATGTGTAGGATACTCTAGCCAGGGGACTTAACAAAAAGATGAAGCGGAGGACAACGTCGCAAAAAATTGCCGAAACCTTTCGCTGGCGCCAGGGTTCTAAGTCTTAGGCTAGCACACACATGTCCTGCCCTCCTCCGACGGGCAAGGACAGTCCCTCACCGGGGACAATGAGGAGGCGGCTTGACCTGGGCCGCCTCCTTTTATTTTTGATCCGGAATTTCTTGGGTAGGGATTTCCTGCTGCTGCCAAAAGAAG
>QHYR01000373.1 GCA_003223315.1 Acidobacteriota bacterium | reverse complement strand
TACTTTAGGATAGCGGGAGTACCGCGCGAATAAGACATGAATCTGCATCAAAACGCTCCATTGAACAGAGGCCCCAGGCATCCACAGCCAAACTGTTTTATTTATGGAGTTGGCCCAGCAATTCGGGCGCTTGATCGCATGATCGGTCACATTGCTCCTACAGATATTCCCGTTCTTTTAGTCGGAGAAAGCGGCACAGGCAAAGAACAAATAGCTGTAGTGCTCCCCGCTAAAACTGGACACCTCATCTAGGTAGAATCAGGGCCTCCAAAACAGGAGGCAACATGGGCAGGAAACCACGCGTAGATCGATCCCCTGAAGAGAAGTGGCAGATCGTGCAGGAAGGCATTAAGAGCGGGAACGTCTCGGAGACGTGTCGGCGTCACGGGATCGCTCCGAATCTGTTCTATCGCTGGAAGGATGAAGCGGAACAGGGAGCGAAGGCAGCGCTTGGGGGGAGAAGCGCTGCCGCGGCGGAAACCGAGAAGGACCATCGCATCCGGCAGTTGGAACGAACGCTGGGGCGGAAGTCGCTGGAGATCGAAATCCTAAAAAACGTCGTGGGGGAGTGAGCTGTGGTGCGGTTCATTCCCAGGCACGAGAAATGATGGTGCAGGGCTACACGGCCACGCTGGTGGCGGCGACGTTGGCCATTAGCCGGTCGAGTCTGTACTACCGGAAGCGGCCGCGAGGCAGCCGGGCGGACCGAACCTACGATGAGCAGATCGTGATGGCGTGCGGAGAGAAGTTGGCGTACGGCTATCGGCGGGTGGCGTGGTGGCTGCAGCGGAAGAAAGGGCTGCCGGTGAATCGCAAGCGGGTGTTACGGGTGATGCGAGAACGTGGGTTGCTGGTGCGCTCGCGTCGTCTGCGAGCACGGCGGAAGAAAGAATGGGGCCGTGTGGAAGCAGCCGAGCCGAATCAGATCTGGCAGTCGGACATGACCAAGATCTGGGCGGGGCCGGCTGTGGGCTGGGCTTATCTGGTGAGCGTGATTGACTGCTGCACGCGGGAGATCGTGGGCTGGAACCTCTCACATCGCTGTCGGACCGAGGACGCGCTGGCAGCGGTGGAGCAGGCCGTGCTCGAACGGCTGCCCCGGGGCAGCCGCGGAGAGAACTTGACGCTGACGACGGACAACGGAACACAGTTCACTTCTTCGCGCTTCTTGGAGACGTTGGGGCGGCTCGGCATCACACATCGGCGCACGGCCTATCATCACCCGGAGGGCAACAGCTACATCGAACGGTTCCATCGCAGCTTGAAAGAGGAGGAAGTGTGGACGGCGGAGTATCGGAGCTTGGAAGAAGCCCGGGCCAGCATCGCTCGCTGGATCGAGGAGTACAATCACGACCGGCCGCACCGCGGAGTGCAAAATCGCACCCCGCACGAGGCCTTCTTGGCTTTCACAGGTGCACTAAAAAACGAGGCCCTGACTGTCTAAATTAGCGGGGAGCACTACACATTTCTCTCTATGTCCCGTCATTCCGGCGGAAAATCCCGTACCCGCTCATCGCCTCTATCAATCGACCAACAACCTTCCGGCAGCCAACTGGTCTCTTCATCAGAGTCTAATTCGGCACGTGTAAAGGCACGTTCCCAAATGATTGGAAGCTCAGCCGCAACCACGAATGCAGCGGCAGCTTCGTCGCCGAACTCATCGGCGAAGGCGATGACACCATATTGCACTACTGACAGAGGGACAGCGTGGATTTGGTCTTGGAGGACATCACGGGTAATCTCGGCGCTGTCGTAGGACTTGGCCAACGCAACAACGTAGGCAACGTCGCGCATGACAGCACAGAAAGGCAGGGAAGGGACCTCCGTTGGCGCGGATTCTACCGGGAATGTTTGGCCCCGGCTAGGGAACATATTTGACTGCAGCCCGAGACAAATCCTTGTCCATATAGGTGGGGCGAACTTCAAGCATTGCCCCTTGTATGCCCATATTGTTTTTGTCGTCACCGACAACGAGGCTTTTGGACGTAAAAACTAACCCAGCAGCGTCTCCGACAGTAACCCTGAAGGTACTCTCAAATTCCTCGTGAGAAAATTCAGGCGGATATTCAAAGAACGACCATCCCCTGACATTTTCTCGTGGCTGCAGCCAACGTAAGGATAGCAGAGCATCAAGGCGGGGCAAGCCGATCTGCTTAGCCATTTGTAGTCCACTGCCCACCCAATAAATTTCGTCGTTTCGTGTCTCTACCCTCTTAAGTTCCACCCAATTGCCTTTCTTTGTCTTGATTGCCACGCCATACTTATCAATCATGGACTGCGCCGATTGTAGATTCGTTAGTTCGATGAACAGAGAAACATTCAGTGGAATAATTGTGTACTGTCCGTTCTGCTCGAAAACCGCTGCCAAATCGCCAAGGGACTGACGGTTAGGCACAATGAAAGACGGGCCCACAGCAACGAAGTATGGGTCTCGTGTGATTCTCAACGGTGGCAGGAAATCTGACAGCGCGAGTTGTCCAAGTGCGAAGGTGCTTAACATTAACAACAGAACCGAACCGGAATAGGTGAGCCACTTCGGTTTGGTTGGTAAAAGCCAGTCGGCAAAGTGAAGTGCTGGGTATACCAAGACCCCGAATAGAATCAGGAGCCATATTCGTGCAGACGCCGCCGTTTGGGGCGGAGCCAGAACGATGACTATGCCAACGGCAACACCAGCAAAACCGAGCGTATAGTCCCAACGAAATCGCTTTTTCTCTGGCGGGCGTCGCAGTAACTGCTTGGCCGCTTCTCTCGCTGTGGCTCTGCGCTCTGCTCTAGTCGTCATAACCTGCGATGATAATCGAGTTTTAGCTCTGACCAGATTCCCACGCCGTCGAGCTTAAGCCCTCTCTGCCTCTTCGGTGGCATGGCTCGAAATCATAGCGAATATAAAGCGAATGTGCTAGCCTCCGCCTATGGCAGTCCGCTCGTGCCGTGTCGATACCGAAGGAATCGAGCACAGCGCCGAAGTTACCGCCGAGAGTCTTTATGAAGCCGTGGCGCTCGGGCTGCGGGCGATCCGCCAATGCGCTTGGGTCGAGGACATCGGCCAGAATTTCACGATTCGCGTCTTGGCGAGGGATACGCCGGTCGAGCACACGGTAGAATTCCGCGCATTTCACAAATGGCTCGAAGAACGCGGAAGAAGTCCGAGGGAAATCACGGCTCGTGCTCG
>QHYR01000067.1 GCA_003223315.1 Acidobacteriota bacterium | reverse complement strand
GGAGGAGTGGAACAATTGGACTGAGGAGAGCTCGAAGAAAAGTATCAAATACTTTGAACAGGCGGTTCGGAAGAATCCTGCCTATGCCCCTGCTTGGGCCGGGATTTCTGACGCGTATATGCTCCTGCACATTTTTGGAGATTACTCGCAAGCTTTTTCCCCGCCGCAGGAAGCATTCCAGAAAGCTAAGACGGCAGCTCTAAAAGCAGTGGAGCTCGACCCCTCGCTTTCCGAAGCCCACGTGTCACTTGCGAGCGTACTACTTTTTCAATGGACCGCCGAGGAAAAGGAGTTGCAGCGAGCCATTGCACTCAACCCGAACAACGCCATGGCTCACCAATGGTATGGCTACCTTCTGAGCGCCCTGGGCCGGTTCGACGAGGCGATCGCTGAGATGAGGCGAGCATTGGAACTCGATCCGCTTTCTTCGAATAAGCAAAACTCCTTGGGAGCCACGTTCTACCGCGCTGCCCGTTATGACGAAGCGCTCGAGTATTTCCGCGAAGTGCCGGACGCTGATGCAAACTCAGCGTACCGCCATTACAGGATGGCCGCGATTTACGAGCGAAAAGGAATGCAGAAAGAGGCCGTCGCCGAAATGCTAACAGCACTGAGAATCACGCACCAAAACGAACTCGCCGCAACCGTCCAAGGCAAGTTCACTTCGTCCGGGTACTCCGCGGCCAAGAAGACCTTCCTATGGGGAGATCTCCAAGAGAACCAAAGGCAAGTAAAGGACGGCCTTCTACCGCTGGCAGTTACGATTGCGGGAGATTACGCCTTACTTGGCGAAACGAAAAAAGCACTTGAGTGGCTGGAAAAAGCCTTTCGCGAGCGTGAACACGACCTGATGTATCTTAAAGTGGATGATCGTTTCGAAGCCCTTCGGCCAGACCCCCGGTTTCAAGACCTCGTCTACCGCATTGGCCTCCGCCCGTAAGCGTCGCCGATGCGAGGCCAGCGCGTCTTTACCTGCAATGCCGTGACTTTCGGTCGACACCTTCGGAAATTGACCGACTAGCCGCGCTTAGAGGTCTTTGCTCGTGGGGTAAAACGACCATCTGACCAAGGTCCGGTTTGTGGACTCCGCTGAAGTCCACCGGACTCCAGAATCCGGAGGTCGTTGTCCCGAACGACTAGCCCCGCTCAGGGGTCTTTACTCAAGGGGTAAAATAAAACATGCTCGCATTTTGCGAACTTGGAAACCGCGCGCCATCTCGAATTCCCTCCGAGGCCTTCCCCGCATTCGTTTCCGCGCGTGGACTCGTGTTTGAGCTAAGGCCCTTAGAATCACATTCTTGTAGTAAAGATACAACTAAGTCGTTTGGAATGATATTCTTGTAAAAAAAGGGGGTAGGGGGTATCGATCTCTCAAGCTTCACTTTAAGTTCCGTGGCTGGAATAAACCCCCTTCGCGCCTAAAGAAACGACAATGCAGCGCATCTACCTCGACCATAACGCCACGACGCCCGTGCACCCCGCGGTGCTCGAGGCCATGATTCCCTATTTCACGGCCGAATTCGGCAATCCTAGCTCCGCACACCGCTTTGGCCAGCGAGGCAGGCAAGCCATCGAAGGCGCGCGCGAATGCGTTGCCGCGCTGGTCGGCGCGCGTTCCTCTGAAATTGTGTTCACCAGCGGCGGAACCGAGGCCGATAACGCGGCCATCTTTGGCGTCGTGGCGCATGCGCTGCGGACCCAGGGAAAATCCGCCGCCGCACCTCCGCACGTGATTACAACGACCATCGAACACGACGCGGTGCTGAATACTTGCCGCGCCCTTGAAGGTCGCGGCGTTTCCGTCACCTATGTTCCGGCTGGCCTCGACGGAATCGTCAGCCCGGATGCGATTCGCGCGGCGATACGCCCGGAGACTGCCTTGATCTCCGTCATGCGCGCAAACAACGAAATCGGCACGTTGCAGCCCGTCGAGGAGATCGGTGCAATCGCCGCCGAGGCCGGCGTCCCCTTTCACACCGACGCCGTGCAATCGGCCGGCAAAGTTCCAGTTGACGTGAACAGGTTAGGCGTGGATCTCCTGTCTCTTTCGGCGCACAAATTCTATGGGCCGAAAGGAGCCGGCGCACTTTTTGTGCGAAAGGGGACGGAAATCGATCCGCTGCTATACGGTGGACCAAATGAGCGGGGGCGCCGGGCCGGCACCGAAAATGTCGCCGCAATGGTGGGCCTTGGCAAAGCCGCGGAACTGGCGCGCGCCGATCTCGCGGAAATAGCTGCCCATTTTGCCGACTTGCGTGATCGCCTGGAAAAGGGCCTGCTCGCGCGCATTCCCGGCGCTCGCGTCAATGGCGATCCGGCGCGGCGCGTGCCCAATACCTCGAACCTGATGCTCCCCGGCGTTGAGAGCGAGTCTCTGGTGATTGCGCTGGATTTAGCGGGACTGGCTTGCTCGGCGGGCGCGGCATGTTCCTCGGGGGCGGTGGATCCCTCGCACGTGCTGACCGCCATCGGGCTTACTCCCGCCGAAGCACGGGCTAGCCTCCGCTTCAGTGTTGGCCGTGCCAACACGCGAGAAGAGATCGACACGGCGCTCGAATTGATCCCCGCGGCGGTTGTGCGCCAGCGCAGCGTCGGGCCAACTCAGGAAATGGCGGCCGCGCAATGAGCTCCGAAGCCAATCTTCGAGAGCTGACTGTCGTGGCCATGAGCGGCGGCGTCGATAGCTCGACGGTTGCGGCCATGCTGCACGAATCGGGCGCTCCGATCGTTGGCTTGACCATGCAGCTCTGGAATCAGCGGCGCTTGCCGGAACTCTCTCCGGGCGAAGCTCCGCGTCAGCGTTGCTGCTCGCTCGATGACGTCTACGATGCGCGCCGCGTAGCCGAGCACATCGGCATTCCCCATTATGTGGTCAATTTCGAGCGGCGATTTGAGGAGACCGTGGTGCGTCCGTTCGTTCAGGATTATCTCGCCGGGCGCACGCCGATTCCTTGCGCCCTTTGCAACAATCACGTGAAATTCGATCAGTTGCTGGTGACGGCGCGGCAGATCGGCGCGTCACGCATTGCCACCGGCCATTACGCCCGCATCGAGCGAAACGCTCACACAGGCCGGTACAATCTCTTGCGCGCTTCGGATCTCTCCAAGGATCAGTCCTATTTTCTTTTTGGATTGACTCAGGAGCAGTTGGCCCACGCGGCGTTTCCCTTGGGGAACCTCTCGAAGCAAGCCGTTCGGGAGATGGCCCGGCGGGCGCGTTTGCCGGTGGCGGAGAAGGCGGAAAGTCAGGAGATTTGCTTTGTTCCTTCGGGAAACTATACGACCTTCATCGAGGCTTATCGGCGCGAGCACAGCGAGCGAGGACGAGCGGATAAAGACGAGAGCGAGCGGAGTCGAGCGTACGAAAAGACCGTGCGAGGTCGAGACGACGAAGAAGACCGTGGCGACGAAACCGGCGAGCTCTTAAATACTGCGGGCCAAGTCGTGGGCACGCATTCCGGGATTCAGAATTTCACGGTTGGGCAGCGCCGCGGGTTGGGAATTGCCGCGCCGCGGCCGCTCTACGTCTTGCGGATCGATGCCGACGCCAAGCGTGTCACGGTGGGGGAAGAGAAGGAGCTGTGGCGGGATAACCTGGAGGCTCGCGACGTGAATTGGATCGCGTGGCCTTCTTTGGACGAGCCTATCGAAGCAACTGTGAAAATACGCTATCGGCACGAGCCAGCTCCTGCTCGGCTCGAGCCGGCGGGCGCGGCAACAGTGCGGGTGCGCTTTCACGCGCCGCAGCGCGCCATTACGCCCGGCCAGGCCGCCGTCTTTTATCGGGGAGACGAAGTGCTCGGCGGCGGCTGGATTCGTTGAGGGGCCACTCGAAAAGGAGATTCCTCGCCTGCACCCCAACAGGCGCAAAAGCGGCGCCCGTCGGGGACCCCGCCGTCGCGCCGCCGGAATCTTCGCTGGCCCAACAGCTTCGCGGCGCCGCTCGGAATGACACCTTTCCGTGGAAGTGCTGCTAAAGATTACGCAAGCGACGGAGGCATTTCGGGCGCGCTAAATGAAAAGCTCTTCGTCCTGCTGCTCGCTGACACCATCCGCCCGGCGGCGCCGTCCGCGGTAAAACTCCAGGCCGGTTTGGATTCCGCGCACCAGCGCGGTGACCGATTGCATCGGCCCCCACACCGTACTGCGGATGCGCGAGCCGGTTTCTTCCACGGTTTCCATCGCCCCGGTGAGGATTTGGTCGGCATGCACCAGTTGCATGCGCAAACGGTCTACGGCTTCGGTAACCATGCGGTCCACGCGCTGCACCTGGCTGCGCGCGACGTGGGTGATCTCCGCGGCATCGGAAATCATGCCGGAGATGCGTGGCTGTGCCTCTTCCACCAGCATCTGCAGCCGGGAAATGACCGGGTTGATGCGCTTCTGAAGATCGTCGACGATCTGCTCCAGGCGCCGGTTGATGCGGCGGAATTCCAGAAACATCGCGCCGAAGATCAGCATTTGCACGAACAGAGATATAGACGCGACGATGACGAAAAGGGGCATCACCCAGTTTGGCATCAAATTCGGCCCTACATTTCCTTGGATTTTTCGCGTTGATAAGCTTCGCGGCCCGCGTCCACCGCGGCGGAGATGGACTCTTTCTGCTTGGCGGCAACCTGCTTGCCGCGTTCCACGAGATCGTCCGCCCTTTCGCGCAACTCGCGAGCTTTGCGCTGAGCATATTCCTTGCCTTCTTCGGCCCTCTGGCTCAGAAACTCGCGTGTTTCTTCGCCGGATTTGGGAGCAAAGAGAATGCCCACAAGGGCGCCGATCCCGAGACCTACCATGAAGTAACTGATTCTGGATCCGGTGCTATCGCCCATTTGACTAACCCCCGTGCGGCTCAACCTAGCACACCCACTTGTTCGATGCAACAAAGCGTGCTCACGGGCACGTCAGGCCGCTGGATCTGCTTTGGGTCCGGCGCTCGAAACATGGTTGCCGTGAAGATGTTCGGCAATTCGCACGGCCACCGGGCGCGATACGACGCGGGAGAGATCTTCGGCGCTGGCGAGCCGCACGCGGGCGACGCTTCCGAATTCGCGAAGCAGCTTCTGCACGGTCCGCGAACCCACGCCGGGAATTTCGTCGAGTTCGGTCTTCAAGGTTCTGCGAGACCGGCGCTGGCGGTGAAAGCCAACCGCGAAGCGGTGCGTGTCATCCCGGATTTGCTGAATCAGGTGCAGCAAGGGCGAATGTCTTTCCAGGCGGATCGGTTCGTCCTCCTGCCCAAGAACGAAAAGAACCTCTTCCTGCTTGGCGATGGCCGCCACGGGCTGATTGATGATTTCCAGTTTTTCCAAAGCTTGCGCCGCGGCGTGCAGTTGTCCGAGTCCGCCGTCAATCAGAATCAAGCCGGGCATTTCTCTCTGTTCGCTCCGCACGCGGCGGTAACGGCGTTCCACCGCTTCGCGCATGCTGGCAAAATCGTCGTTGCCCCACTCTCCCCGAATAATGAACTTGCGGTAATCGGATTTACGCATGTGGCCGTTTTCCCAGACCACCATGGAAGCGACGGTGTCGGTGCCCTGAAGATGAGAGATATCGAAGCTCTCGATGCGCTTGGGAGGAGCGGGAAGATTCAGCGTGGATTCCAACGCCTCGGCAATTGCTTTGGAATTGGGCTTGAGCACACGGAAGCGCTGCTCGAAAGAATGGCGCGCGTTCTTCTCCACCAAATCCAGGAAGGCATGTTTGGGACCGCGCTGCGGCACGGCGATTTCCACGCGGCGGTACGGCAGATCCAGGGTCCCGGCGCGTTCGGAAAGGATTTCTTCGAGTAACTGGCGGTCCTCGAAATCCCGCAGGACATGAATCGCTCGCGGCAGATAAGCGGCATCGAGATAGAGCTGTTTGAGGACCGAGGGCAGGAATTCGTCGGGATCGAATTCCTCGAGATCCTCCCAATAGAAATCGCGGCGATCGACCACGCGGCCGGCGCGAATGTGAAAAAGATTAACCGCGACCTGGGGAGGCTCGGCATACCAAGCGAGCACGTCGGTGTCATCGCCGGCAGCGGCGGCAATCTTCTGGCGCTCCTCGATCTCTTCGAGGGTGTGCAGGAGATTGCGGTAACCGGCGGCCTGCTCGTAACGCTGGCCGTCGGAGGCTTGCATCATGCGCTCGCGGAGGCTCACCAGGAGGTCATGGCGCCGGCCCTCCAGAAAAGTGCGCGTGTCGCGGGCCGCCTCCGCGTATTTCTCCTCCGAAGCAAGACCGGGCACACAAGGGCCCCAGCAGCGCTGAATGTAATATTGCAGGCAGGGACGCGGATGCGGCCGGGTCAAGTCCACGGTGCAGGAAGGAATGCGGAAGTGTTTGTGAATGAAATGGACGATGCGATAGGCGAGGCTGTGCGGGAAAAAGGGGCCGAAATAGATGGAGCCATCCTTGCGCAGCCGGCGCGTCACGTAGACGCGCGGATATTTTTCAAATGCCGTGAAGCGAATGTAGGGGTAGGTTTTGTCATCGCGCAGCAGTACGTTGAATTTCGGTTGATACTGCTTGATGAGGTTATTTTCGAGGGCCAAAGCTTCGCGCTCGTTATCGACGACGATGTAATCCACATCGGCGATTTCGCGGACAAGCGAGCCGGTCTTCGCATCCGCCCATCTCGTTTCCAGAAAGTAGGAGCGCACGCGGGAGCGCAAGGCGCGAGCCTTGCCCACGTAGAGAGTGGCACCGAGCGCGTCCTTAAACAGATAGACACCGGCGTCCTGGGGAAGATGGGCGACTTTTTCCCGGAGTTCCATGGGCGGAGTTACAATTGTCAGCAGGGGAGTTCCCGATGACCGGGAATCTCCCACCCCAACGCACGCAAAACCGGCGTGCGTCGAGGGCCCCGGGCTCGTGCCGCAGGCAACATTCATGATAGCAAAGCGAATCACACCTGCGAAAACCATGCGAAGGGCGTGCCATGTGGGTCGTTTGCGGAGGGGCGTTTTGGTGTTGCTCGCGGCGCTCCTAGTGTCCTTTTTGGCCGCGAGACCCGCCGCTGCTCAGGAATCGGCGCTTGAAAAAGGCCCCCCGCCACCGTACACCGAACCGGCTCCTCCACCGGCTCCGGCGGAGCCCACGTACGATCCGCTGCGAGCGGATAAGAGCGTGGAGATCGGCACGTTTTATCTGAAGCGAGGAAATTACGATGCGGCGATCGAACGTTTCCAGGATGCCACGCATTTCCAGCCGAAGTTGGCGCGGCCGTATTCGTTGCTAGGAGAGGCCTACGAACGCAAAGGGGACGTGGACAACGCGCTGGCCGCGTACCGAAAATATCTGGAAGTTTATCGTACGGCGCCCGACCGCGAGAAAATCCTCAAGCGCATCGAAAAGCTGGAAAGCCAATCCGGGCATGCGCCGACAAAACAGAAATCAGGGTAAGCGGTCGAGAAATTTCCTGGCGCGGTCGTAATTGGCATACCGTTTTTCTTCCATCCGAAACTTCAGCGAATGGGCTTCGATTCCGCAGCGAGCCGCGCGCAGCGGATGCTTCACATGCAGCATTTCGTGGAAGAGCACGTATTCAACGGCGTAGCGGGGCACGCTGGGCCGGTCCAGCCACCGGTTCATGACGATCTGGTCGAGTGCCGGATCGAAGCAGCCGAATTGCGCGCGCCAGGTCCGGCTGCTCCAGCCGAGCCTGGGGCGATGCAGTCGTCCGCCGAAGTAGTGCCTGTTGAGGCGAGTAAACATGGGCGCCAGATCGTAAACTGATCCGCGGGGGCCGAGTTTGACACGGCTGCCCCGAACGCCGCGGAGTGCGGCGACGCGCCGGCGAGTTCTCGGTAAAAGCACAAATTGCCGGTAGGCGCGAAGGATTTCGCCTGGCGCACGCCGCCGATAAACGCGAGATAAGAGAATCGCCGCGGCGGACTCCAGAACCGCGAGCGGCGCCCCGCGCAAGGCGTCTGACAAGCGCACGTGCGCGCCTTCTTCCCGCAGGCGTATGGTGTGCATCAGATTGGCGTAAGGATAAAACTCCACCTCAAAGCGCGGCGGACGTCCCCGGCAACCCAAACGCGTATAGAGCCGTTGGAAGATCGCGGCGCCGCCGGGAACGGGGCTGGGAGGTTCGGATAGGCGTTTCATTGCGGTCTGCGGCGCACCGGAGGCGGAGCATTCTCCTTGATGGCTTCGGCGGCGTCCCGGATGGCGTCGTTGGTGGCGGCAATGGCGTCATCCAGGTTGTCTTTATAGGGCTCCACGGCCTGGCCTTTCGCGGATAGCTCTTTCAAGTAAGCCAGGAATTCGGGCGCGCGGCTTTGCATTTCCTTGATGGCATCGCGGATGTCCTGCTGCTTTTCGACGCCGAGTTGAATCAAATCGGAACCGTCATCAATACAGCCGGCATAAGCATTGATCAAAGCGTT
>QHYR01000066.1 GCA_003223315.1 Acidobacteriota bacterium | reverse complement strand
AATTCGTCGCCGAAGTCGTGCGCGTCGAGCCCAAGCCCAAGATGGCTTACGGCATCGGCGTGAAGTTGCTGCACGCCCGCGACCCCATCGCCCCCCACAACCCCGCCAAGTCGTAGCCGCAAACCCACCGCCGCGCGCCGTGCATTCCGAGGAGCAGGCCGCGCCGTTTGCGGCGACGAGGAATCTGCTTTTTGCTTTTGCGGCTGCCCACCCTTGCTTGCCAGAAGCCCGTGAAGGGCTTGCCCTGCGCTTCGAAGGGCGCATTCCGAAGGGGGGCCTTGAACTGCTTTCCAGCGCCTCCCTGAAGACCACATCTACAAAAGCGCTACGCCTGCGCCGCCGCCCGCTCTCCAAACACGTAACGGTTGCCATTGGGAAAATTCGCGGCTAGAAAGCACACCCACTTCCCTCCCGCAAACTCCGGCAACACCGCACTCGCGTCTTCGTATTCGTATTCGGCGGCTTCCAGATTCACCGCCACGTTCAGGTATTCGCCATCCACCAGCGCCGCGATCAGCACCTGATGTGAATGCGGCAGCACGCTTTTGACAAACGCCGAATTCACCGCGCGCAAGCCTGGCGGCCGCTTCATCACCAGCTGCAGCGGCGACTGCTCATCGCGCCACTTGTCGAAGATCAAGTAGGCGTCTTCAGGCGAAATCCGGCTCACAGGGCACCCGTTGTATTTTCGCTTTGGCCGCATCGTTTGTCGACGCCTCCGGAGACGCCGGCGCTGGCGGGGCCGACGCCTGGCGGAAATAGCGCGCTGGCGGATACATTCCCGCGCGGATCAGCTCCGCGCCCACGCGCGCGCGAATCTCCTCGGCCCAATCCGACCAGGTGCGTTCGGATAGACCGAGCAGGTGCCGCGCGGCCTGATATTCGGCGCCGCCGAGATAATAGAGGCGAAATAAAATCAAGCGCGACGCCCTGACTTTTTTTTCGCCGAAAGCGCCGTGAACTTTGTTAACGCGCGAAAGCTCCTGATGTCCATGACTTTCGCGCGAAGAGCGGCCTTTCGGCGTTCGACAATCTCTTTCAGCTCCTAGTGCCCTGTCTCCGCAGCACGCGAAATCGGCGACGTATTCCACCAGCCGCGGACGCAGGTCCGGCCGCCACAAAAATTTTGACGCCGATTGCAGCTGCGTCGTGGGCACGCGCGAGTTCACCAGCTCTCGCGCCGCTTGATAGATTTCGTGACACACCAGAAAGGCGTCGTTGCAGACGGCGCCGTCCTTCATCGCCCGCTCCGCTGCGGAATCTGTGCCGGAGAGAGCACCGAGCACGGAGAGCCCGGCAATGGCGCATCCATCTGGTTTTCCGGCATGGCCGCAACCAAATCCGCAAGCGCCACCGCCGCCCCGACGCAGCCGGCTTCCCAGAGCGCATCGCCCCGATGCGCAGCCAGAAAGCGTTCGGTCTGCAAATGCAGCCGCACGCGGCCGAGCAACGCGCCCACGCGTACCGCCCCAAATCCGCAACGCAAGGACTCTCGAGCAGGTGCTTCGACGTTGTCATTCCGAGGAGCCCGCGCATTCCCGCTCACAGAGCGCCGGCGACGCGAAATCTGCTTTTTCTTCAAGCTTTTCCTCAAACACGGCGCGCTCGCTGCGTAAGGCTTCCGCATACACCCCTCCTGGCTGAACGGCACACACCGTTCCCGTGGCGTTTCCGGCACTCTGGCCGGCTCTCTATCCCCAGCGCACGCGGACCCGGCGTGCACTGGGGACCCCTGACGGGTGGCTTATGAACGACTGGAACTTGTCCGGGCTATTTTAGTTTTGCCGGCGAGGCGCGCGGCTGCGCATCGAAGGCCATCGTTTTCGGCGACCGATGCGCGGCGAGCGTGGGATCGGCGCTCAGACGAGCGGCCTGCGGCGGAACGCCGTCGCAGGCCCGGGCCGCATCCGAAGCGCCATGCGACCCCCCGGAAACGGCGCCACAGGAATCTGCACGCGCCGCTGGCTTGGTCAGCGCCGCCGCGAAGCGCGCACTTGCGCCGGCGCGCGCCCTGCGCGCCTCCCGCGCCCGAATCCTCTCGAGCGCCGCCGGATTCACGCGAACGCCGCAATCGGCGGGCCGTGGGCCCGTGCCGGTGTAGAGATCCGCCAGCGCGCCTCTTTCCGCCCGCGACTTCGCCGCGCGCGCTTGATCGTGCGGGGCGTATTCGCCTTCGAGCACTTTACGCACGTTGCGGCGATTGGCGATCAGCCAGTCGAAACTCGCTTGCCATCCGCGAGTGTTGTCGCCCGTCAGAAACGGCGTGGCCGCGGCGCGCCGTACCGCCGCCTGAAATTCCTCCGGCGTAAACCCCGCCGCGAACCAACGGGCGCATCTCCTGCGGCGTTCAGGCGTCATGGCGCCCGCCGCCGGGAGTTCCCCGCGCTCCTCCTCGTAAATTTCCAGCAGTTCTTCCGGAGTGATTTGTGGGGGCATAAACTCGGGCGGCGTAATTTCGCACGAAGTATCTCCGTGCACTGCGTGCTCGAATTGGCGAGCCCGCATCTGTGAGCCTGTGAGATCAGACACTCGCACAGGAAGCGGCGGAGCAGGACACAACGCTTTTTCCTTCTCCAAATCCTTCTCCCAATCCAAATGCAAACCCAAATCCCAATCCTGTCCTTGAGGCTCCTCAAGCTCGTGCTTGAGCCCGCGCATTTGCGCGTCAGCACCTGCATCCGCGGCCCTTTGCGAAGCCGCAACCGCAGTTGTATCGCCGTCTCCAGTTGCATCCGCGGTTCGATTTGCGCGCGCAACGATGCCTTCTTTGCTCCCGCCGAAGTGCGCGCTATAGGCCGCCAGCGCTGCCCAGGGGACCGGCGGCGCGAGTTTCTCCAGACGCATGCGCCACGAAGGAGCCGGCAGCCTTCCGGGTACGTCGCTGCCGGTCCAATGGCCGTAGCGCTTCCCGTTGGCCTCCCAGGTGAAGAGAAGCCCGCGCGCGGTGAATTCGTCGAAGATTTCCTGCAGGCGCTCGAGCGTGAGATTTTTGCGAATGGCGGCCACGCGTCCCCAAATCACGCGCAGGTTGGTCATCTCGAAGCTGCCGCTCGCGTCCGCCAGGCCGTAGAGCCAGGCGTACTCACTCTGCGCCCACTCGGCGCACGATGCCAGTTTGTCGCTGGCCCACAGCGCGTCGAAATCGATCACTCTTTTCGGCATCTCCTTCTCCCCATCCGCCTTTTCGGGTGCCCGTCCTTCGCGTTCCGTGCGCAGGGTGGGTCCGGCCCTTATGGCGCCCCGCGCTTCTGGTGTTGTCGAGCGCGAAAAGGCCGTTCTTCGCGCGAAGGTCGCTCGCCGCGAACGTCATGGGCATCAGGAGCTTCGCGGCGCTCGCAAAGCCATCAGGAGCTTTCGCGCGTCAACAAAGTTCACGGCCCTTTTCGCGCTTAAAAAAGTTACCCCGGCGGCAGCACGCGATATTCCCAGATCACCGGCCCCCTTCGCGCATCGCCAATTCTTCTCCCCGCTGCGGCCGCTCGTCCCGGCCGCCTGCGGCGCTTCTCGACGTGGTACGCCCCGTGATGCCTCTTGCGCAGATGCCGCAGCTGCGCTGAGATGGATGCTTCTCCAAATTCCGTGGCTTCGGCGATTTCGCCGAGCGAGAGCCAAACACCGCGAGAAAACGCGCGCCTCATCAGCTCGCGGATCGCCGCGAGCTGCGTCTCGTCTTCCTCGAGCGAGTTCTCGTCCAGCTGCGCCTCCCAGGCCTGTGCGTCATCTGCGTGCTCTTCCTCCGTGTGCGCCTCGATCTCGGACGCGCCTGCCCCACGCGCTTCGGCCCCTTCTACTTCCGGCGCTTCCATCTCCGGCACTGGGGCTTCCGGCCGTTCGGCCTCGCCCGCGCCGGCGCCGCACACCTTGACAACTCGCCTTTCGACCTCGTGGTTTTCGAGTTCGCTCGCGTCCATCTGCTGCGTTTGGGCCCGTGGCGCTTCCAGTGTCTGTGTTTCGATCGGCTGCATTTGGGCTTGCAGCGTTTCCAGTTCCTGCGCGTCCATCTCCCCTCCCAAATCCTTTAGCCCCGGCTCAGAAATTTGCGGCGCGTAAAATCCCAAAGGCTTTCCGCACCCATCGGCCCCCTCTCTTGAACGCGCCCGCGGCAGAAGCAGCAACCCACCGACAACGGGCCATTTGCGCGTGATCGCGCGGCCGTCCTGGGTCGCCTCCGCGCGTCTGATAATATTTGGCGCTCTCCGCCTTCGAGCGTTTGTTGGCCCCCGATGCTTCCGCGGCTCCTGCGTCCGAGGATTCTTCGCGTTCGCGACAGTTAGCGGTGATGACGCGCATTTCCACGATCCGCGTCGCGCTGACCATAATTTCGCAAATCTCTCCGGCGCTCCCACCGCTCTCGCCAGGCAGGCTTGCCCATCGCGAATCGCATTCCGAATCCGCACTGTCTTCGAAGCGGCGCGCCCCTTCCGTGCTGGGCCGATTCTCTTGCGGTTCCCTCTGGCCGCCAGTCCCTAGCGGACAATCGCTGCCGCCCGAATCCGCACCCAGCTCACCGGAATCTTCAAAGTCCCCCGCGTAATCTCCGGAACAGCCGCTACACACACCGCCTCCTGCTGGCTCTAGGGTCCTTCCTGTAGAGATTTCCACAGCCCCTAGGGTAAATGTCTGATAAAGTACTTGGCGCGTTATTACACGTCATGTTAATAGAACTGCGCATAGAGGGGACTAGCCCCCCGGGGAGATCGAGGCCATGGCCAGCCACCGTATCACCGCACCGTGGGACTATTTGCATCAAGCATCGAACCCTTCGCTGGAAAGCTTCGAGCTTTCTCGTCTGAACCACGCCGCCAACCTGCGCAAAGAGATCTCCGCATTGCTTGAGCAGTGGATCGAAGAAACCTCCGCAGCCTTCTTGGCGCGCTGGGTTCGTGAAGATCGCAAATTGCCCTCGCAGCCCGACCAACCGCTCGACATCCTTCCACGGGCCCAACCTCCTTGCCCTGCGCCGCCGCAAAGCATCGCCGTTCGGCCGCGCCAGCCGGACCGGCGTTTGCGCGCCTCGCGGCGCCCCTCGCACCTTGCCTGACACACTCGGCGCCGCGTATGCCGCCAGGCCCTTGCTGTAGTTTCTAGCCTTGCGTCTCTGGTGCGCTTCTGGCGCTCTCTGCTCCGCTGGCTCCCTCTCCTGGCTCCCCCGCTCGCCGCAGCCCCGTCGTTCGTACTGCTGCACTTTCGCCGCCCGCGAACGCGCAGCCGAGCCTTCGTTGAAAGCTCCTCAGGGGCCGATCCCGATCCTGTGCCGTTCCCATGGTGTTCTGGCTCCGGCCTTCGACCGGTTTCTCTGCGCCCGACAGTTCCCCTCTGCTGTTCTGCCGCCAATCTCATCCCTTGCATCGTCGGGCGGAAGGCGACCGTCCCTATCCGTCCCATCTTTAGCAAAGCAAAGCCCGTATTCTCCTGTCTTGCATTCTGCTGCGTGCGCTCCGCTGCCGTGTGTTCTGCGGCTCTGCGGTTCTGCCGCCCTGCTGTTCTGTTGTTCCGGTGTCCTGCATTCTGCCGTCTGTGCTCCGCTACCGTGTGTTCTGTGGCTGTGTTCTGCGGCCCTCTGTTCTGCTTGCTGCGCTTCTGAATCGCTGCCATGCTGATCTCCGCCATTGCGTGTGCGGGCTCCCTATTTCCGCCTCTCCCCGCTTCCCACTGCCGAGATTCCACATATGTTTCTGTCTCATCGTATACATTATCGGGCCTAAGCCTGGAGCCGAGGAGTCCGTGTGTGTAACCCTCCGGCACTCGCCAATTGTGGGGGCGATTCCGCCTTCGTTTGGGGGGGAAGCTCACTGTTCTGTTCAGGTCAGGCCTACGCTAAGCGGCCCCCACCTCAATTTCGAGCCGCCCCACACGCGTAAGGCTCAGGGCCGTTGCTGCCGGCGCGACTCCGTGGCAACGTTCGCCGGCCGCCTATCCGGAAGAGCATTCCTCGCTGCCCCTTAACGATTCCTCGTAACCGGCTCGGCCCCGCTGTTCTCTTCCTGGGCGCGCCTTTACAACTTCGGGCGGTTCTAGGATCGCGGTGACCCGAGGCCATAGCGGGCCGTGCGTCCCGCGGACAGGAGTATTCGCAGAAAACAACGGTCCCAAAGGGCTAATCGGGCACATATGCAATCGATCTTTCGCTGGTTCATTACTGGGAGATTGTCTAGGTAGAAAGGCCGATCCGAACTCACGCGCCTAAACCGATCGCCGCAATGGGATTCATCGCTTTTCGTCCGCTGCCGCTCGATTGCTTCAGGTAGGGCAGGGAGAATCGAGGATCGAGCGCGGGAGGAATTTAGAATTCATACAGAAGTCTTGGGAACCCCGGCTTCGAGGAGCTGTTCTTTGCGATAGATCATGGAATTGATGTCGTAGGTGGCGAGCTCGAACCCATGGCCGTGCGTGATCGCGTCGGTGGGGCAGGCTTCCACGCAGTATCCGCAGAAGATGCAGCGCGAATAATCGATATTGTAGACGCTGGCGTAGCGTTCGCCGGCAGAGATGCGCTGCGCTTCGGTATTTTCGGCGGCTTCGATGTAGATGCAGTGCGCCGGGCAGGCGGCGGCGCAGAGAAAGCAGCCGACGCATTTTTCCAGGCCGTCTTCATCGCGCTGCAGAACGTGGATGCCGCGATAGCGCGCCTCAAAATGTACGGGCTCCTCCGGGTAGTTTTCGGTGGTCGTCTTTCGCCAGAGATTGCGAAAGGTGACGCCGAAGCCTTTGGCCAGAGCCGTAATCGTGCCACCAACTTCCTCTAGGATCGAAGGCATACTCTCCCAATTCGCCTGCTTATTAATTTACCCGGGTGCCGCCCCTCTCCGGGGCTTGCATCCTCTCTTGATCATTCCCAGCGCTTCCACCACCCCAGCATGCACAAAGACGGTGCATGCTGGGGGCCCGGTGCCGCGCCGGGCTCATTTTCTCCGTCCCTGCGGGACTTTGTGACTAGCCTTTTCGCGTTAAGGCTGCGCGACGGCCAGCGTCGTGCCCGTGAGCGCAGCGATGATCTGCTTGCCATGAAAGCGGCCATTTTCGATGAAAATTTCGCTGGTGTGATTTCCGCCGATGACCACGCCGGCGAGGTACAAGCCGCCAACATTGCTCTCGAGCGTCTGCGCATCGAGAGCCGGTTTATTCGTTTTTAGATCGAGCTTCACGCCCAGCTGACGCAAGAAATCGAAATCGGGATGGTAACCCGTGAGAGCGAAAACGTGCACGGCAGGCAGGACTTTTTCATGCGCCAAAAGCGGCGTGATTGCCACGCCC
Organism: Acidobacteriota bacterium; assembly: GCA_003223315.1. Classification (GTDB taxonomy): domain Bacteria; phylum Acidobacteriota; class Terriglobia; order Acidiferrales; family UBA7541; genus Palsa-189. The sequence continues at coordinate 658 of QHYR01000066.1, read as the reverse complement.
TTTTGGCGCTCGACAACCGGATCATTGTTCGAGGCGGGCGCGCCAGAAGGCGGGCCCACCACATGCACGGCATCGCGCTCGATGCGCACCACGCGAGTCTCAAACAGCGCCGTAATCTGGCCCGCCTTGATGCGATTTTCGATGTCCGGCCGCACCCAATACTTGATGGTGGAGCCCAGCTCCGCGCGGCGATGCACCAGCGTAACGCGAGCGCCGTTGCGATAGAGATCCAGAGCGGCTTCCGCGGCGGAATTTTTTCCGCCGATGACCACGACGTCCTGCCGCCAGAAGGGATGCGGCTCGGTGTAATAATGCGATACGTGAGGCAGGTCTTCGCCGGGCACGCCCAGGCGATTGGGCAAGTCGTAGTATCCGGTGGCCACGATCAGCTTGCGCGATTCGTAGACTTTTTCATGCGCCAAAAGCGGCGTGATTTCCACGCCCTTTTGGCGCTCGACAACCGGATCATCGCTCGCGGCGCCGGCGCCGCCATCGCGCGTCTTGATTGCAGGGTTGTTCTCAGTGACCCTGGTGTGCACGCGGAAGCTTCCGTCGCCGCCATCCACGCGCGTGACGGTTTCGCCCAAACGCAGCTCGAGATCGTAGTGCTCCACGCATTTGCGGTAATACTTGAGCGCCTCGACGCGCGTGGGCTTTT
>QHYR01000065.1 GCA_003223315.1 Acidobacteriota bacterium | reverse complement strand
TCATAGCGCTTCAGGCGCCGCGCGGTATCGACAGCGCGCTCCAGGTCAAGATTCTCGACGATGCCCACGCCCAACCAGTTCAGCACGGCCTGGTGAATGGGATTGACGGGAATGCCCTGCGCTTCGCCCCACCCCGGCCGCGGCGCCCAATCAATATTGAAGTCATGGCCGACAAACGCGACCTCGCGCTCCTTGATGAAGGGGACGACGTCGGCAAAATAGCCGGGGATCGCGTTTGGGTACGGGCCCTTCGCGGCACGCCGCTTCCAGCGCCCGACGTACAGCATGATCACGTCGCCCGGACCCGCCTTGACGCCGGATTTTTTCTCCCACGCTTCCAGATCGGCGCGAGTAATCGGCGTGCCCGGCTCGATCCAGTCTACGCCCTTGAGTTGCGGGATATCGTAGAGCACGGCGCGGGTGACGACGCCGTCGCGCCAGGCCATGACGTCATCTTTTTTGCAGCCGGTCTGAGGCGTGATGTTATCGGCCACGGAATAGCCGTTATACATTTTGCCTTCGAGAAAGAAATGGCAAAAGGCATCCATGTGTGCGGTGGCCAGGCCGTGATAGCTCACCTCGTATTTATCGATGGTGTTGAAAGCGCCGATGTTCTCCGTGGTGCGGTGGAAGACGCTGCCCGCGGGAACTTCGGGATCGACTTGTTGCGGCACGGCTTGCGCCAGGGAGATGACGATGCCGTTCTTGACCAGCCTTACCGCACTCAGACTTTTTTCTGCGGTGATCAAATTCGAGACGCCGCGCTGATCATCGGCTCCCCAGCGGCCCCAATTTTTAAATTCGTTGCGCCATTTAAGATAATCCGCAGGTGTAACCGTGGCGGAACGTTTGTTCTGACCGGGAGCGCGCTCAAGGAAAATCGCGAAGAGGCCCGCTATAAGCACTCCAAGCACTAACCACAATTTGAGGCGATCCAACATGATGTCCTCCACTCTAATCGGAGATTCTCTTAGGCCTAACGAACCAGGAATTTAACACAGAGGGCACAGAGACACAGAGGGCACAGAGAAAGAAAGCCACATCGCCCCCGTTCTGGGCCTTTCTCGCAAGCTGTTCAGCCGTGTCGTCGCACGAAAAGGCCGATTCCCGCAAACTGTGTGCCTCGACGCACGAAACCGTGCGGCGGAATCGGGGCTAGCCAGAAAGCGCGAGGAGCGTTAGAATCCGGGCCATTATGAGCGAATCTACACCTACTGCCCGCCGCGAATTTCTGAAGTTTCTGGCCGCCAGCCCATATGTCGCCGCACTTGGCGGAGTGACCGCATTTCTCGAGCGCGGCGGCTTGGCCCTCGCGCAAAATGGCCGACCGCTCGCCGAGGTTATTGGGAGCCCGGCCGAGGCGCTCAACGTCTTCGACTTCGAGGAAGCCGCTCACCGCAAGGTAAATCCCGGCCATTGGGCCTACATGGCGAGCGGCGTGGATGACGACGCCACGCTGCGCGCTAATCGCGACGGATTCAAGCATATCGAGCTGCGGCCACGCCGGCTGCGCGACGCTACGAAAGTGGACATGCGCGTGGAGCTGTTTGGCACCACGTACAGCAGCCCGATCTTCACGTGCCCGACGGGCGGCGAGAAATCGTTCTTTCCCGAAGGCGAATTGGCCGTAGCACGAGCAGCTAAAGCGCACGGCACCCTGCAGGTGCTCTCCACGATGACGTCAGTGGCGGTGGAAGACGTCAACAAAGAACTCGGGCGCCCGGTCTGGCAGCAGCTCTATGCTCCGAGTTCCTGGGATGCCTGCCGGCAGCTTCTGCAGCGCGTGCAAAATGCCGGCGTCTCGGTGATCGCGCTCACCGTGGACAACACCACCGGGCGCAACAGCGAGACGTTTCTGCGCACCCGTCCGAAGGACCTGAGCCAGTGCATGACGTGCCACGAGGGAGGCGCCGGTCCCAGCATGAAGGAGCGGCCCATGTTCAATGGCATCAACATGACCGGCGTGCGCGCTCCGAATCCCGCCATGGATTGGGCTTTCGCAGATCAGATACGCCAATTCTGGAAAGGGAAATTCCTCATCAAGGGAGTCGACACGCGCGAGGACACGCAGCTCTGCATCGCGCATGGCATCGATGGCATTTTGGTATCGAACCATGGCGGACGCGCGACCGAAACGCTTCGCGCAACGATCGAGGCGCTGCCGGAGGTCGTGGCCGAAGCCGGGAACCGCATCCCGATATTCGTTGATGGCGGCTTCCGCCGCGGCACGGATGTTTTCAAAGCGCTCGCCCTGGGCGCCAAGGCGGTGGGGATCGGACGGCCGTTCCTCTGGGGCTTGGGGGCGTTCGGCCAGGCCGGCGTGGATCGCGTGATCGAGATTATGCAGGGCGAACTGAAGCTGGCGATGGGGAACTGCGGCACGCGAACCGTCGCGGATATCACCCGCGAATACATAGCGACCCCCGATTGGAAAACGTAGACCGCTTCACTCTCGCGCTTCTCGCTTGACAGCGATCTGATCGGTGCACTATAAGCCTTTTATATCCGCCGAACTAGGCAGAACCATGAAAGATACAAGCTGCCCCTCTGCTCCAATGGCAGGGCGGACTAGCCTTCGATGGGCCCGGATACCGCTGGGCCTCGGGGTTTAGTTCCTCTTTGCCGCCACGCACCCTCCGGCGAATTGCAGCCGGGCTCCTCGTGAGCATGTTTCTGCTGGCGGGTTGCATCTCTTTTCTGCACCACCATCATGACCTGTAAAGTTCGACGCCGTGCCCGATCTGCTACGCCATCCATCTGCCCGCACGCGTGGGAACCGGCGTGCATATTCCGCAATTGGCCGTTTTAGCGTTTGCCCCGTCTGTGGTAGTTCACATTGCCTGGCCTGAGCCCTCGCCGAAGGATTGCCCGCTAAAGAGTAGCCTCGGCCCGCCTTGTCAGCGTGCTCACCGCGATGATTGCAGTTTTTCCTTCGATTCCACGATTCCCACTTTATTGGCGCCGCTGCATGCTATGTACACGCGCCCGTCAGGAGTCGCAGCCATATTGCGCACCACGCCGCCGCCGGACGGAATCTTGGCGCGAGCAAACGTTTCCGTTTTGGGATCGAAGCGAATGACGGTATTAGGCTCCACGCCCGCTTCGCTGTACCAGACCATTCCGTCAGGGGTAATGGTCATCCCATAAGGGCTGGCCATCGGACCGCCGGGTGAGGCCCACATCTTTACCGCGCCGGTATCCGGGTCGAGCCTCCCCAAGTGTCCGCCGTCGAAATCCGTGAAGTACACCTTGTCGTCCGCGGCGATAGCCATGCGTCGCGGCCTGGCGTCCGCGGGGAGCTTGTATTCGCTGATAGCCATTGTCTTCGGATCGATTTTGGCCATCTTGTTGGTGCCAAATTCACAGAAGAAGGGGATGCCTTTGCTATTCACGCCCATTCCGTAAGGCAGCGCGTCTTCGGTGGGAACCAGCTTCAAATCAATTTTCCCGGTGTGGGGGTCGAGCCGCCCCACGAAATTCCCGCCCTGGACTGTGAACCACAGAGTGCCTTGTTGATCAAATACCGGCGTGTGGGGGTCACTGGCTTTCGGGTCCGGCATTTTGTATTCCGTGATTTCTCCGGTGCGTGGATTGAGTTTGCCGATAAGACCGGCGTAATTTCCGGTGTACCAGATGTTGCCGTCGTGATCCGCCACCAAGCCATGTGGGCCGGACTTATTCGTCTTGAGAGTATATTCACGAATGGCGCCGGTCGCCGGATCGAGCCGGCCCAGTTTGCTGACAAACTGTTCCGTAAACCACAGGGCGCCATCCGGGCCAACGGCCGGATCGTGAGGGTTCGCGTTTTTCGTGGGCACGTCCCACTCGCGAATGGTCACGTTCAGGGTTCGGACTTCATTTCCGGCGGCTCTGGTGTGTGGGATCGCGGAGATCAGCAATACAAGGGCGGCGGCGACGCCGCAGAGCAGAATGTTGATTGTTTTCACGTTTTGCTCCTGAGCCTTACTGCCTCGAGTATGTGATGGTATAGGTGGTCGAACCGCCACCCGACTCGACATCCCGGAGGACGGTGAGTTTGCCGTCGGTCAGGCTCAGAATGTCCCTCCCCCAGTTCATCCCTTTTTTGAAGTGCAGGTGCAGCTTCGTTCCATCCCAGTGCGCCCAGGTCTTCAAGGCGTTGAGATCGCCAGCCGGAGTGACCGTCGGTTTGTCATCCAGCGTATAGGACTCTTTTTCCGAACCCAGCTGTACTGTGATTTGGTTCGCGGTCTGCGTGATGATCATCATCTGCGGCGCTTGAGCAAAAATTTCGCGGATGCTCGCCCCGTAGGCGTTCTCCGCATCTCCACCTCCACCAAGGCCTCCACCGGGCCCCGGCGGGCGGCCGTTCCGGGGATCCACCGGCGGATCGATTTGCGCGAGCTTCCAACTCCCGGAGAAGTTGGCCGTTCCCTGGGCGCGAGAGATCGCCGGCAGAGTCAGAGTGAGGGCCAGCAACAACAGAGGGCTTCGCCTAGCCATATGCTTCCAGCTCCTTTCCCGAAACATTGACCAGCATTTCAACTGGATTTCTTCGGCATGAGCGGCACTTGCTTATACAAGTGCGACGGGTCGGCTCCCGAACGCCGCCGGAACTTCTGCGGCCGCCCGCCGAAAACCTCAGCGGTATAGAGATTGCCGTCACTATCGGACGAGAATTGATGGACGGCCCAGAAGAGACCCGGCTCCGTGCCGTGTGTGCCCCAGGCATACAACAGATGCCCCTGGAGATCGTATTTCAGAAATTTATCGAGCGGGCCGGAGAACGCCCACAGATAACCATCGTCGCTGACGCGAATGTGGTAGGGCTGCGTGATATTGGGGAACTGGTCGAGGTATTTGCCGTTCTCATCGAAGACTTGAATGCGGTTGTTGGCGCGATCAGAGACGTACACGCGGCGGTTTCGGTCCACGGTAATGGAATGGCGGGTGTTGCCATAACCGTCGCTCACGAAAAATGTGCCATCCGGCAGCCAGGCGATGTCGGTCGGCCGCTTGAAATGCTTATCGTCATTGCCAGGCTCGTCCCTCTGCCCGAGGGTCATCAGAAGCTTCTGGCCATCGTTGGTGAATTTGAAGACTTGATGATGAATGTCGTCCACCACCCAGACGTTGTGTTCCGGGTCGTATGGGCTGATCAACACCGAGTGCGGTCCACGGCCATCCTCGAAGAGGTGATCCCATTGCGTCCAGGCTTCGATGAGCTTGCCATCGGCATCGACGATGGCGATGCAATTCTTGAAGACGGGCGTTATGCCTGTGGCTGCCGCCCCCAAAGAACCCGAGAAGCCATTGAAATTGCGAGGCAGTTTATCCGGGAGCTTCAGTTCGCCACGATTAGCAATGAAGATTTTATTGGGCGTCTCCGCAAAAATTCCTCCCGTGGATCCCCAAATGTATCCTTTGTCGGGCAAGGGCTGCGGCCAGCCCTGAACTGCATCGTAAGGGCCGGTGCGGTCGTCTCCTCCCTTTTCCTGGGCGAAAGTGGGAGCGGAGAACAAAATCGAACCGATTAGGGCGACGAGAGAGAGGAGGGCGAGGCGCATGGCTACCTTCCTTTCGATTGGGCCTTTCGATTGGCCTTTACAACGGTTTTGCGATTGCGGAGAACTTAGCACATCAGATGTTAGAATCCAACCCGCCCGCTGTCTAGGCGCGGAATCGCGGCAAGAGAGGGAGCGCGTTTTTGTTTTCTATTTTTTCGAGATCGGCGGCGCTGAATACACCGCACTCTTTCAGATCCTTAAGCTGGTCCGCAGCAGTCAAGTAGGGAAAATCCGTTCCGAACAAAATCTGCGACCTGGGGACGAGCTTGCTTAGGGCCGACATGGCCTCGGGGTTCGTGGTCCAGGCCGTGTCGTAGTAGAACTTGCCCGCCTCGGCCGCAAATCCGGCGGGAAATTGCGAGGCGAACTTGGGCGACTTGGCAAGCGCGGTGAACCGCTCGACCAGGTAGGGCATGGTGCCGCCACCGTGCGAAAAGATCATACGAATGTCGGGGCAGCGCGCGGCGGTCCCACTGAAGAGCAGGTTCGTAATCGCGCGAGTGGTATCGGTGCCCCACTCGATCGTCCCGTCACCAATATTGGGCAAGAGATTCCTGCAGCAATTTGCGGTGTTGGGGTGGGTGAAGAGAACCGCTTTACGCCGGTTGAGTTCCTCGAAGACAGGGTCGAACGCCGCATCACCGAGCCACTTATCTCCGTAGCTCGTGAACAGAGCGATGCCGTCAGCCTTGAGGGTGCCAAAGGCATAATCAATCTCGCGCAGTGCGGCATCCACATTGGGCAGGGGCGCGGACGCAAACACTCCGATACGGCCCGGATGATCCGTCGCGAGGCGTGCGAAGTATTCATTGCATTCGCGGGCAAGCTGAACCGTCTTCGACGGATCCGCGAAGGGATCGCCCTGTGGAGCTATGGAGCAGAGGACCGCGGCCACTCCATTTCGCTCCATCTCCATGAGCCTCTGGTCGAGAGTCCAGTTTGAGGCGGCGTTTGCGAACCGCTGGGCGCCAAATGCCTGAATCAAGGTCGGCGGAGTGAGGTGGTAGTGAACGTCAAGGCGTGCGGCCTTTGCGGCGCCCGGCGCTGGCGCACTCTGCGCGATCAATCTCTGTCCGAACGATCGTGATGAGAAGGGGGGCGATGAGGACAGCACCGCACCGGCGCCGGCGAGGAGGACCGACCCCATAAATTCGCGGCGGGAAGAGTGGAGAGGGAAGTGGCGCTCCGCGTCACCCTTCGGCGGATCAGCGGAGAAGATGTTGTTGTGTCCACGCATTGCGCGCCTCTCGTTCAAGGATTCTCAAACGTTAGCGACATAGGGTACCCTCCCGGCACTTTTTTGCAAGTGTTCATTCTAAAGGTGCTTTAAGTTCTGCAAATTCGTAAGTGCGCATTCGGCGGGACTTAGCCATAGTCCGCGAGGCGACTGCCAAAGAGCACAGGCAGGAGTGCGTGTGCCACGCAAGCCGTCGCAGCCCTGGACCAGATTTAAAGTTTTGGGTAGATATTTCACCCCCCACCCCCTATTTTTTCGCAAGGATATCATTGCAAAGGACTTATTTTTGTAAATATGCAAGAATATCATTCTAAAAGGCTTAGATTGACTGCGAATAATGCCGATGAGGAGCGATGAACCTTGCCGAGGGGGAGATTTGGGCGCAATTCGGAATGGACGGCTCAACGCGGCTGAGCAAATTTCGAGCATGTTCTATTTTACTCCATGAGTAAAGTGAGTCGCGCGGTGTGCTGGGCCGGAGAGATCCCTCGTTCCGGTTCGTCGCTCGGGACGGCCATCCTGGTCGGATGGTCGTTTTACCGCGCGAGTAAAGCGGAAATGGGGGCGAGGACAACTAAATCCGCGCGCTGTGCCGGGCCTGGGGGGATGCCGGCTAGAAGCCGGCGCTACAAAAAAGACGAGGGACGCGGGTGGAAGGCGGCGCTACAAAATGTCGCGGCTAAAAGACGTGGCGGAGGCGGACGGCGTTAGCGTTCGGTGGTGCGCTCGTCGCCGGCCTGATGGAAACCGAGCTCCTTGCCGTTGGAGGTGAGTTTCCCGTCGCCGTCACGAATATAGCCATTGGGCGCGCCGCTCTTGGTGCCGTGGAAAGTGATGTTGATGGGGTCGCCGGCTTTCAGGATGGTTCGCGTCCACCCGGCGCGGGTCATCCACAGCGGATTGTACAGTTCGATGGTCCAGTGCTGCACTTCGCCCTTGTCATTCTTGGCGTCGAAATGCAGGAGGCAATGCGGATTGTTCCATTCCAGACTGGTTACCGTGCCGTCGAGCGTGATCGATTTGGATATATCGTAGGCCGCCGCGCCGTGATGGGCGAACGTCGCCGCGGGAGTGAGCGCAAGCAGCGCGGCTACGGCGCAACAGGTTAGAACTGCGGTCTTCATTATGGTGTGCATTTGCGGAAGCCTCCTCGGGCGCAGCTGTCAATTATTTACCGTTCGTATTAGGCGCCGGCTTGTTCTTATCGTTCTCCTCAATGATTTGCGACTTGAAACTCTCCTGGTTCGTGGGAATACAGAACGATTCCCCAAACTGCCAGTCCGGCTGAAGCGTAAAATTGACGCCCATCTTCCAAGCCTGTGTATAGGATTTGGGATCGTCAATGGTGATGTCGAGTTGCATATGCTTCTGGTCGGCACGATGGAAGCGCTCGATCAGGTGAAGCGCTTCGCTGTGAGGATAGCCCGCTCCATTAATCCAGGTCTTATCGTTGAATCCCGTGGTGTCCACGACCAGGTCATTTCCGTCCCAGTGTCCGACCGAAAAACCCATCCATAGCGGATCGGCATCTTCCGGAGGCTTGCGGCCGTCCATCCAGATGGTACGAAACGTGTGTATGGACTCGTAGAAGATCAGAATCCGTGCCGGAGTCGGCATAATTTCGATCGAATAACCTCCGACGCCGTAGATATGCGGCACGCCGGGAGGCTCGCAGCGAAAAGTGGGGTCGGCGCTGATGGTGCGATCGCTTTTGAGTTCCGCAGTGTTGGCATTGAATCTGGCCTGGGCTTCCGGCAGCATCGGAGCCACTTTCCCCTGGACGCGCAGCCCTCCCCCCACTCCGCCGAACCATAGGCCGGAAAGGTCGCGGGGAGCCAATGCAGGTTCTGACTTTTCTGCTCCCGGCCGGGCTGTTCCGGGCCGGACGGGAGCCTGAGAATGCATGGGCACGGGGAAGACGAGCGCCATGGCTAAGACCGCCGTTGGTCCGATGACCCACTCGCGAAAAAGACGACTGGTATGCAAGGGAGAACCCTGCTGGATGCTACTGCGACTCAATCCCCAGGGTCAAGAGACACTGATTTGGTTCCCCTCTTTCTAGGCGCGCGCGACTCCGCGAGAATTCCCGGCTTGCGTCCAGGCAAGTGAAGGTGTAGGTAAGGAGGCTCGGGAGAGGGGACTGAGGAGGGTCGAAGCTATGGCTGACGATACGCGTCGAGATCTGCTCAAGAAAGCGGCAACGCTGGGTGTGGGCATGATTGTTTCGGGGCGGGATGCGCTTGCTCGCGAAGAACGATTCTCGGAACAAACGGATCGGAATGCTGCTGCAACGGAGTTTTTTCCTGGGTTTAAACGGCTCACGAGGAAAACCTCGGGCGCTACGATCAACTTTGTTACCGGCGGGAGTGGCCCGCCGGTTTTGCTGCTGCACGGTTATCCGGAAACCCATCTGATGTGGCGGAAGGTGGCGCCTCAACTGGCGCGAAACTTTACCGTGGTGGCGGCCGATCTTCGCGGTTATGGCGATAGCGACAAACCTGCGGGAGGCGGGGATCATGCTGCTTATTCAAAACGCGCCATGGCCCAGGACCAGGTCGAGGTGATGAGCAGTCTCGGATTTCAGAAATTTTTGGTGGTCGGTCACGATCGCGGGGGACGCGTAGCGCATCGCATGGCTCTCGACCATCCCGACAGCGTGCAAAAGCTGGTGGTTCTCGACATTGTGCCCACCTACAAGGTCTTCCATACCGTCAACAAGGAACTGGCCACATCCAATTTTCACTGGTTCTTTTTAATTCAACCGGAGCCGCTGCCGGAAACGATGATTGCGAATAGCGCGGAGTTCTGGCTCAAAACGCGGTTCAATGCGCTTCCTGCGGACGCGATCAGCAAGGAAGCGTTTGCCGAATATCTGCGGACCTTCCGCACGCCAGAGATGATTCATGCGACCTGCGAGGACTACCGCGCGGGCGCTTCGATTGATCTGACTCACGACGATGCGGACTTGCAGCGCAAGATCAGTTGTCCGGCTCTGGCATTGTGGGCGGAAAAGGGCGCCATGCATCGGTTCTACAACGTCCTCGATACGTGGAAGGAGCGGGCCTCCAATGTCGCCGGCAAGCCGCTGCCGAGCAGCCACTTTATCGCAGAAGAAATACCGGACACGCTCCTCGCTGAGCTTGGCCATTTCCTGGGCTGAGGTCGGCGCAGGGCCCTTGGATCAAAGGAGCGCTCTTGAGCCCACCCGCAATGGGCAGGGGGGGATGGACCTCGGCGGTCCATCCCCCTCAAACAACAGCACTCAGGCGGCCTCTGAGAATCTACTTTCTGGCAGCGATCACCGGCACGGCCTGCACCTGACCTGCTTGGGCGAGTATTTCGCGTTCGTTCTTGGTGAGCGGTTCGTAGATTAACGATCTGCCAAGCTCAGGCAAGTTCAAGGAGCGAACCCTACGCTCTCCTCGGACAAACGTGATGTATAGACGGGCAGCACCTTTCTCGCTATTGGCAGCGATTGGCGTGACCGTAAACATCTTGTTCTCACCGCCGGCCGACCAAACTAGGGCCGGCGCCGAGGACGATTCCATTCTGATGGAGTAGTCTCCGGCAGGGAGCACGGCTGTGCCCCAGCGGACTTCGTAAGGCAGTGTGAACTTGCCGGTGAAGCTCGCCTGGGCATTTGCGGCAGCCGCGAACGCACAAGTCGTCAATGCAGCGATCACCAGCAGCCTTAGCGTCAATAGGCGTCGAATGGTCTTCGTTTTCATGGTCGTTCTCCTCGTGTTTGAGTCGATGCGTCTCTACTGGCTGGTAGGAGTTCGCATCGTGCCTTCACTCTGTAACGCGAGAACGAGAGACAGATCGGCTCACGAATTCGTGAATTTTCTTGCGCTTGCAGCAAGGAGTTTGGATTCAAGGCCGTGCAGGTGATCGTCGTCACGAGTCGGGCAAATTGCCTTTACTTTCCGGGACTCTGGCGATAACGTCTCGGCAACGTCCTGGGTTGCTCCCAGGCAAGGCCGAGAAGATGTGTCCAGCTTCGTCGGGACGTGTCAGCAAGTTACTCATCAACTGGGGCCAAGGCGATTTAGACGCTCGGGAGGCGTTGATTCCTCTTGTTTACGGCGAGTTGCGCCGCGTGGCGCGGCGTTATCTTGGCCGGGAGCGCCCCGACCACACCCTGCAGAGTGCCGCGCTGGTCCATGAGGCCTATCTTCGTTTGGTCCACAAAGAGCCCCCGCAGTGGCAGAACCGGGCGCACTTTTTTGGTGTTGCGGCACAATTGATGAGGCATCTTTTGGTGGACCATGCCCGAAATCGTCGGGCGGCCAAACGTGGGGCGGGCGCTCCCCGGCTAAGCCTCGATGCACAGATGGTTTTGCCGCAAAAAAGGGAAGTAGACCTTGTGGCGCTGGACGATGCACTAAACAAACTCGCCGGGTTGGATGCGCAACAGAGCCGACTCATTGAGCTGCGATTCTTCGGCGGACTTTCCATTGAGGAAACCGCAGTCGTTCTCGGCATTTCGCCGGCAACCGTCAAGCGCGAATGGGCCACGGCCCGAGCTTGGCTGCAGCGGGAAATGAAGAACCAGGACGCAGGGCAGTGAAGCCGGAACGCTGGCAAGAAGTCAAGAAGGTGCTGGCCGCCGCGCTCGAGCGGGAACCCGGGGAGCGGGGCGCCTATCTGGATCAGGCTTGCACGGAGCCATTGCTGCGGCGCGAGGTGGAGTCGCTGATCGCCGCGCACGAACAAGGGGAGAGCAGTTTTATGGAGCAGCCTGCCATTGAGCACGGTGCGCTGAAGAGAGGCACAAGGCTGGGTCCCTACGAAATCCTTGCGCCGCTGGGTGCGGGCGGGATGGGCGAAGTGTACGAGGCGCACGACAGCAAGCTCGGACGCAAGGTAGCCATAAAAGTCCTTCCGGCGACCTTCATCCACGATCCCCAGCGGCTGGCCCGTTTTCAACGTGAAGCGCGGATGCTGGCTTCGCTGAATCACCCTAACATCGCCACGATCCATGGACTGGAGGAGTCTGACGGTGTGCATTATCTGGTGATGGAACTGGTTCCGGGCGAGACCTTGGCCGAGCGAATCGGCAAAGGCGCATTGCCTGTTGAGGAGGCGCTCAAAGTCGCTGGCCAAGTGGCACAGGCCTTGGAGGCGGCGCACGAAAAAGGAGTGATCCACCGGGATTTGAAACCCGGCAACGTGAAACTGACCCCAGAAGGTCGCGTGAAGGTACTGGATTTTGGTCTAGCGAAAGCGTTTTCTGGGGATGGCGCTCTGGATCCTTCGCAGCTGCCGACGCTCACCGCGATGGGCACGGAGGAAGGAAGAATTCTGGGCACACCGGCATACATGGGCCCGGAGCAGGCACGCGGCAAGACGGTGGACAAGCGGGCTGACGTTTGGGCGTTCGGTTGTCTGCTGTATGAACTGCTCACTGCCCGGAGAGCGTTCAGAGGCGAGACGCTAACCGAAACGATCGCCGCGGTTCTGGAACGGGAGCCCGACTGGCAGGCATTGCCCCCGTCGACTTCGGCGAAGATACGAGATCTGCTGCGGAGATGCCTTCAAAAGGACCCCCAGCGTCGTCTGCGGGACATCGGCGACGTGCGGATCGAAATCGAAGAAGTGTCGGCGTTGCCCAGAGTGGGCGAAGCAGCTGCCACAACGAAAAGTACCCGCGTGCGCTGGCGAGGGGCTCTGCTTTGGGGCGTCGCGCTCTTGTTACTAGCGACCGTCACGAGCATCGCCATATGGAATCGGAAATCACCTTCCCCCCTATTCGCCACGGGAGGTCTGGGGCCAATTGAATCCTTAGCAGTATTGCCGCTCGAAGAGCTGTCTGGCAGCCCCGGGCAAGACTACTTCGCGGATGGAATGACCGATGAGCTAATCACGGACCTCGCCCAGATTAAGGCGCTGCGGGTGATTTCGCGGACTTCCGTGATGGTTTACAAGGGAGCTCACAAATCTTTGCCTGACATTGCGCGGGAGTTAAATGTGGATGCCGTGGTAGAAGGCACCGTGCTTCACTCCGGCAACCGTGTGCGCATCACGGCGCAATTGATCTACGCAGCCACGGACAGGCACCTTTGGGCAGAAAGCTACGAGCGCGATGTTCGTGACATCCTGGGGTTACAAAGAGAGGTGGCGAAAGACATTGTCGATGAAATCCGCATAAAAGTGACTCCCGAGGAGCAGGTGCTCCTCTCAGGTGCACCTCCGGTCAACTCGGAAGCGTACGAAGCATACCTCAAGGGCCGATATTACTGGGAAACGAGGACCGAAGAGGGGCTCCGCAAAGCGATCAGCTATTTCCAGGAGGCGATCGAAAAGGACCCTACTTCTCCGCGAGCATATACGGGACTGGCCGATAGTTATAATGCCCTGGGAAGCGACGAGTTCCTACCGCCGATGGAGACCTTCCCCAAGGCCAAAGCGGCCGCGCTCGAGGCGTTGCGAAGGGACCAGAATTTCGCCGAAGCTCATGCCTCGCTGGCCTTTGCGATTTGGAACTACGACTACGATTGGAAGGCAGTGGAAACAGAATATAAGCGCGCCATCGACCTGAACCCTGGCTATGCCACCTCCTACCACTGGTATGCAGGTTACTTAATGGGGATGGGTCGATTTGCGGAAGCCATCGCAGCGGTCAAGAGGGCCCGCGAGCTTGATCCCCTTTCGCCAAGAATCAACGCGAACGTGGGTTTGATACTCTATTTCGCTCGACAATACGACCAGGCGATCGAAGAACTACAGAAGGCACTGCGGATGGAATCAAACAGCGAGGCCCCGTATTACTATCTGGGACTGGTTTACCTGCAGAAAGGGAATTATCGCGAGGCCATTTCTGAATTCGAGAAGAGCAACCAGCTTTTGTCCGGTGGAGGGAGCTCGGATCTTGATCTTGCTCAGGCCTATGCATTGGCAGGAGACCGAAAAGAGGCTCAGACCATCCTCGGCCGTTCACTCGCCAAATCGAAGGGAAACTACGAATCGGCATTGTTGATCGCCAAAGTGTACGCCGCGTTAGGCGAAAAGCAGAGGGCCTTCGCCTGGCTGCAGAAGGCGTACGTAGAGCGTTCCAGCTTCTTGGCTTTTCTAAGTGTAGATCCCACGCTCGATGTGTTGCATACCGATCCGCGTTTTCAAGCCCTGTTAACCCGCATGAATTTGCAACCTCAGCTGTAAACATCCAGCGCGGCACTCGGCGACTTTCTCACAGCGCGAGGCGCCCCAACGCCGGCAACGTAGAGCACCGATTCACTAATACCGTCTATTCCGAGGTCCCTCTCGATCAAGCTGTCCTTCAATGCCGCCGTGCAAAACGGGGCCAGTCCCAGCCATGTCGCCGTCAGGCAAAAAGTTTGGCAAAGGTGGCCGGCATCGAGCAAAACGACCCGATACGCACGCGCGAATCGATATCTCCACATCGAGCGCGGAAACACCGCTGTCATCAGGAATAGCGCAGCGGCGTTTTTGACATGTGCTTGTCCGGCACAGTACTCAACCGCTTTCTTCTCCATGTGTCCGTCGCGAAGGACCACCAAGGAATGATTTTTCGGATCGTAGTAATACAATCCCGGAGACAGACCTCTTATCTTCAGGGCTAACAGGTATACCTCGCCAGGATGTCGTGCTCCACCGGACGGACTGCTTTTGTGAGGAGCCTGGCCGTAAAGAGTGGGAAGGTAGCCCATCACTCCCCAAGTACAAAATAGCAGTTGAGAAACAACAGCCAGGGGGAGGGCCGTATCCGAGAACTGCCGATGGGTCTTGCGCGACTTGAGCACGCGGGCGAACTCAGTGTCGGGAATCTGGCAGCGGGGAAGCCGTAATCGACGCGCGTTTCGGTAAGTCTTAAAGAAGGGGGGTTGACTCGAGCGGGTTAAATGACTCTCTGCGAGCTTCTCCCGTTGATTGCCCCGGGCGAATCGCACGTCTTTGGTGCCGAAGTGAAAGCCGCCGTATGGCAGCCAAGTCGTCCAGCTTTTTGCAAGCTCGGCATCTTGCCGGGCATCGAAAGTACCCGCTCTAACCAGAAGTGTATTCTTGGCCAGTTGTCCTATCGCGGCACGCAAGCTGCTCGCTGAATACTGAGGTATATCGCAAACAAGATCCTCCGGCTGGCGCCACCGGTCGAAGAAGTCGAGTATCTGCGCGGTAAACGGGTGAGCAGTGACGGACACCCGAGTTCGATAGTTCGCAAAAACCAGTTCCTTTCCTTTCCAGTAGGCAAAGATCGTTCGCGCCCGCCTAAGACGCACGAGACCTCCTCAGGCAACTCGGACATCACGCCCGCATCGGGCAACCTCAGCGCCGACCCTAAGGCCGCCAGAAAGTGTGACTCGCGAGTTCCCGTTTGAGGTGCTTGATTTTAAGATCGAGGTCCCTCTGCGCCTCCTGGATTTGTGCAAAGGCCTTCCTCGTTTCCCGTTTGAGAGAGTCGGTTATGATTTTGGGCTTCTTCGCCCGGGAGCGCTTCTTTGGCCGTGCCATATTCACCTCTTTTCGGAATTTCAATGTGCTTGCCGCTTCGGAAGGCGGCGAGGGGAAATCCTTGGAGCCGACGACGTGCAGACTCTAATATCGAATAGTATTTTGTCAAGATAATCCCGCCTGTTGCAGGCCTCCTAAACCAGCAAGACTGAGATACACTCTCCCAGCCGAAGACTGACAATTCACAAACGGGGGAGAAGTAGTCATGCCGCCTACAATGCGATGGCTCTGTAGCCTCCGGCGCAATGCAAGGGCAAGCAACAAAACGCCAGGGGCGAAGCGCTCCGGGCTATGGCTGGCGCTGGTCGTGGTGCTTGTATTATGCCTCACAACTTGGACTGGCTTCGCGGGGCCGAAAGAAAGCGATCAAATCTGGATCGCCACATGGGGCGCAAGCCCGGTGGCTCCGCTACCTGCCAACACCACCAATTCGGGATTCACCAACCAAACGGTGCGCCTGGTCGTGCATACCAGCCTGGGCGGCAACGAGGTGCGCGTGCGCCTGTCCAATGCGTTCGGGACGGAATCGCTGTTGATCGGTGCAGCGCACATCGCGCTCCGCAGCATGAATGCGGGCACCGTTTCTGGCACGGACAGGGCGCTCACGTTCAGTGGCTCAGGTTCGGTGACCATTCCGCCCGGAGCGCTCGCCGTCAGCGATAGCGTCAAGCTCGACGTGCCTGCACTCTCGGACTTGGCGGTGAGCCTTTACTTGCCCGGCTCCACGGGCCAGGCGACGTGGCACGCGGCAGCTCTCGCCACGAACTATGTTTCCCCGCCGGGGGATTTCACCGGCGCTGCGGATATGCCGGTCGGTCACACGGTCACCTCTTGGTTCTACCTGACCGATGTGGAAGTGAAAGCCTCGAAGGACAGCTTTGCGGTGGTCACATTTGGTGACTCTATCACCGATGGAACGCGCTCCACCCCCGATACAAACCATCGCTGGCCGAATCTTCTTGCGGAGCGCTTGGCTCAGCATCACGCCAGGTTGAGCGTGGTGGACCAAGGCATCGCCGGAAACCGCATCCT
>QHYR01000064.1 GCA_003223315.1 Acidobacteriota bacterium | reverse complement strand
GCGGCCTTTTCGCCAAAATACGTCTGCGGGAAGCGTTCCACGGCGGCCAGATAAAAGCTCCGCGCATGCGCGGTATTGCCCGCATGCTCGTAGCTTCGGCCCAGCCAGTAAAGCGCATTCACCACCTGCGGTGAGGTTGGATATTTCGTCAGGTACTGCTCGAACCGGCTGGCCGCGTCGGGCTGCCGCAGCATGTATGCCGTCCAGGCAATCCGCCACTGCGCGATGGATGTATACTTTCCCATCGGGAATGCGGACACAACTCGCTGGTAATACTCGGCCGCATGGGCGCGATCTAAATTCATCCAGTAATAATTGCCGGCCGCGAACAGCGCCTCTTCGGCCCAGGGGCTTTGCGGATAGGTCGAAACGACCTGTTCGATAGCGGCAAACATGGCCGCTTCCAACTTCGCAGAGCGCTGCACCTGTGAAAGCGAATAGATGCGTTCCGCATCGAGTTCCGGATCGGTGAGCTTCAGGGATTCAAGCGCATCAGGACTGCCGCCCAATTGGATCTGAACCTGGGCGAGGCGCAGCGCGGCACGATCGTGTTGAACGCCGGAAAGCTTCGGCAGCAGATCCTCGTAGGCCTTGCGGACGTCCCTCCAGCGGCGCGCGTCGAAAAGGGCCTCGGCGCGGCTAATCTCCCTCTCCACCGGAGTGCCTGGAAACTGCTCGCCGAGAATGGCCTGGAGATAAGGAATACGCTCCACGGCAACTTTCGCTTCATCATTTATCGGGAAGCGATAAATGAGTTCGAGGTAATCGTTGGCCGCGGCAACGGGCTTCTGGCCTTTGGCCAGAGCGGCTTTTTCGTTGGCTTGCGCGCGCAAAAGTAGAAGTGACGGCTTGGCGGTTGTCTTCGGATATTCCCGCAGCGCAGCCATGGCATCGGCCGGCTGACCCGCAGCAATCGCCGCTTGCGCCAGAGCCTCGATGGCTGAATCGCTCATGGCGGTATCGGGATAACGTTCCCGATAGCGCTTCAATTCGGCAAGGGCAATGTCCACCGCGCCCGCAGCACGATCGTTCTGCGCTTCCCAGAACATCGCATAATCGGGAAGCAATGGATCAGCGGCGGCCTGCTCGAGCCAACTCCTGGCCTCCGTGAAATGGGCACGACTGTAGTCGTAATAACCCAAAGCCAGTGCGGCGCGGGCGCCGACCGCGGTGCCCTTTTCGCGGCCCGCGAACTGCACTAGCCGCTCGTAAGCCATTCCCATGGGGTGCTCGTGCAGATCGCGCGCGAGTCGCTCAAGTTGCTGCTCCGCGAGCGAACCAGCAACAGGCGGCTTGGTTGGAATTACAGAGGATTTCTTTTTGACCGACGCGCGCTTCTGAGTTTTCGCCTGCTGCGGGAGCGGCGCCGCTGTGCTCAGGTTCGAGAGACAGAAGCATAGCGCGCACGACAACAGGGCCGTCTGTGCGAAGAACTTACGACGCCGAATCATCTCTCGCAGCAAGGCCAGAGAACAGCGAAATGCATCTCCGACCCGTGGCTTGCCTGCGAGCACACTAGCGCCGCAGGGACGGAGAGGGATAGGGATACTCGCCGAGTGTTTGCGGGTCTCCCTCGCCCAGGATTTCAACCATCCAGTCATAGAAATAATCGACCGGATGGCCCAGGATCGACTGAAAACGCCGGTCATATTCTTTATGAGCCTTTTCAATATCATCTCGCAAACGCAAGCAAATGTCTTTATGCTCGCGTCCCAAGCGCACGTCGTTGGGACGGAGCATTTTAATATCCTGCATGGAGACTTTGGCGACGCGATTCGCACGCCGGTGTAAGTCCTGCTCTTCCGGAAGCAGCGTCGAAATGTCAAATGACGCAGCACCGGCCGGCAACTCCTCTATGGGATTGACCGACGCGTGCCCCGCGGGGGCAGCCGAAATCTCCCTGGAAACCTCCCTGAACGATGCGGCGTGTTGCCCCGCCAAGTCAGATGCACGACCCTGCCCAAGCGTTCGCGCAGGAGGGGAGTCTATCCGGGGATCGGCGTCAGGGGCAGCAAAATCTTTGAGTGCAGGTTCCTGAACCGGGGATAGGTCCTCGACCATCTCGGGTCTTGCCGGGGGTGCCGACGTCGCCGGCCGCTGCGCTACAGATTGACCGCCAACCCGGGGTATGGGAGCCCCCTCTTCCGGAATGTCTCGGGCGGCTGGGCCGCTGGCAGCAGTTGGGCCGGTGGCAGAGGAGGCCACGAATCGGGAAAGCACCTCCAGCGAGGCGGCCAGCGATGCGGCAGCGGTCTGGGCGCGCAAAATGGGCGGCAGCGCATTCGTAGCACGCGTGCTGCCGCAGGCTGCAACCAGGTCATTGAGCGCTTGGTTCAGTTCCTCGGCGGTGCGCTGAAGCGCTTTCAGCGTTTCGCGCAAGGTGCGAGAGACAGCCTTTTCAACGTCGTGGGCGCCCGGAGTCATGGTCGCCCTCGCGGGCATGCATGCATAAGGGCATTATTGGGAGGCCGGAAAAGCATTGTCAACAGCGACGACCGAAGGGCGTAGCGAGGTAGGCGCTACTCGGATTCAGCAGCTTTGGCAACGAAAGCGCGAGGCGCCCGTACATCGCCGTCGGATGGTATAATTTAGCTAATCGACGGGGGCGACACGGTTTCGACGGAAGCTGTCGCGACCCGAAGGCATGCCGGGCGCCACCTGCCCGCAATCGGGTGGAAAAATAGAACTGCCAACACTGAGTTGGCTCTGGCTGCCTAGAAAAACCTAGCGTAGCCCGTCTCCCCGAGCTTCGTCCACGGGCTCGGATCGAGGCGCCACACAGTGGGCTGGCCGGCGGACCTCGGTCCGTGGTTTTCCGGCGAGATTAATCGGACTAGCCGGCAGCGCGTCTTGCGCGTTCCAAGCGCGTCTGGCGAAATAAATCGAATGCGATAAGCATGTAGGCTTCGGGCCGTAGCGCTTTTCGGACGGGGGTTCGACTCCCCCCGCCTCCATTCGTTGTCGCGTGACGCATAGATTTAGCGCGCCTGCGACTGATTGGGCGCGAGAGCCTGGCTAACGGCGAAGGGATCGCGCGCGTCCATCGCGTCATTAATCGCTATCTGGCGCACGTGATCGCGCGCTTACCCGAGTCGAAGTTGCAGACTCCCTGCCGGATTGGATCCGGAGAGGCTGTCACCCTGATTATCTTACACATCTGGTTCATCATCTCAGGCAGATCGGGGCAGCGGATTCGGAGTAAGTGATTGCGGCTGTGGTGTCCTCAGTTATTTCGCCATCTGAGGGAACCTGAAGTTCTCACCCTTGGAAGGCAGGCTGGGGTGCCAGGAAGGCAAGCCGTTCCAAGGCGGCTCCTGGTGTTGGCATGATCGCCTCACCTCACTGTGAAGATTCAGATTGGCGAGCGGCACGTCGTAGAGGTTAGCTCAGGCGACGGACTGGCTCATCTTTTGGATTTGCCAGCGCTTCGGCTCAGAAACCGCGCTCTTGCCTGAGTCACCGATTTCACGGATGTGCATACTCGATCCTCTTCGACAGGTAACCTCGAAAACTTGGCCATAGGGAGAAGTCACCTGAAAGATTCCATCTTGATTGCGAAGGGCTTCCGCAGGATTTTCGACCGCCACAGTGCCGTTGAGTTCGACCATAAAGGCCTCCCGCCATATGGACTTGAGAAAACCTGCAGGGTTCCACCAGCCGCCGAAATGCTAACGAAATGCGTTTTGTTGTGCTGTGATGCTCGTCACACACCTGCGGCCCGTTGCATCCTGGGTGCTTTGGCTGATCTGCGGGTGGCGGTAATATATTTGACAATTGGGGCGCAAATGGCCTATCAGGGAGCATAAGGGGTTCTCTGCGATCTTGCGAAATTAGGACTAATTGGCGACGGAAGAGGAGGCAGGGACAATCATGAGTTCAATTTCGAATCTGAGTCGACGGGCACTTGTGAAGTGGGGACTCGTTTCGGCGGGGCTTCCGGCGATCTCCAAGGTTCTGGCATCGCCCGCTCTGGCGCAAGACGCCGGTTCGGAGAGCGGAAAGATCGGGGAAGTGGGCGGCAGAGCGGAAAGCGAGCTTTATACGGGCAAAGGATTGCCAGGCGGAGGGCAATTGGAAATCCGGCTGACGCAAACGATCTATACGAGCGATCCTGATGCGCTGGAAGTGGCGCAGCGCATGAAGCCTTACGATCTGGACTCCTGGGTGACGGAATGGACGCGCGTGGCGGAGCGCAATGAGAAAGAGGCGGAGGAGTTTGCGTCCAAGGGATTCAAGGTGACGGCGAATGAGTATTACCTGCGGGCTGCAAACTTTTATCGCGAAGCATCATGGCCGATGCCGGTTACGGATGACCGCATGCTCCCGACGTACAAAAAGGCGCGGCAACTGTTTGACCGGGCCTGGGAATTGCAGCGCGCGCCCTTCGAACGCATTCAGGTGAAATGGGAGAACCAGATGCTCGACGGGTATTTCCGGAAACCCGGTGGAGCGGGAATCCCACAGGGCAAGAAGTTCCCGGCAGTGATCGCCTTCCAAGGTGCGGACACGATGGCCGAAGCCACAATCATGGGCATGGCGGGGGCATATCTGGCTCGCGGCATGGCGTTTATGGCGGTGGACTTCCCCGGGCAAGGCGGGGCTTTGCGGCTAAAGGATCTGCATCTGCCGCCGGATACCGATCGCGTGATCAAGGCGATGATCGATTACCTCGAGACTCGCACCGATGTGGATACCAAGAAAATCGGGCTGCAGGGCATCAGCATGGGAGGGTACGGAGTGCCCAGGGCGGCCAGTAATGAGCCGCGAGTGGCCGCGGCGTTCATGAGCAGCGGTTCCTATGATCTGGGGAAGGACCTTTTCGACTACCTGCCGTCGATTCAGGAGCGGGTGCGCTGGATTATCGGGGCCCGCGATTTGGCAGACGCCAGGAAGATGCTTCGGGAGTACACGCTTGAAGGGCGAGCCGATAAGATCCACTGCCCGATGCTGATCGGGTATAGCAAAGATGACCGCATCATGGACCCAGCAGGAGCGCTGAAGCTTTACCAGGCAGCGGTGAACTGCAAGCGCGAAATGGTGGAAGGCACAGGCCACGCGCAAGCATCGAACGCCGGTGGCCCCCGCGACCGTCGCACCCCGGTATTCCCCGACTGGGCCATGAAGCAACTGGTAAGCGAGTCGTAACTAGTCGCCGAAATTGGCGAGTTTCGAGTCCGTCAGGGCTGCTCGTGAGTTATTTTTTAAGGCGCTTGCGCGCCAGCGCGAGCGTGCCCCAGGCCACAGAACTGCCCCACGACGCCTGCCCCGATTTGGCTCTGTTAACTAGAGAGATACTCTGGTCTCGAGCGCAGTGCGTTTCGACTGTCCCTGCGTACCATTGACCCGTTTCAGAATCGCTTCATACCATACGGAGCGATGTTCCACAGGAAATAGCACGGGGATCGGGGGAAGGCGTGCAACCGCAAGCAGTAGTTACAGCAACCCCAAAAGTGAAGCGAAAGCGCCGCGGTATTCGCCTGAATTCGCGGGTTCCGGTAGCCCTCGAGTGGCAAGAGGCTGATGCAACTGCAGCCTGCCGCGAGGAGGCCTTCACGCGTGTGGTTGGGCCTTATGGATGTTTGGTAGTCCTTCGACAGAATCTGGACGTCGAGCAGGCGCTACGAATCGTCAATCTGGCGACGCATGAGTCGAATTCCGCCGTAATCGTCTGGAAAGGGAACGAGCGGCCGGAGGGTTGGGAATTGGGCATCGAACTGATTCATCCGGCCATGGATTTCTGGGGGTTGGAACTGTGATCAAACAAACTCTGCCGGCACCTGGAACTATAAACAAGCAACCTCTGCCCGCGGCCGCGGACACGGGCCCGCAGCTTCAGCCTGCGGAGGAACGGCGGCGCAGCCAGCGGGTCATCATTCAGGTCCCTGTCACTCTAGAGATGACGGTATCGGGGACAAAAGTGACGGTGCGCGCCAAGACCGCATCCATAAACGACCACGGCGCGATGCTGATTTGCACGAGGAATTTCCCAGTGGAGACGAAATTCGATTTGGTCAACGACCGTACGGCCAAGAAACAGAGTTGCCGAGTGACTCGGACGGCCATTGAAAATCAGCAGGGCTATCTCATCCCGGTGGAATTCGCCGCACCGGCGCAAGGCTTCTGGAACATCTCGTTTCCGCCTCCGGGATGGAAGCCTTTGGAGAATTAGCCGGAACGCCGCCCGAAGCTCGTGCGCGCGGCGTTATCGAGTGCATAGGGGCACCCCGAAATAGTGCACCAAAATATTATTCCCTCTTTCGTCACTTCATCGCATTTGTCGGCTCGCCGCATATCGCCGTTCATTCAGGAATTAGGCAATATACGAGCATGACCATTATGCACACGGCTGAAATTCCGGAACAGCACGGCACCACGAAACTGCATCCAATCCAACGCCCAGAATTCCCGGCGAAAGGTAGAAACTCTCGGGCCACATCCATGCACCCCAAGGCGAATTCGCGCAATGCTCTGTCTTCTAGTGTGCTGCTTATACTATTTTGCCTGTCGCAGGCTTTGTTTGCCCAAACACCCCTGAGGGATCGCGTGGTCCAGGCGACCGACACCTCGCAAGTGACAGCAGTCAAGGGGAACGTGCATCCCATGGCACGTCCTGAATTCGATCAGGGCAGGGTGGATCCTTCCATGTCCATGCGCGTGACCATGACGTTCAAGATGACGCCGGCACAGCAGGCGGATCTCGATGCCTTGCTCGCGGCCCAGCAGCAGCGCGGCTCGCCCGATTATCAGCGCTGGCTCACGCCGGAGCAATTCGGCAGCCGCTTTGGGTTGAGCCAGGGCGACATCAACAAAGTGACGGGATGGCTGGAGAGCGAGGGATTTCACGTCGAAGGCGTGCCTGCCAGCCGAAACATGATCACGTTCAGCGGCACGGCGCAGCAGGTGGAAATGTCGCTGTATACAGAGATGCATCGCTATGTCGTCAACGGCAAGGAACATTATGCGAATGCCGGCGAGCCGTCTATTCCGGCGGCGCTGGCGGAGGTGGTTTCGGGTTTTCGCGGGATGAATAATTTTCAGTTGAAGCCACGGGCACTGAAGATGAGCCCGAAGTTCACCTCTGGCATTAGCGGAAACCATTTCATCACGCCTCCAGATTTCGCCACGATTTACGACGTCGCCCGTTTGTATCAGCAGCAGGGTATTACCGGCATGGGGCAGAAAATCGCCGTGGTAGGGCAGAGCGACATCAGCAGGAATGATTGGACAGCGTTCCGTACCAACTCGAGTAATTGTACAAACTGCTTTCAGCTGTCCACGAATTCAAGTCTGCTGCAAATCGTGTATGTAAACAACGTCAATCCTGGGATGCAATCCAGCGATATTGACGAGGCAAACCTGGATGTGCAGTGGGCCGGAGCGGTGGCGCCGGATGTGACCGTTATCTTCATCGTGGGCGATCCGGTCAACGGAAACGGAGTCTCCGATGCGCTGTTTTATGCGATTGCTCCTCCTACGGGCGTGGGGATCCCGGCTCCAGTGATCAGCACAAGCTACGGCAATTGCGAGGCGAATTTTTTTCCAACGGAGCTCAGCTCACTAAAAGCGCTGATGCAGCAGGCCAACGCGGAAGGAATAACCGTGCTCGGCCCAGCCGGAGATAACGGACCGGCAGATTGCGATTTTAATAGCAATCCGAATATTACCGTTACCGCATCCACACAGGGGCTGGCGGTCGATCTGCCAGGAGCGCTATCGACCGTGACCTCGGTGGGCGGTACGGAATTCACGGAGGGCACGGACTTTGCAGGAGCCTTTTGGAGTTCAGCGCCTGGCACGGACGTCATATCGTCAGCGCGCGGCTATATTCCGGAAGGCGCGTGGAACGATACCGACGTTACGCTCCCGGATGGCACTTCGTCAGGGCTAACGGCCGGCGGTGGAGGGTCGAGCACGGTTATACCCAAGCCTGCGTGGCAAGCGGGAACGGGAGTGCCGAACGACGGCGCGCGAGACGTGCCGGATATTTCTTTCAGCGCCTCGCCGCTCCACGATGGCTATTTAATCTGCTCGGAGAACCTCCAGACCAATCCACCTACGCCAACGTGCGCGAGCGGTTTCGGTTTTCGCGACGGGCCCGGTGGAAACTTGACCGAGGTGGGCGGGACATCGGTGGGGCCGCCGGTAATGGCGGGCATCGTGGCGCTGATCAACCAATTGACAAATCGCTGCCAACCTGTGGTAGTAAGCGGGTGCGGATTGGGAAACATCAATCCGGTGCTCTATCCTTTGGCGGCGCGCCTCCCGCAGTCGGCGTTCCATGACGTCCAAAGTGGGGATAACAAGGTTCCGTTCAACCCGTTCAACCCTCCTTGCGGTGCATCGGCAAAGATAGGCTATAACGCTCTGCCAGGATACGATTTGGCCACCGGCTTAGGGTCGATCGACGCATTCGTCTTGGTCACGCAGTGGACTTCGGTCAGCCCGGCGAGCACGGCAAATGCTGTGACCTCTGTAGATTTTTCGCTGGCCTTTGCGCCAACCCAACTCACCGTGAAGAAAGGCTCCTGTGGCAGCGTAACTCTGGTATTGACGCGGCTGAATGGCTTCGTGGGCACTCCGAGCTTCACTTGCACTGTGCCGGCCACGCTCGGCGGTAGCTCCACAGTGCCTCCTCCGCCTGGGTCGACGACGTGCGCGGTGGTGCCTGCGATCACCGCGGGCTTTACCCCGCCGGGAAGTTACCGCGAACTTGGCTGGTGGGGAGTTGCGGGAGTCCTTTTGGGCGGGTTGGCTTTCGTTCTCGCCAGCTTCGCACGACCGGGCGCCAGCGATACGGAATCGCATGCTTGGCCGAGGCTCGTGCCCGGTGTTGTTCTGGTATCCGCGCTGGCGATCATGATCGGCTGCGGCGGCAGTTCAAAGAGTACAAGCAGCTCCGCAGTGGTAAGCTATCCCTTCGCAATTCAAGTTCCTTCGACAGCGCCTGTGGCCTCGGGAGCCGTCACCGTAAGTGCCGCGATCGGCGGCATCAACCATACAGCCCAAATCACGGTGACCACGCAATAGGTTACAACTCTCGGGATTGACCTTCTGAGTCTCCTGCTCGGGCGAGCGTGTAATCGTTTCGCGGGCAGCAGTGCCGCCGATATGCTGACCGATTCCGCAACGGCGCGGGAAAGAGCCTTGCAGCCGCCCGGCGATCGCACCTAAGATTCTCCTACCCCCTTCCAAATCCAAAAATCGCGCGAACTCCTTCCCCGCGCTGGAGAAAACATGACTACCCTGACCGATCGCCGCAATGAGACCCGTGTGAACGTTCGCATACCGCTAAAATTCAAGCTGATAGGCAATCAGAGCGCCGGCGAGCAAATGGCCGAATCGGAGAACTTGTCGCAGCGCGGCATTTTCATGTGGACGGCGTATCCGCTGAAGATCGGGGTGCAAGTGGAATTGAAGCTGAGGATGCCCAGCGAAATCTCCGGCCTTGCGGCTTCGGAGGTCCAATGCACTGCGCGCGTTATACGCCTTCAGGAGACCGATTCGGCGCTGCTAGGCGTCGGACTGCGAATCGAACGTTACCACGCGACCGCGGAGCGAGAGCGCTGGGCGAGTTGACGCCGCCGGGCGCGGATGGGCCCTCGGGTCCGGAATTGCCGGACAGCGCGCCTCAGCGTTTGGCAGCGGGAACGATAAAGGTGACTTTAGCCGCCGACTCGTTTTCGAATTGATCGTACACGCGCACGGAGACGGTGTGCTCCCCGGGCGTGATGCCACGCAAGGTAACGGAGTACTGCTCCGCAGGCGAATCGCTCAGGCCGCCGACCGGCGGCACGATCGTCCAATCACCGGCGTCGAGGCTATACTGCGCGCGCACAATGGAACTCGCGCTGTCGCTGGCGCGGAAGCGCACCGTCACCGCAGGATCGCCGGCAGCACCTGGCGCGGGTTCTGAGGCTATGTCGGTTATGGCCGGTGGCGTGTTATCAACGACAAAGCGCTCGCTCGCGCGCTCGGCCGTCAGTGCCTCGTTGGGTGGATTCGATTTTCCGTCAGACGCCGCGATCTTCAAGTAATAAGCGCCGTCAGGCAACGAGTTGGTGTCCCAGGAATAGAATTTCTGCTCGAGTTTGTCTTTCAGCAGCTTCCAATCCTTTTCGTTTTCGCCGCGATAAAAGACCGAGTAAGTCAACTCGTCGTCATTGGAGTCTTCTGCGCTCCATAGAACGGCTTGATAGCCCTTTTGCGCGAAGCCTTGAGGCGGCGGCTCGAATCGGGGCGATTCGCTGCCGCGCTGCGCTGCGCCGCCTTGCGTACCCGGCGCCGCGGGCATGCGCAGCTGCACCGGCGCGGCCTGGGGCGGACCAGCTTGCTGCCCAAACCCGGAAACCCGCACTCCCGGGTTTTGCATGACAACGCTGCCAATTTGAGGCGCAACGTTCTTGGGCAGGTAAGCCATCTCGACCCAGGAGAGATTCGGAGGATTACTGCCGCCGTGCAAGATGGCCTTCCATTGCACAAAGCGTGCCGGCGGGCACTCCACTTCCTGTCCCTTGGGATCTCGATAAGGCCCGGCCCAGTGACTCCAGTTCTTTCCAGGATCGGAAGTATTTCCAGCGCGGACGTAGAGTTCGACGACGGAGCCGGTTCCATTTTCGCCCCACCAGGTGAGCCTTCCCCAACGCGAAAATATACGCGCATCGAAGGGCTCGGACTCGAATGTACCTTCGGATTCAAGTTCCGGGCCGAGCGTAAAGACCTTTCCCGGATTCGCAGTAGCCACATAGATCTTTCCGTTCGATGCCCGCACGAAAGACGTAACCTGCTGGGACTCAGCCTTTGCCAATCGCGAGAAAACGCGGTCCCTTTCGAGCTGCATGATAGCGCCCTGGTTGCCGGTGCCCAGCAATAGCTTGCCTTCCGGAGAAATACCCATGGCGTAGACGGAGTTCTCGCGGGAGGTCCAAATTTCTTCGGGCGAACCATCCGGCGCAATGCGGTATACGGCCGCCGAAGAGAGTGCCGGAAAAGGGACAAATGGCGTGGCCTGCTGCGGTTGCTGAAGGCCGCCGGGCGCGCCGACCGTAACGGTTATGGTTTGGCCATTAGGGGCGTTCTCTTGTTCGGCTTGCTGAACGGGCGGCTGAGGCGGCCCAGGGCGTTTTTCTCCGATTGCGGCCACGTAGAGATTGCCTGAAGGATCCAAGGCCAGCGCGGTGACCTCTTTCTTACTTGTTTCGTAAACCACGTATGCGGGACGGCCGCCTTCGTCCGAGCTGTCTTCTTTTTTGGCGGCGGTCTGCGCGGCAGCCTGGCTGGCGGCGCGCTTCCCTGAGGGCTGCCGCGCTGCCGGAGTCTTCGCGCTCTGCGAAGCGGTCGACTCAGCGCCTAACGAAATACGTAGCACGAGCCCGTTTGGCTCGGTGCCCGCGAGAAGGTTCCCTTTGCCGTCAAGGACCAGAGTGCGGACGTGAGTCTCTTCGGCATTATAGAAGAGCTGCGAATTACCGCTGGGATCGACGGCGAAGATTTTTCCGGGGTCACCGGTGGCCACGAAGAGCGTACCGTCGGGGCCAAGCGCGAGGTCCCAGATATATTTGGTTTTGGGATCAAAAAAGACGGACTTCTGCCCGGCAGGAGTGACCTTGTAGACCTTGCCATCAGGCGCCGTGGCCACGTACAAGTTATCACTCTTATCGAAGACCAGCGCTTGCGCGGTCATGTCCTGGGATTCGAAAACGGTTGTGGAATTGCCGCCGTTATCAAATTTCATAATCTTGGCGTTCGAACCACCCCCGGCATAGAGGTTGCCATGG
>QHYR01000063.1 GCA_003223315.1 Acidobacteriota bacterium | reverse complement strand
GTTACCGGATGTACCCGTGACAACCACCGAGAAAGTCCCTGTCGTGGCTGTGCTGCTGGCTGCCAGCGTCAAGGTGCTCGAAGCCGTAGCAGGATTCGTGCTGAACGACGCCGTCACGCCGCTGGGCTGACCGGAAGCAGACAAGCTGACGCTGCCGGTGAAGCCGTTCTGCGGAGTCACGCTAATCGTGCTCGTTCCGCTGGCTCCCTGAGGAATGCTCAAGCTGCTGGGCGATGCGGAAAGCATGAAACTGGGCTGTGGTGCAGTCACGGTAAAGGGGATCGGGTTGCTGTCGTTCATGCTGGGAGCCACGGAAACTACCAAGGGACCGGAGGTCGCTCCCGAGGGAATCGTGATGGTAACCGCAGTGTTGCTCCAGGCGTTGATAGTCACCGGCGCGCCGTTCAGCGTGACGATGCTATTGCCCTGCGTCGCTCCAAAGCCGCTGCCGGCAAGCACGACCTGACTACCTACCGATCCCGTCGTCGCCGAAACACTGCTGATCAGCGGTGCCGGGGCGGCCGTGGAGTTCACCGAGACGTTGTCGAAAGTAGCCGTGGCCAGTGTGGAGGTGTTGTTGCTGCACAGCGCCAGCCCGATGTACACACTCTGACCCATGTTGATGGTCTGGCTCGATCCAATGGGCGTCCAGTTCACCCCGTCAGCCGAGGTGTAGGCACTCACCGTGCTCCCGCTGCGTGACAGCTTCAGCCAATAGGGCAGACTGCCGGCCGGGGCGCTGGACTGGCTGGTGTTGCCTCCCGTGGTGCTGCGGTAGTTCAGATACGCATTCGAGTTAAAGTAGGCGCCGAAGGCGCTCATGGCGTTGGGGTTCAACGAATCCCGGATCATGACTCCAGGAGTGGCCGAAGTGGGGCTGACGCTCACCACCCGGGCCACGATCGTGCCGTCACCCGACAGGACCTGATAGGCGAAATTGAAACTGTCCGCGGTGTCCCAGACCTGTTGCCCCGCACCATTAACCGTGAAGGTGCCGTTCGCAAAAGTCGCGCTGCCAGCCACACCGGTGGACCCCACATCGCTGTCGAGCCAACCCGAAGTAAAGTTGTTTGCGGCAGTAACAGTTAAGCTAAGTGTGGTCGAATGGGTTAAGTTGCCGGAGGTGCCCGCGACTGCCACCGAGAAGGTGCCCGTCGTGGCTGTGCTGCTGGCCGTCAGCGTCAGGGTGCTGGACGCGGTAGCAGGATTCGTGCTGAACGACGCCGTCACACCGCTGGGCTGACCGGAAGCAGACAGACTGACGCTGCCGGTGAAGCCGTTCTGCGGAGTCACGGTAATCGTGCTCGCGCCGCCGGCTCGCTGCGGAAAGATTAAGCTGCTGGGCGATGCAGAAAGCGTGAAGTTCGGCCCAGGGCTTATCGTCACCGACACCGTGGTGCTATTGACCAAGCCCCCCGCCGTCCCTGTGACCGTCACCGAGAATGTGCCTGTGGCAGCGGTGCTGCTGGCCGCCAGAGTCATAGTGCTGGACGATGTCGCCGGATTCGGGCTGAATGAGGCGCTCACACCGCTAGGCAGACCGGAAGCAGACAGGCTGACGCTACTGTTGAAGCCGTTCAGCGGCGCCACAGTAATCGTGCCCGTGCCACTGGTTCCCTGCTGAATAGTTAAGCTGCTGGGCGAGGAAGAAAGCGCGAAATTTCCTACGATCGTCACGGTCAGCGTGGCCGTCGTGGAACTGGCTAGACTGCCTGAGGTACCGGTAACCGTCAGGGCCACTGTTCCTGTCGCAGCGGTGCTGGTAGCCGTCAGGGTCAGCGAGCTCGAAGTCGTCGCGGGATTCGGGCTGAATGACGCCGTCACCCCGCTGGGCAGACCGGAAGCAGACAAGCTGACGCTGCCACTGAAGCCGTTCTGCTGAATCACGCTAATCGCGGTTGTAACGTTCGTTCCCTGGGTGAGACTCAAGCTGCTCGGCGACGCGGAAAGCAGGAACGCTGGGGTACTGTTTGGCCAGTTGTTGACGAGATTTGCCGCGTTGATGCTGCCGATCCCGGTTGCGGAGTCCCATCCGGTCGTTGCGCCATACGCGGGGTTGTAAGCCATATCCGAAGTTGAAAGCACTCCGCTCGTGCCCGAAGGCTGGTAGCAATTGAATTTACCGGTACAGTTCACGTCCATGTCGCCCTGGGTCACGTCATAAAAAATGCAGGCGCTACTCACGCCAGCACCATTACCCGAGAAACAGGAGGTGCCATTGGACGCGTATTCTGTTGCAGCGAGGTGGTAATACTCAGGATTGGGATTGCCCTGACGCGAACCTGCCTTCTGGTTTATGAGGGCTTGGACACCTGCCATAATGGGTGACGCGAATGACGTTCCGCCCGCGCCGGACCAGCCACTGGGAGCACCCGTGCAAGCGGCTCCTCCATTCGCAGTATCGGACCAACAAAATACATAGTAGTGGCTCCAAAGACCGTCGGCCGCAAATAGCGACACGTCCGGAGTGTCGCGCACACCGTCATTCGGGTTACCGAGTATGGATTGCCAGGAAGGTTTGGGCCATCCCTGACAACTTCCCCCTACAACGCCGCTGATTAAGGGCGTCCCCGTCGCACAGCCGCTGGGGCCACCGCCGCCTGCGGCCGTCGTTTGTAGGAATCCGCCGATCTCGCTGCTGCAGAAACCATTCGATCCATACGGTGTGCTATAGCCTTCATAGTTGGAGATCAACTGGCCGGCGCAGGAGTCGTTCCAAGGAATTTCCGGAACATAAGACAGCGCCGATGCGAAGGTGGACGTGTTTGTCGAGTTCCAGTAGAGGTTGTTTGTGCCAGAGTACGTGTCGCTGAAGTCCGTGCCACCCACGGCCACGTTGTATGGCGTGGACGCAAAAGCATTGACGCCGACGCCGTGGGTAGCTGCGGAAACGCTGTTGTCGCAGCCGGCCGCACCGCTATCGCCCGCGGCGACAAAGATCGAAACACCCTCGGTCACGGCCTGCTGATAGGCCGAGTTATAGGCGGCGTTAGCCGCTGCGCCGTTCTCCGTCTCGCACTGGCCGTAGCTGATGCTCATGATGGCCGGTGCTTGACCGTGGCCGTTGATCAGATTTTCGATGGCAATCAATCCGCCGAACGTCGTGGTGGTATCCGCGCACGATGCCATCTGCAGGGTGGCGCCAGGCGCCGCGGCGCTGGCCCATTCCGCGTCCAATATCGCTTCCGCGTCGTTCGGGGCGATCACGCCGGGATTGCTGCAGTTGTTGGGGCCGCCTGAAGGGCCCGGATGAATCGTCGTGAAAGAACCCGACGAGTAGCCTGAGAGACCAAACGTGGAGCGGAAGGCCGTCCAGTCCGCAGCGCTGTATACGTTCGTGTCTTCGATCAGTACGATCGTCTGCCCCTGGCCTGCGTAGCCTGCGCCAAAGAGAGGATTGAGGTTGTATATAGTCGCCAGGTCCGGCGGCACCAACGCATAGGTAGCGCCAAAAGAATCAAATGTGAAGTTCGTCCTGGCCTTGCGCATCTTGTGCAGGGCGACCGGCTTGACGTCATTCAGGGAGACTACGCCCATGATCGCCGGGGCCAACGCCGCGGGAATCTGCGGATCATTCACATTGGCGATGTGCCGCTCGCCTTTGAATTCAAAATGGTGAATTGGCGTGTGAAACGTTTGGCTCACTTGGCGCGCTGTACCGGAAAAATCGATCACCATCCCGCTGGGATAGATGGTGTTCACCTGAAGACCGTGCGACCGCAGCCATTGCACGATGCCGTTGAGATCTGTCTGCGCGAGACCGAATCTCGCTCCGAATTCCTGGGCGCTGATCCATCGATGAAAGTTCGGCGAGCCTTGCGTGTGGAGTTCGTTGATGAACTCCTGCAGCGCCTGCTCTTGCTGGGGAGACCGGCGCAACTGCAACAACATGTGCTCCAGCAAAAGGTTATCGGGGACTGGGCCACGATCGTTCTGGCGGATTGCTTCCTGACGAAGGTTGCCTCGAAGCGTGGCGCGCTCTGCTTCTTCGATATTCCGGGTTATTAGCCCTGGGCGCGTTTGCGCACTCGCCGGGCTGATCGCCACCAGAAATACCAGCACGCCGACAGAGAAGGAAGCGAATCCCATTTTTCGAGACATGGGTCTCCTTTTCAAATTCCGTGGCCCAAAAAACAGTGCGAGGCGAATCAGTTCAACGGCGCATCAGGCCGCGCCCCCGTTTGAAATCGCATGGCGCAGGACGCACGTTGGGTGTAGCTGTCCGAGGCGGTTACATGGCAGTGAACGATACTTACCTGGTGTTGTAACTTGAAACAAGAAGCCACGACAACCGTACGAAAGGACAGTTTTGGGACAGGCCCTGTTGGGGATCCGCAGATCTCAGGGCAGGCTCAGCGGTATTCGTGCGGTGAAGGTGGGAATCGTGATCGGCGAAATTTGGTCATTCTCTTACTTGTCTGATAGGACTGAGACTGGAACGTGCTCAGGAGCAGAAGAAACCGAGGGGGGCGTATGATAATCCGTCAATAGCTCCTTCAGGGAGACATCGAACGTTACCCGGAATGGAGAGGAAACCCGCAGCCCCTGCAGTAGCATTTTAGTGGAAGCAAAAACTTCATCGGGGCTGATCAACTTCATACAAACATTGTTTCCGTTGCAGGGAGCCTTTTTCTGGTTGTGTACGTTGAGACAAGGGCTGCAGTAGATTCCCTTATAGAAAACTACGTGCGAATCGCCGGTGGGTCCGTAAAGCAAGGGCGTCTCCGGCCCGAAGAAGGATACCGTCGGCACAGCTAGGGCCTCGGCGAGATGCAAAGGGCCACTATCATTGGTAATGAGCAGCTCGGATGTGCTGAGCAGCCCGCAGAGCTCTGGGAGGCTGAATTTGCCGGCCACATTTAACACGCGTCCTTGATTATCCGACCCAACGAGGCTGTGCATTTTCGCGACGAGTGGAAGCTCGGAGGGAGCCCCAATAAGCAGGACGACTACTTCAGGGAATTCGCTCAGGACCGACGCGATTAATTTGGCAAAGCTCTGCTCAGGCCAGCGGCGCTCTGGAGAAAGCGGACCTGTGTTCACATTAACGCAGATAACGCGTTGCCCTGGCGGGATTCCCATTGTCTGCAATTTGTCTCGAACGCTTCTCTCGATTTCGCTGGAGATGACGAGGGGCTCAAGTTCGTAGTCTGCCGATTCCACTCCCAAACTCTTGGCTAAAGCCATAAACGCCAGAATCGCATGCCGATAGTAATTGAAGTGGACCGGATGCGTGAGGAAGTTTCCGCGCCATATCTCCTGCAGATGAAAACCCACGGAGTAACGAGCCCGAACGAAATAGGAAACCAGGGACGAGAGCCGGGAGAAGAATTCCGCATCGATCACGACATCGTATTTCTCACGCCGGATGCGGCGAAGCGCCAGGAGCATGGTCCTGAGCACGGACGACAGGCTCTTTGTGTCTACTGCGTAGACTTTGTCGAAAACCGGAAGAATTTTTGAAAGGGCCCGGTTTTGCTCAATCGTCAATAAATCGATGTGGGCATCCGGATAGTGCTGCCTGAGAGCTCGCACCATCGGGCTGGCTAGGATCAAGCTGCCCATCCCGAAATACTTCATCACCAGAATTTTTTGCAACCGAAGCGGCTCTTCCTGTGGCAGCTGCGGCCGGCGCTTCAGGCGGTTGAGCAGGCCGAAACAGCCACAAAGCAGACTTCCCAGGTGGCGATCCATCAGCCGCATTTTCGCAAAGCTGAGCATGGTGCGGTTCTAAATAGCTCCGCTCCTTATTCCCACAACGGCCTTTGTGGTGGCAGTTTGCCTGTCAGCGTCGCGCTTGTAGATGAATTCAAAGACGCGACCCGCTGAATGAGAGTTATACGGAAGCCCCAAGACGTAACTTACGTTCGCATTGATGTCCATAATGGAGACCTTCCCGGCAATGCGGCTCTGGGGGACGATCTTGCCGCCGAAAAAAATCAGCGGTGTGTAGATCTCCTGCGATGAAAGAAGGTAAGAGTGATCGGCAATGAACATGCCGTGATCGGAAGAGATGATGATTGTGAAATCGTCGTAAAGCTCATGCTCTTTAAGCCAGGCACAGAAGTTCTCGATGAGTTTATCTGCTTTATCGCCGGCGCGCAGATACTGACGGGAATAGGTGCCGTACGAGTGGCCGATAAAATCGGTTTCGCTGATGTCCACGATGAACAGACGGGTTTCCGG
Source organism: Acidobacteriota bacterium (assembly GCA_003223315.1). Taxonomy (GTDB): domain Bacteria; phylum Acidobacteriota; class Terriglobia; order Acidiferrales; family UBA7541; genus Palsa-189. The sequence goes on along the minus strand of QHYR01000063.1, from coordinate 1,661 downwards.
CTCGTTCAAAATGTCTTGCTTCAGCGTATCGAAAACCAGCTCCTCGGTGCGTTCGGCTCCCAGATTTACCAGAGAAAACCAGCGAACTCTCCAGTGTGGCTTGGAAAAATGACTTACATGAATGCTGCCATAGAGGCGCGCGCTCACGAGGTCGGGCAAGCCATCTACTCGAATGGGCTGTCCGAAATTGTTATTGGAAACGCCGTGCACTCTGGGCGGCGCGCCGGTGATGATGCTGGCGAAGGCCGGATTGGTTAGAGCGCGATATACCGTGATTGCGCCCTCGGACGCAACCGCGTGCTCTTCTGCCATCTTCTTTAGAAATGGCATTCGCGCGCGGCGGAAGGCGTGCAGACTAAAGCCATCTAGATTGAAAAGAACCACTCTCTGGCTGAGCGGTTTTTCATTCCGGGGCTGATGGCGGGCCGGAACAAAGGTCTTGGGCCGCAGCCAGCGCACGCACACCGCCGCAATCAGGATACTTGAGTAATAACCAGCCCCAGACGGCCAATGCCACAACACGGGGTGGTAATACGCCGTTGCCGAAAGCAACAGTGCGTAGAAACCGGAAACGGGAAGACTCAGTGTCGTCGGTGCCAGGGTGAGAAAGGAGTTTACAAACATCCGTAATGGCACGGTAACGTCGCGAGAGGCAACCATGTGCGGCACGTCTTGAAAGATCAACTGCACTGCAGCCGCAAACCCGAAGTTCAGCAGAAGCAAACGCGCCAAGGAGCCGAAAGAAAAGCCCGAGGCCTGAGCCAGGAAAAGGCCAAACAGCGGAAAACACAAGATGAACGTCGGATAGAAATCGGCGATTTTGAAGGCCGCATACACAATCGCCGAACCCAAGATAACGGCGAACCAATTCGGCGTGATGGAATGCCGGAGGTACGACACTGCTATCGTTGCCAGGGCCGCGCACACCACAAATGAATCGATGGTGGTGGCGAAATACATCACCCGAACCGTCACATCTTCGAAGTGCTCCGACACGAATTTACGCCAGCGCGCGAGCAAGCTCATCCTCCAAGGCATCGGGACCAAAGGTCCGCTGCAGACCGGCGTCCACGTTGGTCAGCGTTCCCGGATAAATACGGCGCATTCGGGAAGAATCGCACAGCAGGCTGTCGTCAATGACGTTGGCCAGGCGCCACGGAACGACCCGCTTAACTCCTGGCAGCCAAATCAACCTTTGCACTGCCTTCCAAAACCAGCCCGGCAGGGAGAGTTGTGAAGGGCGGCCTGCCAGCTTTCTGGAAATGAGTTCGGCCAATTCGCCGATGGTGTATGTTTCACCGCTGGACACAAAATACGTTTGGTTGCGTCCTGCTTCCGCAGATGCGAACCACAGCACGACCCGCGCGGCGTCCTCGACGTAGGTGAAACTCGCTCGCCCGGGCCAGTTGAGCTTGGCTAAGAATCGGCCGCGGCTCGCCCAATCAGCGAGCACATAAAACAGCCCGCCCCGCATTCCCGGGCCATAGAGTGTGGTCAATCTCAAAATCGTATAGTCGAATCCGTACTCACGCGCCTTGTCTCGTACCAAGCCTTCTGCTTTGAGCTTCGTTCTTCCGTAGCCGGTGCGCGGGTGAGGCGCGCTGTCTTCGCTGAGCGGCGATTGAGGAAAAGAGTCCCGGTCTATGGCTGCACTGGTGCTG
>QHYR01000374.1 GCA_003223315.1 Acidobacteriota bacterium | reverse complement strand
CCGATTGACGTCATCGGCCACCCGGATGACTTTCTTGCTGTTGGGAGCGATGTAGTAGACCGCCTGCGGCAAATCATCCGGTGATCGTTTGGCGCCAATCTGATAGCAATCGGTGAAATAGATGCCACCTTTTTTGTCCACCACCAGATCGTTAGGCCGGATATATGGTTTGCCCTCGAAGCTGTCGGTCAGTGTTTCAGCGCTGTCTTTGGGATAGATCAGACTGACCTTCTTGGAATATTGCGCCGCAAAGACACGGCCTTTGGCATCGAGTGCCAGGCCGGCGCGCTGCTCGGCATTATCGACCATCGCGGTCACGTTGCCGTTCACGTCCACTTTGTCCAGACCGCCATTCGCCGTCACCAGCAGGCTGCCGTCGGGCATGCCTACGCCTCCATCGGAGCCTCGCAACCCATTCTTCACAATTTCGATCTTCGTTCCCGCCTTCACCACACCCGGCATTTCCGGCGTCACCTTATCCGTGGCCACCACCGTCTCCCGTTCCTGGCCTTCACCCCGGGCTTCGCCTCGGCCCTGTCCCCGACCCTGACCGCGGCCCTGCCCACCGCCTTGGCCGCCCTCTTGGGCGAACATGGCCACGGAACCAAGCAAGAAAAACATCACTACAAAAATCGTTTTCAGTTTCATGCCGTGCCTCCTCGGCTTATAACTCTCTCGCCTGAGCATCCCTCCGCTCACACGAAATTTCCGATATTCGGAAATGATCTGCCTCGTTAGGCGGAGGCAGAATACCAGCAAAATAGAAGAAAGCGGTCCTTGAACCGCCGAACAGCTTCAAATCATTGGCCGTCGCTATCGGCGCGCGCTGGTGATTTCCTTTTTCTCCGCGCCAACCGGCCGCGAAGCCGTGTACGCGACAATCGACAGCATATCGTCAGTCGTCAACTTGGCGACGACCGGCTTCATCAACTCCGTCCAAACGCCGTGCCGGTAACCCTGCTGCATGTCGTAGAGCTGGCGAACCAGGTAACTCGGCGAACGGCCCGCAATTCCCGGTACCGGGCCAAGGCCCTGCAAATCCGCGCCATGACAGGTCGCGCAGGCAATCGTCTTGCCTCCGCCGCCCGTAGTGACCAGCGCCTCGCCCTTTTTCACGCTTCCCGGAGGCACGTAGGCGATGAAGCCGGAGTGCGAATCGCGCAGCAGTTCGGTTCCCTCGACATTTTCCGGCGTTTCGATAATGCGCTTCCCGAGGGGCTCTTTCTCATTTCCTTCCAAACGCAGGAACATGCCGCCCGCAATGCGCGTTTTCGGAACCGTGTTGGTTTCCACGACTTTGATCCACGGCGTCCACTTCATGGAGCCAAAGTAGTCGGCGGCCGCTTTGATCTCGTCGTCCGTCATCGCTTTGGCGAAATTGATCATCAGGTTGGTATTGCCTTTTCTGGCATCGGCGCTTTTTCGCGCGCCGCTCTTAAAGTCCTGCATGGTCTGGAGGAAATAAGTATAAGGAAGGCCTGACACGCCCGCGTTTTCGGGACGGCCTTTGCCGTTGGGGTAATGACACAGGCTGCACGCAAACACCATGGCTTCCTTACGCCCGTGCGCCACAATCGGCGGCATCGGAGGATGATCGCCTGGATACCAATCCGCAGGACCGGCGTTATCGCGGATCTGCGTCAGCGTGAACGAAAGCGTGCTACCGGGCACACGCCGCTGCGTGCCGTCATCTTTGACCGGCGCGGCGGCGGGAGGAGCGCTCACCTGTGCGTCTGGGGGAGCGGTGAATCCGTAGGCCCAGGGAGGGGGCGGCTCGGTGGCAGCGATGAGCACGCCGATGGTAACGACGCACGCAAAACCCAATGCCAAACTCAAGTTGACAGCACCGCGGAAAGTTTTCATAGATCGCCTCCGGATCGCTCAGTACGCGGCAGCACAGAAAAGAAGCACGGTGCCGCCACCGTTGCCGCACATGCTAGCACGTCTGGGATTCGCGCGACCAGCAATATACATTCGCGCGGCACGCGCGCGAGGAGCACGCCACAGCTATCTCGAAATCGGGTCCACGCCAGCCGCGCGTCCCAAATTCATCACCGTCGCAGCCGAAGATCCTCACAGCGGCGGTGCTGGCGGCTATGGCCCTTGGTTCGGCTCGATTCCTGATTTTGGCCAATCGGAAAATGGCGTGCGCTTCAGCGATGCCCAGCCCGGCTCGCCCGCCGCAAAAGCCGGACTGAAAGCCGGCGACGTGCTCGTCGATTTCGCCGGCAAGCCCATCCGCAATCTCTACGACTTCACCGACGCGCTGCGCCGCAGCAAAGTCGGCAACGTCGTCGCCGTCACCGTCCTCCGCGACGCCAAGCCCCTGAAAGCCTCCGTCACACTCGCCCAGCGCCGCTGACCCCGTCACGCTTTGAAGTTGTATTCTGGACTAAGCTTACGAAATTGCGGTCGCAGGCCTCTCATCTACCTTTACCTTAGAACCTTTCCTTGACGCGCAGATCGTCGTAGGTTATATTCGCCTCTCTTTCGCCCCATAAACCATCGGCGGATCAATGGTCGAGCGTCAAGCCTCGGATCCTCCCGGCACGACAACCGAAGGAATCGAGCCTACGGTTCAGACCGATCCAATCCTCAGTCTCCAGTCTCGGGTGGGGCAGGAGTGGCCAGCTATACACGAAGCTCATCGGAGAGCGCTTGAGACCGATGGGAGACTCGACAAGGTCTTGGCCGGATTGCCTTCCACAGATGCTGCGATCGTTGTCTTCGGATCGTTGGCGCGTCGGGAATGGACGCACAGTAGTGATATCGATTGGACGCTGCTGATCGACGGCCAAGCCGACCCGGAACATTTGGGACTCGCTCAGAAAGTTGCTGG
>QHYR01000062.1 GCA_003223315.1 Acidobacteriota bacterium | reverse complement strand
CGAATTCCGCGATTATAACATTCCTGGTTCGGCGATTTTGGATCGGCCCACCACGCGGGACAGGGGGCCCGTTCGATGGCGCACTACTGGCGAGCGGCGTTGCTGGTTTCTTCCCTTCTTCCTTGGACCATGACGCGCGGGCGGCCGGCGGGCCCGGCTTCGACTTCGAGCGGGACCTCGAAAACCTGTTCGAGCAGTTCGCGCTGATAGACAGCGGCGGGCGTGCCCACGCGGAGGCACTTGCCCCGGTGCAGCAGAACAATCTGGTCGGCGAATTCCGCCGCCATGCTGAGATCGTGGGTGACCTCAATGACCGTGTAACGATGCTCGTCGGCCAGACGGCGGAGGCGGCAAAGCAAGTCGATTTGTGCCCGTATATCCAGGTGCAGCGTGGGTTCATCGAGCAGCAATACAAGCGGCTGCTGCGCCAGCGCCCGGGCCAGGACGACCCGTTGTTTTTCGCCGCCCGAGATTTCTTGCATCCAGCGATCACGCAAATGCTCCGCACCCACTTGCGCCAGGGCGTTTTCGGCGATGGCGAAATCCTCGTCCTTCTCGAACCAGAGCGACCGGCCGTGGGGATGGCGTCCCTGCAGGACGTAATCACCGGCACGAATGGGGAAAATAAGAGGGCTTTCCTGCTGCACGAGCGCGATACGTTGGGCGCGGGTTCGCACATCCAGATGACAGGTCTCGAAGCCGTCAAGTTCCACGCGGCCGGAGAGCGGGGCGATGGCGCCGGCGATCAAGCGGAGCAGCGTTGATTTGCCGCTGGCGTTGGGGCCGAGGATGGCCACGAATTCGCGCTCGCGCGCCTGAAAGGTGGTGGCTTCGAGCGTGAAGAGCGGCGCCGCGTGCTTGCGCGCCGAATAGGCGTAGCTGGCCTGCTCCACGTTGATGCGCAAGTGCCGGGAGTGGAGTTGGGCGGCGGGGTCCGGGCGCGCTTCCGTAACGCTTGTGGTTTCGCTCACGCCAGCCTCCGGCGCAGCAGATAGATAAAAACGGGAGCACCGGCCATCGCCGTCATGGCGCCCACGGGCAGTTCCGTTGGGGCAATTACGGTTCGCGCCAGGGCATCCGCCAGTACGATTGTAATGGCGCCGCCGATCGCCGAGGTGGGAATCAACAGGCGGTAGTCGGACCCAAAGATCATGCGCATGACGTGCGGCACAAGCAGGCCCACATAGCCGATGGCACCGCTGACAGAGACGGCCAGGCCGGTCAGCACCGATGCGGAGATGTACACGACCAGCTTAACCCGCGTCACATCCACGCCCAAATGCATGGCCTCTCGTTCACCCGCCAGCAGAACATTCAGGTCCGACGCAGTGGTCAAAATGGCTCCCGCCGCAGCAAAAAATCCGGCGATCAGTAACCACAGCAGGCCGCGGGGGAGCGAAACGGAGAGGTCGCCCATCAGCCAGAAAGCAATGCCGCGCAAATCGCGACTGGCTAGCGTAGTCATCAGAAACATGATGGTTGCGGAAAGAAATGAGGCTGTAACAATGCCCGCCAAAAGAAGAGTGCCGCTATCGAGCTGTCCCTGGCGGCGGCCAAGAAAATAAACCGCAGCGATGGTTGCCGCGGCGCCCACGAAAGCGGCCGCGGGTGTCATCAAGGGCAGCGCCGGCGCGGCCAGCAGAGCCAGAATAGCGCCCAGCGCGGCGCCGCTCGAGACTCCCAATACGTAAGGGTCCGCCAGGGGATTGCGCAGCAGCGCCTGAAAGCCGGCGCCGGCCACCGAAAGCGCCGCACCGACGACAATTCCGAGCAGGATTCGCGGCAGGCGTATATCCACCATGATCAGGCGGAAATCGGTGGAGATCTTTTCTGACTGACCGCTGACGAGCCACCACAAATTTTGTCCCAAATCCCCGAAGGAGAAAGGCACCGCACCGAGACGCAGCGCCAGCAACACGATACCCAGCAACACTGCGGCAAGGAGCGCACAACTCCAGAGCACACGTCGCAGGGTCAACGGCCTCACGGGCATCCGCCTGACCGCGTGTATGGGAAAGGCGGCCGAGAAGCCGGCGCGATAACAAATGCCCGGCAATTCAGTAAAGGATCGCCAACAAATTCGGCGCCCGCAGCAAACTGCGATGGGTAGAGAGCGCGTGCGAGTTGCTCGATTCCGTCCACCAGGCGCGGCGAAGGATGGCTGATGGCCTCCGATAACACGACGAAGCGGCGATTGCGCACCGCGTCCAGCCGCCGCCAGCCGGGGCGCTGCTGCAACTCAGCCAACTCCCTTTGTACCTGCTGCGCATTGTCGTTGGAAATAATCAGATATTCGGGTTGCAGGCGAACGATCCGTTCGAGATCGATTGTTGGCCAGGACTGCGGGGAATCGATCACGGAACGCGCGCCGGCGCGGCGCAACGCATCCTCCAAAAAAGTGTTTCGGCCCACGGAAATCAGAGGATCGAGCCAGACCACCATCAGCACGCTTTTCGCAGGCAAGCCGGCGAGCCGCCGGTCGAGTTCACTGAGCCGCCGGCGGAGATTCGCCGCCAGCAAACGCCCTGCGTCGCCTGCGCCCAGCAACTCGCCGAGCCGTTCGGTGGAGGTCAGCACTTGCTCGACCGTTTGAGGATCGGTCGCGTACACGGCGATACCCAACTGTTCGAGCGAGTGCACCGACTCTGGGCGATTGATCTCCCGCGTGGCCACTACCACGTCCGGATGCAGCGCGGCGACCGCTTCGATATTGGGATTTACCGGGCCTCCGATGCGCGCTTTTTGCTTAGCCTCGGCCGGGTAATCGCAGAAATCCGTATCGCCGACGACGCGATCGCCCAACCCCAGTGCAAACAGCGTCTCCGTTACGCTGGGCGCAAGCGAAACGATGCGGCGGACCGGCTGCGGAATCCGGATGACGCGGCCGGTTTCATCCTTCACTTCGATGCGGGATGCAGATCCGGTTACGTTCTCTTTCGGCACGGATTGTGGTCTTGCGGCCCCGCAGAGTACGGGCGGTGCGATCATGACGCATCCGATACGCAATCCTGCAAATAACCAATCCCCGATTGCCAATGCGAACATCCATCGAACCAAAAACGCGCGGGCCAGCGCAAGATGGATTCTTCTGCTTGTGTCCTTAAAGAAGACGGTGCATTCATGAAACAGCGAATGATGCCCGCGAGTCATGTCCGCGAGTTGCGATCGGCTGGGCGGGCGAGATTGAGTGGGACTTGCCATGGGGCCATGCAGTGAGCGTATTCGGCGCCGCTGGCAGTGTCAACGTCAACCATATCCTCTTAAGCGCAAGTCTGTGATAGCCTGACAGTCGAAAATCCGGACGATAAAGCGGCCTCCGGCGGGCTTAGTTCGGACGCGCCATTTTCTGGAGTGCGCTTGAACAGGGATTGAGGAATGAAGGAGGAGAGTATGCCGAACCGCAGGGATTTTATCAGGAGCGTAGCGGGAACGACGGTGGGCGTACTGGCAACCGGCCGCGGCTTCCTGGACGCCGCCCAGCCAGTGCAGGGACGGGGCCAAGGGCAGCCGCGTCAGTCGGCAGATGCTCCTGTCACGCATCGTGACGTGCGCCTGGGCGGCAAACGCGTCAAGGTGATCGACGTGCATGCCCATGCCACGATCCCGGAGGTCGCCGATGTCGTTAAGGGGACCCCGCTGGCGCGCTACGCCCAGGGAGGTCGTGCCCTGGGGCCTGAGCGCATACAGGAACTGGACAAACGAGGAATCGATATTCAGGTGTTGGATATAAACGCCTTTTGGTGGTATGCCGCAGATCGTGATTTGGCCGCCAAAATCGTTGACGTTCACGACAGAGGTCTCGCGGCATGGTGCGATACACACCACGATCGGTTTGTGGCGCTGACGTCCCCAACGCTGCAATTCCCCGATTTGGCCGCGCAGCAACTCGAGCACGCCGTCAAGAATCTGGGGATGGTCGGCGCAGCCATCGCTGGTCACGTGCACGGCGAGCCGCTCTCTGACCCCAACTACGATCCCTTCTGGGCAAAAGCGCAGGAACTTGATGTGATGGTTTTCATGCATCCCAACAACGCTGAGAACGTCAGCAAGGAAGACGGCCTGAAGGGCCGAGGCGATCTGGGAAATATCATTGGGAATCCGCTCGAAACGACCCTCTTTCTTTCTCACATGATTTATGACGGCACGCTCGACCGCTTTCCCAACCTGAAGCTGTGTGCGGCTCACGCCGGCGGCTACATGCCCTCTTATCTTGGCCGCACGGAGGTGGCATGCGACGTGCGCCAGAATGCCGGCTGCGTGAACAAGAAAAAGCCCAGCGAATATCTCAAGCAGCAAATCTATGTGGATTCGATGGTGTTCTCACCAGAGGGCGTACGGCATTTAGTAGCCGAGGTAGGCGCCAGCCAGGTTGTCTATGGCACGGATATCCCACTTGTCTGGCCTGATACGATCGATGCGATCCTGGGCGCGCAGATCACGGATGCGGAAAAAGAAGCGGTCCTCGGCGGCAATCTGACCAAACTGCTTCGCCTCAAAACGTGAATCTTGGGCGCGAGGCACTCGCGATGTAGCAAGCCCAGGAACACCCGGGCGGCATGGCTTCGTCAACACGAATCCAGCGGCTGGGCGCTCAGGAGCGAACTAGCTGCGCCAGCGCAGCGTGATGGGGCCTTCCAGCGGATGCTGCATCGGCATGCCACTCTGCTGCGACGCCAGGTACGCCGACTTCAGTTGAAAATACCAGCGCGCTTGCCGGTCTGCGTCGTCCACTAGCATCATGCGCGGCTGAACTTTCAATCCCGGCTTCTGCAGCTCGATCACGCGTTGATCCTGCGCGATGAAGCGCTTTCCAAAAAAATGAAGCAGCGGCGCCACCAGCGGGAACCAGGAAAATAGATTCCACGCCGCGCAGAAGTCCAACTGGCAGAGGTCGTGCCGGATGGGCGTGATGGTGGTGCGATTGGTGAACCAATATTTGCCGCAGCGAACCTCTTCGGTGCGCATGTTGGGGAGCACGAAATCGATTTGCGTTGTGACCGCCGCGCCATACACCTTCAGCAGTTTGTAGGGTGCGCTATTGGCCGAAGGCGTGTGGGAACTCATCCGAAATCCCTGCGGGATCGGCTCAAAAGCTTTTTGTTTCTCGCGGATACTGCGGCGGCTCCGCCACCACCACGAGCGATGAACGAATGGACCATGAGCGGGATCCATCAGGCCGATGATGGCGGTATCCATGCTGCAATCCAACGTGGCGGAAAGGTGCGCTATGCGATAGCGGCCGCCGTATTTTGGCAGTTCCGGCACCGGCAGCTGCGGGCAGCCGCCGGGCGAACGTCCTTCGGAATTGGCGAAATATGCCCACACATAGCCGTCGCGCTCTTCACAAGGGAAGCTCCCCGCGTGGATGCGGTCACACTGGAGTTTGGAATCCTCGGTAATGGAAGGAACCAAGCGGCACTGGCCGGTGTGGGCTTCGAAACGCCAGCCATGGTAAGCACATTCGACCGTGTGTCCATCGTAGCGTCCAAGCGATAACGGGAAGGCCCGGTGCGGGCAGACGTCGCGGAGAGCGAAAGCTTTGCCGGCGGCATCGCGCCCAAGGACCAGGGGAACTTCGAGGCGCGCGGAGGCCACCAGCCTTCGGCCACGAATTCGGTTGCTTCGCAGAACTGGATACCAAAACCCCCAGAGGAATTCGTCGCCGCCTTTCGCGGGGCTCGAGATTGCGAGTGGCGGAGTTTGCTCCATTCCGGTGTAAATTCCATGATAACCGCCGCCAGGATATACGGTCCACCACGTTGCCCAACCGCGAGCCGGATGCGTCCGTGGTAATGGCGGGTTTCTTGCGCCGCGAGGTTACGGTATCCTGTCCGGCCATGCATGATCTCAACTACTTCCGCGAGCACCTGCCGGACTTCGAGAAAATGGCCGCCCATCGCGGTGTGCGCATAGATTTCGAGGGCTTCCGTGCGCTGGATCGCGAACGGCGTGAACGCATTACCGCCACCGAGCGCCGCAAGGCCGAGCGCAATCGAGCGAGCGAAGAGATTGCCCGGCGCAAGCGGGCCGGCGAAAAAGCGGACGATCTGCTGGCAGAAATGAAACGGGCTTCCGAGGAGATCAAGCATGCGGATGAGGAGATTGCACGCTTCGATGCCCAGCTACAAGAATTCATGCTCTCGGTGCCGAACCTCCCGCATGCCTCTGTCCCGGTCGGTCATGACGCCACGTGCAATGTCGAAGTTCGCCGCTGGGGCAGCCCTCCACAATTTGATTTTGCGCCGAAGCCGCATTGGGAAGTCGGCGAACGCGCCGGCATTCTGGATCTCGCGCGAGCAGCAAAAATATCGGGTGCGCGTTTTGCCCTCTATCGCGGGTTAGGAGCGCGGCTCGAGAGAGCCCTGGCGAATTTCTTTCTCGACGCGCACACGCGCAATGGGTATACGGAATACCTTCCACCGTTTCTGGTGAACACGGCTTCTTTGACCGGCGTCGGGCAACTGCCGAAATTTGCGGCTGAAATGTTTCGCCTGGAAGGTACCGATCTCTGGCTTACGCCTACGGCAGAAGTCGAGCTGACCAGCCTGTATCGAGATGAAACACTCGATGCGGATCGGCTGCCCATCAAGGTTTGTGCCTGGACGGCCTGCTTTCGTTCCGAAGCGGGAGCTGCGGGTAAAGATACCCGCGGGATTCTCCGGCAGCATCAATTTCAAAAAGTAGAGATGTTCAAATTCACTCGGCCCCAGCAGAGCTATGAGGAACTGGAATCACTGGTCCGCGATGCGGAATCGCTCCTGCAGAAGCTCGGACTGCATTATCGAGTCGTCTTGCTTTGCACCGGGGACATGGGCTTCGCTTCGAGCAAGACTTACGATATCGAAGTCTGGCTCCCCTCAGCCAACGAGTTTCGCGAAATTTCATCCTGCTCGAATTGTGAAGCGTTTCAGGCACGGCGAAGCGGCATTCGTTTCAAGCTCAAGGGCGGCAAGAGCGAATTCGTACACACGTTGAACGGCTCAGGCCTGGCGGTGGGGCGCACCTGGCTGGCATTACTGGAAAATTATCAACTGGCTGACGGATCGATCCTGATTCCGGAGGCTTTGAGGCCGTATATGGGTGTCGAGCGAATCCCACCGGGCGCGCCGCCCTAGCTCTGCGTAAGCGCTTTACGATCATAATGATACAGGCAAATAGAGCCGCCGGCCGTGTCCTAAGTTAAACCAACCAATTCGACAGAACCTGCCAGATTCAATTGACAAGCCCTTTTGCTAGTCAATACACTGCGCGCTTGTTTAGGATCAAACTGAGGATTGAGTGAACTCACTCAGCCGCATATTTCGGGCCATCCCGTGGGGGGTCGTGACCGGTGAGTTGCTATGTTTTGTGCGGGGATGGAATGCGTCTGATGCCCGGCGGATGACGCACGGTCAGCGGCCGGAAAAGTCTTCCGCCGCAATCCGTCTGCATCGGGACCCTGTTTGCGGCACTTACGTCTCCCCTGAGATTTCATTTAAGGTAGAGAAATCGGGTCATATCACGCATTTCTGCTCCACCAATTGCCGCGACCGTTATGCCCAGCCGGCCGCACGCGCGGCAAGAACCTAGAAGAGCACAGCGCCCCAAGCGCCAAAACGAGAAGGAGATACTGGATGGGAACGGTCGCCAAAGCTATCCCGCAACCGGTGATTCCGAAAGTGGCTCCTCGGGAGGATCTCAATCCCTTCCGCATCGCTCAGATTCAATTTGATATGGCGGCGGAGTTTCTGAAAATCGACACGGGATTGCGGCAGATTCTGCGCACGCCAAAGCGGGTGATGGAGGTTTCCATTCCCATCAAGCTCGATAATGGCCAGGTGAAGGTCT
>QHYR01000061.1 GCA_003223315.1 Acidobacteriota bacterium | reverse complement strand
CCCTTCTCCCGCATGAGTTCGCCAAGGCCCGGCAGGATTTTCTGGCAAACGGCCGAGGTTGCTTCAGGAGTTGTATCGCGCGGGCCGACTCCCGTGCCGCCAGCGGTGAGAACCACGTCCACGGAAGCCGAATCGGCAAGCGCCGCGAGCCGGTTCTCCAGCACATCACGATCGTCGGAAACAGCTTCGCAGGAAATTACTTGCCAGCCAAGCGCCCGGCAGCGCTCGGCGAGGCCCGGGCCAGAACGATCCTGGCGCTCGCCGCGCGAAACGGAATCGCTGACGGTCACTACTGCGACGCGCATCTGCCGCTCAGCTTTGCACGCGGTTACTGCTGGCTTCGTCCATCAGGCGCATGGCTTCCATCAACAGGCCGGTGGTCGAACGTGTGGTATTGGTTCGATCTGAAACAGCAGAGAAATCGATTTCGAATTCGCCATCGGTCCAATTCACGGCTTCATAGACGGCCGCATCACCCTCGAGCTTGCCCAGCCGTGCGTCCTTACATTGGCCAGCAGTGAAGTATAATTCGCAGGTCTGGTTGGCGCGACGCAGGGCCAGCCGGCAGGATTTCTGGCCCATTTCGAGCGACTGCATCAGTTCGGTCACGCCCATCTCCTCCAGCCGCCCCTGAATGACGCCCGGGCGGGAGGCACGCTGCTGCAATTTTTCCAGGTGCACGCGATCGACAAACTTTTTTGCCACGCGTACCAGGTCCGCAACAAAAAAGGGCTTGGTGAGAAAATCTTCGGCAGCTACGAGGGGCCGCAGCTTCTCTTCGATATCCCCCTGGCTGGCCACGAAAATAAAGGGAGTATCGCGGGTGCTTTCGCGATGGCGCAGTTTCTCGTAAAGCTGACGTCCATCGAGGCCCGGCATTTTGAAATCGGTGATGATCAGATCGGGCGGAGCGTCCACCGCTTTCAACAGGGCGTCGGCACCATCAGAGGCAAGGATCACCTTGCAGACTGGGTCGAGCGCCTGGGCCATGAGTTCGCGGATCAGCGGATTATCATCCACGATCAGAACATTCACGGTCTTGGCGGAAGGATTCATTGGGCTCGTTGCTTTTTGGCGCGCATATTGCCTCGCGCATTGCGGCGATAATCGCCGCTCTTGCCTCCGGTCTTTTCGACCAGGTAGATATCACTGATTTCGATTGACTTATCCAAGGCCTTACACATGTCGTAGACGGTGAGCGCTGCGGCGGCAACCGCCACAAGCGCTTCCATTTCCACACCGGTCTGCGCCGCGGCCGTAACGCGCGAGGTGATTTCGACGCCATTCTGGCACAGGCGCGCGGTCACATCAATGTGCGTGATGGGCAAAGGATGACAAAGAGGTATCCAGTCGGAAGTGCGTTTGGCGGCGGCGATTCCAGCGATGCGGGCAATTTCCAGGGGATCGCCTTTGGGTGTTTTGCGGCGGCGCACTTGGGTGAGCGCGGCGCGGCCGATGAGCACGAATCCGTGCGCGGAGGCTTTACGCAACGTGGTGGCCTTGGCGCTGACGTCCACCATAGCGACTTCGGCGCCCTTGCCAAAATGGGAGAGCTTTTTCATAACAGGCCGCGGCGGGGCAGCACCGCGGCCATTTCGCCGGCGTCCCAATCGAGTTTTTCGGGCGACACGATCAGGAATGCGTTGGACTCCGCCACGGTAACGATATCGCCTGAGCCCTGCCACGGCAGAGCGGAAACTTCGGGCTCCCCCCGCACGTTCTGAACACGAGCCGGCAGAAAATGGGTCAGCTCACTGCGTTCGTGAAGTGCATGTGCGAGCCGCGCCCGGAAAATCGCCAGCGGCCGCGGTTCCGCGCCGCTGAGTACATCAATCGCGGGGGCTACAAACAGCTCGAACGTGACCATTGTGGATACCGGATTGCCCGGCAAGCCGAATACCGGCTTGCCGCGGCAGGTCCCAAAAACGGCAGGTCTGCCTGGCCGGATGGCCACCGAATCGAATACAAACTCGGCGCCCAACTCGGAGAGGACCATCTCCACAAGATCGTACTTCCCCATGGAGACGCCGCCCGAAATGATCAGCAGATCTGCTTCCAAGCCACGTTCGATGTGGCGACGCAATTCTTTTTTCTCATCGGGTGCATTTCCGAGAGGAGCGCCTTCGGCTCCCGACAGTGCAGCAAGTGCCTCAAGGGCAATGCTATTGCCATTGCGAACCTGCAATGGTCCTGGAGTAGCGGAAACGTCCACCACTTCGTCTCCGGTAGAGAGAATGGCGGCTCGTGGACGCTTGAAAACGCTCACATGAGCGCTGCCCACCTGACCGGCCAAAGCCATTTCGGCATAGCCCAGCCGCGTGCCGGGCGCGAGCAGTTGCTGTCCCGCGCGCGCCTCTTTACCGCGCGCCACAATGCTTTGACCGCGGCTGGCGGAGCGGCTCAGCGTTACGCGCTCTCCGTCAATCGAGACGTGTTCGATCATCACCACCGCATCGGCTCCCGACGGTACGGCGGCGCCGGTCATGATCTGCGCGCACTCGCCGGGGCCGACGACGCCATCAAAGCCGCTGCCGGCCTTGATTTCGCCAATGCAGCGCAGGGTGGCGCCGGGAACGGCATCCTCGGCGCGCAAAGCGAAGCCATCGCGAATGGAGCGATCGAAGGGCGGATAATCACGATCAGCCGTGAGGGGCTGCGCCAGCACGCGTCCGCACGCGCGCGAAAGCTCCAGCGTTTCTGTCGCCAGCGAGCCGCGTATGACGCGAACCGCGGTGATCACCTTTTCTCGGGCTTCCTCGAACGAAAGCATTTCGGCTGCTCAGAGCCAGGAGGCGAATTGCGTTCCGGAAGCGACGATGGTGGCGTCGCGTTCCGGGCCGGTGGAAATCATGCCGATTTCAACCTCGAGTTGATCGGAGATGAATTTCAGATAATCGAGAGCGGTTCGAGGCAGCTCTTGGGCGTCCCGAATGCCTTCGGTGGACGCTTGCCAGCCGGGTAGCGTGCGGTATTCCGGACGAATGTGCTCGAAGTCCTCGACCGCGGCGGGCATTTCGTGAACGGGAGTACCCTTGTAGCAGTAACCGACGCAGACTTGGATTTCGCGCTGGGTATCGAAAACATCCAGCTTGGTGACGATCAGCGAGGTGATTCCATTCACCATAACGGCATAGCGGAGGATGGCGAGATCGAGCCATCCGCAGCGGCGCGGGCGGCCGGTGACAGCTCCGTACTCCTTGCCACGGTCGCGCACTTCGCGCGCGCCGAGGTCGGACATTTCCGTCGGGAATGGGCCGCTGCCCACGCGGGTCGTGTAGGCCTTCGTCACTCCGGCGATTCCCGAACTGCGCGTGGGCGCCACGCC
The DNA here is from genome assembly GCA_003223315.1 of Acidobacteriota bacterium. Classification (GTDB taxonomy): domain Bacteria; phylum Acidobacteriota; class Terriglobia; order Acidiferrales; family UBA7541; genus Palsa-189. The sequence goes on along the minus strand of QHYR01000061.1, from coordinate 6,235 downwards.
CCGGCCGGTACACGCGCCGCCGGCCGTGGCATTCGAGGAGGTCACAAAGGGATAAGTGCCGTAGTCGATATCCAGCATGGTGCCCTGCGCGCCCTCGAAAAGGACGGAACGGCCTTCGTCGAGGGCGCGATTCAGGAGCGACGAGGCGTCCACCACCAGCGGGCGAAGGCGTTCCGCATATTCCAGGTACTTTTCGCACAGCCCTTTGACTTCCAGAGGGGCGCCATAAGCCGCGCGGCACACGGCGTTTTTCTCCTCCACCACCCGCGAGAGTTTCTCGCCGAACCTGCGCGGTTCCAGCAAATCGCAAACGCGCAAGCCGCAGCGCGCCATCTTGTCTTCATACGCCGGGCCAATGCCGCGCGATGTCGTGCCGATCTTAGCCGCGCCGCGGGCCGTTTCGGCTGCCTTTTCCATCTGCCGATGGTAGGGGAAGATCAGATGGGCGCGCGCGGCGAGGTGCAGCCTGCCGCGCACGTCGATGCCCGCGCCGTTGAGGTTATCGAGCTCGGCGACCATGGCCGCAGGATCGACCACCACGCCCGCGCCAATGACGGCGTGTTTGCCGGGACGAAGGATTCCGCAGGGGATCAGTTGCAAGACAAAGCGATTGCCATTGTAGATGACGGTGTGGCCCGCGTTGTGGCCGCCGGCGCAGCGCGCAATGTAGTCAAAGGAAGCCGCCATGTAGTCGACGACTTTGCCTTTGCCTTCATCGCCCCACTGCGCGCCGACCACTACGATCGATTTCATTCCTGCTGGATTCCCTTTCCTGAGCCGGTATTTGGGCCGCACTCTACCGGAGAATTTTCCGAATCCCGGATGACTCAGGAAGCTTCTCGAGGCCTGCGGCGGAACGAATATCGTACTCGCCGCGCGAGGCGAAAGGCAAGGCATGGCGAACGCAAGCAGCGCTTCTGCCGTAAAAAGCGGAACCCTGGGCCTTACGAAATCGAAAAGCGGATCCCTCCGCCCCCGGGTCGGGGCCTCGGGATGACAGCGCTTCTTAGAAGACTAATTTACGTGGCGGTCGACGATCTTGGAGATTTGTTCTTTGGGAACGGCGCCGACGATCTGGTCGGCGACCTGGCCGCCCTTGAAGATCAGGAGGGTGGGGATGCCACGGATGTTGTAGCGGCCCGCCGAATTCACGTTCTCATCGACATTCAGCTTGACCACCTTGAGCTTGCCGGCATAGTCCTGCGCGATCTCAGCCACCGTGGGCGCTAGCATATGGCACGGGCGGCACCAATCCGCCCAAAAATCCACCATTACAGGCTGCGCATTGCTGGCCTCGATCACTTCGGACTGAAAGCTGTTGTCTGTAACACTGGAAATATTCTCTGCCATATCTTCCCTTTCGCTGCGCGCTCCCCGCAAAGGAAGCTAAAACGCTGCTATTTAGATGATACCGCGGCGGTTCGGATTCTTCCTTTTCGTGCTGCATCATACAACCGGCCATACTCAAGCGCCGAAGCATTCCACGAGAAATCCTTGGCCATGCCATTGGCCTGCAAGCGGCGCCAAGCCGTCTTGTCGTCATAGGCGGCGAGGGCTTCCTGCAAGGCGGCTAGCAGGGCCGGTCCCGTATATTCAGAAAACTTGAAACCGGTGCCGCGCCCGCTCGCCGGATCGAACGGCTCGATAGTATCATCGAGCCCCCCCGTGGCGCGCACCACCGGGACCGTACCGTAGCGCAAGCTGTAAATCTGGTTCAATCCGCAGGGCTCGTAACGCGAAGGCATCAGAAAAACGTCCGCGCCGGCTTCGATTTTGTGCGCCAGTGTATTGTCATAGGCGATCTTCACAGCCAGCCTCTCGGGAAACTGCTGTGAAAGTTCCCGGAACATGCGTTCGTGTTTCGCTTCGCCTGAGCCGAGCGCCACGATAGCGAGATCTTCCTGCATGAGCTCGTCCGCCATCTGAGCCAGCAAATCGAATCCCTTTTGATCCGCGAAACGCGAGACGATGCCGATCAAAGGCCGCTCCAGATTTTCTTCCGGCAATTGGAACTCGGCGAGCAGATCACGTTTGCAAGCCTGCTTCCCGCTCAGGTCTTTGGCCGAATAGCGCGCCGCGATCAGGCTATCCACTTCGGGATTCCAAACCGAATAGTCGACGCCATTGAGGATGCCCACCAGATGGTCAGCGCGCGTGCGCACCACGCCATCCAAACCATGTCCGTATTCGGTGGTCTGAATCTCCTCCGCGTATTTGCGGCTTACCGTGGTCAAGTAATCGCTGAAAATAAGGCCGCCTTTGAGGTAATTCACGTGGCCGAAAAACTCCAGGCCATCTACGCGAAACAGCGAATCGGGCAAACCGATGCGGGCCAAGACGTCGCGCGGGAACAAACCGTGGTAGCCCATATTGTGAATGGTAAAAATAACCGGTATGGCGGAAAGCTGCGGATCGGGGGTGTAAGCCGTTCGCAGCAGCACCGGCACGAGAACACTCTGCCAATCGTGACAGTGGATCACGTCCGGCAGCCAGAGTTGCTTGGCAAGCTCGATGGCGGCGCGCGCGACCTCTGCAAAGCGCTCGGCGTTATCCGGATAATCGCGCCCGCCTACGCCATAAAGCTCTTCGCGATCGAAATATTGAGGATCATCGACGAAGAAATATTGCACGCCGCCGGGCGGCGCTGCGACCCCGATGGCCGGGAAACGCAGCGAGGTGCCCATCGGGACGGTCAGGCTCTTGATGACAATATTCTTGATTTGCGTATTTCGATAACGAGGCAGAACCACAGCCACGTCGTGTCCCTGCCCGACCAGCGCCTTCGGAAGAGCCTCCAGGACATCGGCCAAGCCGCCCGTCTTGGAAAACGGCAAACCTTCAGAAGCAACGAATAGGATTCGCATAGTCCTGTTTCGGTCCCGGAGTTTCAGGGGACAAAACCCTGAAGCTTCCCTGCTCGGCAATGTCAGAGCTAAAGCTCCTGACCCCCTATAGACGAGAAACTTTGACGGTACTGAATCGGGCGCCGCCGGTCAAGGCGGTGTCTCCTGGAAGTAGCTGTCAGTGGGCGGCGCGAGCGGGCGGGAATTGCTACACTGGCGCGACGTGGCACCGCAACGCCTGGGTCAACACTTTCTTGCCAGCGCCGCCTGGCGCGAGCGCATCGCTCGGCTTGTGCTGCGCGCGACGCCGTCCGATGGGGAAATATCCGCCAACGAGGGCGGCTCCGAACGTCGCGATCTGTGGATCGAAATAGGCGCGGGCCACGGCGAGATGACTTCGCTATTGGCGCGGCAAGCGGGCCGTCTGATCGCCATCGAGCTCGATCCCCATCTGCTGTCGCGCCTGCGGGAGCAGACTGCCCGTCTTCCGAACGTCGAGGTGATTGCCGCTGACGTTCTGGCCGTGGATCTCGCGGCACTAATAGGTCCGCAGCGCTTCCGCGCCTACGGCAATCTGCCCTATTACATTACTTCGCCGATCGTGCAGCGCTTACTCGCGCAGGCCGATCGGCTGGAGGCAGCGTTCCTGGTCATACAGCTCGAAGTTGCGGCGCGTATGACGGCGCGTCCCGGCAGCCGCGATTACGGCTATTTTTCGGCTTTCACCCAGTTCTACTCGAAGCCGGAGATTTTGTTGCGCATACCACCGGGCGCCTTCCAGCCGCCTCCCGAAGTTTCATCGGCACTGGTCGCCTTACATCTCCCCGGAGAACGCTCACAGCTGGACATTATTGACGATGCGAGATTTCTAAAATTCCTGAAGGTCTGCTTCGCGCAGAAAAGAAAAACCCTGCGCAACAATCTGCGTTCGCTGATGCCACAGGAGCAGGCCACGGCGATTTTGCGCGGGTACGGGATCGCTCCAAACGCACGCGCCGAGGAACTCGGACTGGCGCAATTCGCGCGGCTGTTTGCGGCGGCTGAGCGAAGTTAGAGAATAAGACCCAGGGCCCTCGCGACTTGATTTTTACCGTGCCCTTCGCGCGCGGCCGCGGCGCCGCGGGAAATAACCTTCGCCTCGATTAGCGCTGGGGTGTGCGGAGGAGTTCGATTAGGCGGTCTGGGTAATTGGTAATGATTCCGTCGACGCCGGCCGCGATCAGCTTCTGCATCTCGTCGGATGCATTGGCCGTCCAGGCAACCACTTTGAGGTCGTGCGCGTGGACCTCGGTGACCAGTTCTCGAGTGACGCGGTCTGTTCGGGGCAGAAGCTGCCGGGCTCCGGCCTCGACCGCGGTAGCGATCGCTGACGGCATGTGGTCGCTGTAGAGAAAGCCGGTCATCACCAGGGGCTCGAGCTGCCTTACACGCCTGAGCACACTTGGGGTAAAAGAGAGGACTACGCTGCGCGCGATTTCGCCGCACGCACGCAACGCGCCTACTACAGCGTGCTCCGTGCCACTGGGCCCGGTTGCCTTGACCTCGAGGAGCAGACCGATCTCATGCTCGCGGCCGAACGCCAGTATCTCTTCGAGCACGGGAATACGCTCGCCGGCAAAGGGAGGAGCTGCTTCGTTACCGGAGGCCTGGAACCAGCTCCCTGCATCGAGCCGGCGCAATTGCTCGAGCGTCTTTGAAGAAACCGGACCCCGCCCGTTGGTGGTTCGCTCGAGCGTGTCGTCGTGCAAAGCCACCAGGTGCGCATCCCGCGAGAGTTGCAGGTCAGTTTCAATAAAGCCGGCGCCCAATTCCACGGCCTTGCGAAAAGCCGCCATGGTATTTTCCGGTGCAACCCCCGAAGCGCCCCGATGCGCGATCACCCACACCTGTGAAACTGGCTCCTTCTTTCCAATATTAATTTGCGATTGATGCAGTCCCAGCCGGGCTGCTTATCCTAGCAGAATCGCATGGCGATGCGCGCATGCCGCACGCTGCTAACGAGCCGGCCGCATCTTCGTCTAACTTGGTGACATCCAATGAACTAGTAACGGTAAACGATGGGAGGATCATATGCCCACAACAATCAGGCCCCTCTCGATTCGAACCATTCTGTTAGTTACTGCTTTGTGCGTTATCGCCTCCGCAGGCACCTTCGCCTGGGATAAGAATGCTCAGGGAACGGTTCCCCCTGACCGCGGCAGCCAGAATTATGAAAAGTGGCTGACGCGTGAAGTAGGCCACGAACTGCTCCAAGTACCGTGGCTTAGCGTCTTCGACAACCTGCAATACAGCGTCAAAGGCTCCGAAGTCACGCTGTCGGGCCAAGTCTGGCAGCCCGTGACCAAGCAGGACGCAGAAACAGCAGTCAAAGGAATCGAAGGCGTCACGAAAGTAAACAACAACATCGAAGTGCTGCCCAACAGCCCCATGGACGATCAGACTCGCCGCGCCGAGTATCGAGCCATCTACGGCTCCCCTAACCTGCAACGCTACGCCATGGGAGTTCTGCCGTCGATTCACATCATCGTGAAAAACGGACACGTTACGCTCGTCGGCACGGTGGATAACCAGATGGACAAAAACGTCGCCGAAATCCGAGCAAAGTCGGTGCCGAACGTTTTCTCGGTGGACGATAACCTGCAAGTCCGTCCGACCCGGACCGAGGCGCAAAGCAAGCGATAATACCTTTCCCTTGCTGCTGCCAGCAGGACGATAATTCGGGAGGAAGCGTCAAGCTTCCTCCCGAATTTTTGGGTCCAGCTTACTTCGGGCGCCGCCATCAGCACTTCGGCGTCGAACTCGATCAGCCAAGCTCGCATACGAAACGAAGACGGCACTCGCTGCCAGAGGAGCCGCTTCCAACGCCCTGCTGCTCGTAAACCGACTATTAAGCTCACGTTGCGCGGGGCGTGCCGTTTGCGGCATCGAGGCAGGCAGCGGGGTTGTCTCGCCGGAATGCGTTTGGAATACTCGTTTCATGAGGCGGCGAAACAATAGGCGTTTCTTCGTGCCAGCCATCACGTTTGCTCTTGCGATCCTGGCCGTTGCCGGCAGTGCACGCGCCGATGAGTTCCGCCTGAAAGACGGCTCGAAAATCGTCGGTACTATCGTGGCCTTCGAGGATGGCACGTTCAAGGTGCAGACGAGCTACGGCTTTGCATACGTGCGCAAGGACAGCATTGCCGAAATCGTTCCCAGCGAGAAAAAAGCCGCGCCGGATTCCGGCCAGCCATCCGCCACGATAAAGCCGGCCGGTTTTGCCGCAGCGACTCCGAGTTTGAAGCCAAGAGTCCCGCCGATGCCGCGACCCATGCCGAACCCGGCTAATGCAGCGACGAAGCCCAGCAGCGCAGGGGTTGTGGCTGCGAACGTCGCACCTCCGACAGTTGCGT
>QHYR01000060.1 GCA_003223315.1 Acidobacteriota bacterium | reverse complement strand
CGGTATATTTGTCAGGCGAATCCTCGTGCGCCGCTGTAATCGTCCCGTCACCGCAAGAAGAGAATGCCAAGCCGGTGCCCGGATCGAACCAGGTGGAGTCGATGCCATTCCCAATCGGTATCTTGGCAACGGATTTCCCCGTGGTGTAATCAACGACCACCATCTGTTGGTTGTGGCAGCCGACGAACAGCCGCTTGTGCTCGGTATCAATGGCCAGGCCGCTGGGAGATTCGCAGCCCTCAATGGGCCTATTGTTGAGCACCTTGAGGGCCTTGGAGTCAAACTCGACGAGGAGAGTTTTGTCTTCATTGTTCACGAAGATGTGCCCCTGACCATCGGCGACCGCCGCTTCGGGCTTGCCGCCAAGCGGAACCATGCCCGCCACCTCGCCGGTCTTCGCGTCTATGCCCATAGCGTCCTGGCTGCGGGCATTGAAGACGAAGACCCGCTTGGACGCCGGATCGTACAGATAGCCGTCGGGGCCCTGGGCTGCCGGCAGAGGAACTTCCTTGATTACCTCGAGAGTTTTTAGATCGAAGATGGTTACGGAATTCGATTGGCCGTTACTGCTGAATCCTCGATTGAGTTCCGGCACCAGCGCGGCGCCGTGCGTACCCTTCAAATTGGGGATATCGCCGACGACTTTGCCGTCAGGATCTACCACCATAATATGAGTACCGCGAGAGATGAAGACGCGATGGGTTGCAGGGTCGGCGTTGACGTAGTCCCAGCCGCCTTCCCCGCCCAGGACAACTTTCTTTACCAAGTGGTAGCCCGAAGCCTGCGGCGCGGCGAGCGCGTATGCTACGAATGCAGCGCTGCCAGCAATTAACAGAACGGCCCAAAGAGTTCTGCGCATGACACACCTCCGTGTCAATTTTCGAGGTCTCCGACTTGCGCCGGCTTGTCGCTGGAGCTATAGACGCGGGCAAAGCCGCCCCAGTTCCGCCTATTTTTGATTTCAGGCGGAGTAGAGCGATCGCGCGAGGTCCAGATTGTGCTGGAAGTAATCGCCGGAGGGCGTGTTGTTTGCATGATAGACCAACAGAGGGATGTCTTGTTCGTGCTCGGATCCATGTGAGCGAAGCCCGCTCGAGAAATTCTCTTGTTCGGTGTCCATTTCTCCGAAGAGTGTGTCCTTATCGCCGCACACGACCAGATCTCCAATGCGCGACGCCATCAGCCTGTATTCGTGGGCGGCCGCTTCGCGCGTAAGGACCCGCTCGCACCCTTTTAGCTGGCTCAGAATTGCGCGAACCCTCGCCGCATCCTGAGGACTCTTAAGGTAGACATATGCGGCTCCAGAGCAGCCGCGGTTGTGCTTCACGTAGCGGTCGCGGCCCGCGGAAAAGGCTTTCCGGAGCGAAACTCCGCGACGGGCGCAAACCTTCTCGAGATCGTAGCAGCGGGTTTTGGCGTTCATGCCATGGTCGGCAGTGAGAAAGAATGCCGCATCGGGAGCGGCGTTCATCGCCTGTCCGAAAAGTTCGTCCAGGCGCTCCAGGTGCTCTTTTGATTCGGGCGCCTCGGGAGGCCACATGTGCATGGCATAGTCCGTTGTGTGGACGTAAAGGCAACCGATATCCGGACGGTTCCGCAGAATATCGATGGCGGCTCGCAGCAGCCAATAATTGATCTCCCTGCTGTAGATCATTGGTGCCGGGCCGAGCCTTCGCACCCATTCCGGAGTTGGCTCCTCGGCCGTCAGCACGATTTCCGCCCCTCGGAGGAGGAAGGTGACCGTCTTTGCCTTGCTCGAAAGGAGCGCCGACTTCACACCATGCTTGGCGGCTCGTTCAAAGAGCGTGGGAGCGAGCAGGAGTTCGGCCGATTCCATGTAGTCCTCTACCCCACGGTTTTCATCGAAGTATGAGTTTCCGGTGATGCCGTGCACCTCTGGCCAAACCCCACAGCAGATGGAGGCATTATTGACGTTGGTAACCGAAGGCATTAAGCCCTTTACCGATTTGTAGAGCCCGTCGCGTTTCCATTGTCCGAGAACGGGCATCTTGCTTTCCGCGAGGTACTCCGGCCCAAAACCGTCGAACATAATCACGACGTTCCTTTGCAGGGAACTCGGCGTACGTTGTCCTCGCGAGACACACCCCAAGGCCGCGGATGCCGCGAAGGCTGCCCCGTATTTGAGAACGCTTCGGCGAGTGGGGAGGTGGGTCATGGATGTTGGTCTGTCTGCAGAGTCGATGTCGTGGAGCCTCAATTGATCGCGAAGCAGTAGAAGAGGCTGGCGCCGCCAGTGCCCGTCAGAGATCGTGAACGTAGCGGCAACAGACACGGTTTTGGTCATAGGCCCTTCTCGCCTTCAGTTGAGCCAAAAGCCGACGGACTTCCATGAGCAAGGCGAAGGCATGCTTATTCTTCGCCCTGCCTCAGAAACGAAAAAGAGGATCACTGGGAAGAAGATCGAACGGCTCTTCTCCTCGCTGATTACCGATTCAATGAGACCTTTTGCCCTTTTTTGACTTCCACGAAGGCGAGGCGGTTCACGCCGCTCTCCGTCAACCACAGGTTGCCGTCCGGGGTATGGACCATGTTGCGTACTACCCCGCCGCCGCCCGGAATGGGCCAGCTCTGGAATTTATCCGTCTTGGGATCAAAGCGCACGAGCATGTTTGGTTGGCTGTTCGATTCTACGTACCAAATAATATTTCCGATGGCTGTAATGCCGTAAGGCTGCGACTTGGGGCCGCTCGGCGATGGCCACTCTCCGGTGACTTTGCCGGCCTTGGTATCCAACCGGCCCAGGTAGCCGCGAGAATAATCGGAGTACCACACCGCATCGTCTGGAGTGATGGCGATGCGCCGCGGCCGAGAATCTTCATGCGGCAAAATCCATTCATGGATCTCCAGTGTATCGGGATCAATGCTGGCGATCTTATTGCTCCCAAATTCGCAGAAGATGGGCACCCCTTTCGAGCTGATGACCATCCCGTAGGGATTCGACTTGGGAGTAGGCGACGTTGCTAGCTTGATCTCACCGGTCTTAGGATCCAGCCTTCCCACCATGTTGGCCGATTGCACCGTGAAGTACAGGTAGCCATTGGGGGCAAACAGCAGGGTGTGCGGATCCTTGGCTTGCGGATCCGGCATGCGGTATTCGGTGGTCTCGCCAGTCTTAGGATTAAACTTGCCGATGTAGCCCTTGAAGTTCGCGGTAAACCAGACATTGCCGTCTTTGTCGGAAATGATGCCGTGCGGACCGGAATTGGCCATCTTGGGGTGATATTCGGTGAACTGTTGCGTCTTGGGATCAAAGTGCCCCAGGATGTTGGCCATATGCCCGGAATACCAGGCGGTGCCGTCCGGGGCAAACATGGGATCATGAGGCCGCGAGCCTGGGGTGGGTACCACCCACTCCTTTATGGAGACGTCCGCGGAACCGGGGACGGTCACTCCCGGAGGCAGTGGCTTGGCCGGAAAGTTCTTAGCCAAATAATCGAGCACGGTACTGAATTTGTCTGGGGGAACCGGAGCGCCGACGTTGACCATCTGGTGCAGAACGGTGTCCCAGTCCTCCCTGTTGTGCCCGGCGTTGCTCACTTGATTGAGTGAGTGGCAAACGGCACAAGCCACCTGCACGATCTCCTTGCCGCTTCCCTCGGGCAATTGCGCTTCCGACTGATTTTGGCCTTGGCTCCACGCTCGGGGCGCAAGGCAGAAAAAGCTCACCAGCATCAAAGGCAGTAGCAATTTTGTTGACATAGCTTCTCCTGCGGTCAGAATCGGCTTCCGTCCAAACAACATCGCGCGTTTAGCATCGCCGGATACAGAAGTCAAGCGACAGTATATCCTAGAAGAGCAGGGAATCGAGCCGGTCGATGGCCCGCGGCCTTTTCACAGGAGAAGTCACGAGAACTTTTGTGAAGCCGGGACGTTATGCTCGACATCTTGATCTTGAATGAGGGCGGGGTCATCCCAAGGGCTTCGTCGCGCTGTGGCTGCATTCGTCAAGTGGTATTCTGATTTTCAAAGCTGTGAAAGCCGGTACGATGCGGGACCGGACTTGGTGCATCGACTGACCCAAACGCGTAAGAACTGCCTTAGCCTGCTTCGGCAGGCCAGTACAACGCACTACATCTTCCTACAACGGAGCGAAGCACACCTTCTGAATGAAGATTTGCGAACCCACGCAACCAAAACAGAGTAGCGAGGCTTGACACATATGCTGAAACGAATGGAACTAAATATCGCTCGCAGTCTCGTACTGTGTCTGCTGCTGTCTGGAGCAGGCGCCCTGAATGCTCAAAACGTACTGGTGAAGGGCGGAACCCTGATCGATGGGACTGGAGCAGCGCCAGTCCCCGATGCCCGGGTTCTGATCGTCGATGGCGTCATCCAAAAGGTGTGGAGCGGCGAAGCGGGTTCCCCGGCTCTACCGCCGGGTACGAAGGTGGTTGATGCTGCCGGTAAGTACCTTATCCCCGGATTGATCGAATCTCACATTCATTACGCCTGGTACATGGGAGAGATGTTCCTGTCGTACGGCGTGACCTCCGTACTCGATCTGGGCGGAGGGCACTGGTCAGCCGCATTGAAAAGAGGCGTGGACCTGGGCCTCATCCGTGCGCCGCGCTACTACCACCACGAAACCCTGGGAGACGGCGGAAACGGCAAGACCGATCCTTTGGCCGGAACCGAAACCGCCAAGATGCAGGTCTACGCCAATGTGGATACGCCCAAGGATGCCGTGAAGGCGGTTGCCGCTCTGAAGGACAAGGCCGACATCATCACGCTGAACGAAGACTGGAAGGGCGACTATTTTGCGGCGGTTGCAAAGGCGGCGCATGCGCAAGGATTGAGTATCATCTCCCATTCCTTCAACGCGCTCAATACCTCTGACTGGGGAGTAGACGGCATCGAGCACATGACCGGAGTCGGCATTGCGGCCACTCGCAGCGAAGAAGGTAAGAAGGCCATCGCCGCAATGGGATTCTGCAAGACTGCTTACCCGCCGATTCTTGAACAGTCGTTGCCCTGCATCGCGGCCGGCCACAAGAATAGCCTCCTCTACCGATGGATGGATCCGACCTACTTTGACGAGATGATCGCCCACTTGGTCAAGAACCACACCTTCTTGAATCCGACGCTGGACTTTGAATGGGGTGGGATTATCGATCGTTCGCCGCAGTTTGAGGCAGAAGACGAGAAACTGCTTTCCAACTCCAATCTCCAGTACGTGCCGTATGACGAGCGGCTGGAGTTCCTTGACCAGTACCACTGGGCCCAAAATCGCCCGCCCAAGGAGCGGTCCGAATTTCTGAAGGGCTACAAGAATGTTCAGGAGTTCCTCCGCAAGTTCGTCGCGGCCGGCGGCAAACTTTACTCTGGAACGGACTCGGCCTCCGCGAACGTACCGGGGCTGGCCATACATCATGAAATGCAGCTCTATGTGGACGCCGGTATCCCGCCCATGCAGGCTCTGCAATCTTCAACTCTGTGGCCCGCGCAGATGGCTCGCATGGATAAGACGCTCGGCTCGGTGGAACCGGGTAAGTTCGGTGACGTTGTTGTCCTGAGCGCAGATCCTCTCAAAGATATACACAATGCGGAGTTGGTCGAGCAGGTGATCAAGGGCGGCGTGGTGCAGGACATCAGCTACCACGCCGACTACGACGTTCCGTTTCATACCTATGGGCCCGTGAGCAAACATCTTTATAGCCTGCCACCCGTTGTGTCGAATCTTTCGCCCGGTGTCGTGGTGGAGGGTAGCGACAAGTGGGTTACGGTAACGGGACAGAACTTCTCACCCAACTCCGTTGTTCTTTTCAACGGCGCGACTGTGCAGACCAGGTGGGTAAGCGACACGGAAATGTTGGCAAGACTGACGCCACAAAAGACAGCCAGTCCGGGAAACTATGTGGTCCAAGTCTCTACGCCTAAGCCAGGAGGTGGTGTTTCGCCGCCAACTCTGGCCATCGTGGTCGACTACAAGTAGCCAAAGTGGGTGTGCGACAGGAGGATTTTATGAAGCTCGGTCTAAGAAGCAGAAGATATCTTTCCAGTGCCTGTCTGGGTGCTGCGATCGCATCCGCTGCGGTGTCTGGCGCCGTCGCGCAATCCCAGAACCCAGAGCAGACCAATGCGGTCGTTGAGAAAAAGATTTGGAGCCTGCTGGACGACAAGAAGGCTGTTTACGTCACGCTGCCGGAAGCCGACTTCCGCGCGCTGGGTGAGGGCTTCGACTTGCCCGATGGCGGCAAGACGGTAACCGAACTCGCCAAGGCTGCCCCAGGTGGGGCCTTCGACCCGAGCGACCTGGAAAAGATTCCCGCGAAGACGCTGGGCTATAAGGCCGCGTGGATCGTGGAGCGCTACAAACACTACAACATGGACTGGGACATCACCGGCCTGAAACTGACCAGCCTGAACCCGGACGCGAATAGGTATCCGTGGTTCATCATCATCAACGGCGGCGCGGCCAACTGGTATGAGTTCTATGTCGACCTGAAGAACAATCCTGGTTGGGCTCAGTATCTCGCTCAGAAGATTAACGTGATGATCGTCACGATCCCGGGCAACTTCAAGTATGGCGGGTGGGAAGAGCCGATCGAAAGCATCAAGCGTCAGCCGCGGTACCTATTGAATACCGAGCTGCCGGACAGGGAGATCTATCTCCGCAATGTCCTGCTCAACAACCAGGTCGTGTTACAGGGCGTTCGACAGATCATCATGAAGAACACCGCCGGCGACATCCTGATCAGCGGTCATTCGACTTCAGGTGAGTTGGCCTTGCTGGCCTTCTCCGATCCAGAACTGGGTCCGCGCTTCAAGGGTCGCTACTTCGGATGGGGCAGCGGCGGTCCGGCGCGGCTTTCCCTTACGCGCCCTTTCAATCAGCCACACAGCGTGGCCACGGGCGGTACTGGCGAGGGTGAGGGCGGTGGCGGCAAGCGTCGTCCGCTGGATATGCTGAGTCGCCGCGACGTGGCTAGCTATAGCCGCGGTTACAGCTTTTTCCTGAACCCGCTGTATGTGCCGGGCATGTCCATCAACCAGATTGCTGCGGCATGGCTGAACGAGGAAGCACGCAGACGTCCGCAGTTCAAGCAGCAGATTCAGGACCTTGAGCACGGAGCGGCCATCAGCGAGAAGGGCTACGTCGAGGCCGAGACGAAACGTCTGCTCAAGGAGTCTGGAAATCCCTGGAACATCAATTTTGAGGATGTCGATAAAGAACTCTTCTCAACTCAATACACGCGGATGGACGGTTACAAGAAGATGGTGTGGACTGTGGGTCACTTCGATCGGAACCACTGGCTTCCAGAAGACCCGATGAATGCGCTTGAGGTCTATGTGGCTACTCAATACCGGGAGGTGAACCCGGGTGCCGAGATTCGCCTGATCGTGTGGGATCCGCCGCTCACCCACTACGGCCATCTCGAACTGCCAAAGCAGAAGGCGGCTGCAGACTACAGCGTGATAAGGTGGCTGGTGAAATGACAACTCGAATTCGGAGCGCCGCCGGCGAATAGCACGCTGAGGTGTACGGAATGCGTAATTTCTTGCCTCAGGGTAGCCTGAAGACGAGCAATTGGTCCGACGGCGGACCGCCGCCGCATCCCAGAGAGCCACCCGTGAAATAGGCATACTGCCCGAACGCCCCTGCGCCGAAACCTTGCCGCCCCGCGGGCAGCGGCGCCAGTGTCAGCCAGCGGTTCGTCTTCGGATCGTAGGCTTCGTTCTCGGCAAAAGTGTCACCACCGCCTTTGGGATTCGGTCTCTGGCATTCGCCGCCGTCGTACAGGATCAGGCCATGATAGTAGACGGCCGCGCCGTTGCTTCGCGCAGTGGGAAGTGGCGCCGCCGATTGCCAGGAATTCGTCACCGGGTCGTAGACGTCGTGCAGAGACGTGTTGGGGCCGTTAGTCACCACGTCATAGGGAAGCCCACGGGAGGCCTGCGTTGGTTTCGTGTTGTCGGTGATGTGGTTAGAGATGCGCCCACCGATGACATGGATTCGCTCGCCCAAGACAATCACTCCGATATGGTCGCGGGCCGTGGGCAGCGGCGCAGCCTGGCTCCATTTCCCGGTCGCGGGGTCATAGACCTCGTGCGTGGCAACGGTTACGTTGTTGAGTCCGCGCCCGCCGATCGCGTGAACTTTGCCGTTTACAACTGCCACTCCCACCGAGCCGCGCGGGCTGCTGATGGGCGGAAGTTGCCGCCAGGTGTCGGTCGCGAGATCGTATTCGAAGACTTTATCGAGTGCCATCGCATGGACGCTGGCCGTAAAGCCGCCGATCACGTAGATCTTGCCATTGTACCCGGCGACATAGATCTTGCCGTCCAGAGCCGCGAGGCCCACATCAAAGCGCGGGGTGAGAAGTGGCGCTCTCGTGGACCATACCCCTTGCGATCTGGCGGATTTGGATTGCGCTGGTCCGGCGGCTAGCGAGCACGTAAGGGCCAAGCAAGACGCCGCTACCCCGCCTAGGGCTGAAAGAGTCGCAATAGGCTTCATCGTCACCTCCAATGCATCTCGGCTCACCGGATTATGATCCAACCGTCGCAAATCTTAAATCAGATCAGCACATCGTTTATTTCAAACAGCCGGTCGGAGTGGTCGAAGGGCGCGGCGATCCGCCTCGGATTGATCGGTTGGATGCGCGGTAGATTCACATTTTCGGAATTTCTGATGCGCCCTTAGGAGGCAAAGAACCGGTTGCGTCCGGGACGTGGCGCTATCTCGCCTCTCCCGCTTGAGGGAAGTGGCACAGATACAATTCCATTGTTTTCAAGGTTGCCTGTGACTAGAATCTGGAATCACGAAGCCGCGCGAGGTGCCCCCATGCGAAAATCTCACTTGGTCTCTGATCGCCGTGATTTCCTGAAACTTGCGGCCACCAGCGCCGCGGCGATTGTTGCCGGAAATACGGCCAGCGCGCAACAATCCGAGACCTCGGTGGCCAAGCTCGCGACAGATGCGGCGAGTGGGGCCGAGCCGCTGAGCCCTGTTCGGGCCGGGTCCGATTTCATGCTCGACGTTATCAAGTCGCTCGGCTTCGAGTACGTGGCGGCCAATCCCGGGTCCAGCTACCGCAGCCTGCACGAATCCACCATCAACTATGGCGGAAACCGCAATCCCGAGCTTTTAACCTGCCTTCACGAAGAAGCTGCCGTCGCGATGGCGCACGGATACTTCAAGATCGAAGGCAGACCCATGGCGGCTTATATGTACGGTTCGGTGGGGATGCAACACGCTGCCATGGCGATCTACAGCGCCTATTGCGACCGCGTGCCGGTCGTCGTCTTTGTCGGTAACGATACCGACATGACTAACCGGAGCGACCGAACCGACATGGCCCACAGCGCGCAGGACGTGGGGCACCTGGTCCGCGATTTCACCAAGTGGGACGATACGCCGGTTTCGCTCAATCACTTCGCGGAGTCCGCTGTGCGTGGCTATAAGATCGCCATGACCCCTCCCGCCGGACCGGTGGTGCTGGCCATGGACAAATACCTGCAGGAGCGGGCGATCCCCGACGGGATGAAACTGCGCATCCCGAAGCTTTCCCCCACTACGCCGCCGGAGGGCGACTCCGGGGCGGTGGCCGAAACTGCGAAGCTGCTGGTGAATGCGGAGTTCCCCGTAATCCTTGCCGAGCGCGCCGCCCGTACGGAAGCCGGCTTGAAATACATGGTCCAACTGGCGGAACTCCTTCAAGCCGCAGTCGTCGATACGATCCAGCGGATGAATTTCCCATCGCGGCATCCGCTGAATCAAGACATCCGGGTACTAGCCGATGCGGACGTGATTTTGTCTTTGGAGAATCCGCTCCTCTGGAGCGCCGTGAATGGAGAGGATGAGCAGAGTCCCTTGCCTGGGCGATCACCTGGGCGATCAAAGTTAAAACCGGGTGCGAAACTCATTAGCATTAGCTCGCTCGACCTATTCAGCCGGAGCAATTACCAGGATCTCGGCCGGTACCAGGAAGTGGACTTGTCCATCGGAGCCGATACCGAGGAAACGCTTCCCGAGTTGATTGAGCAGGTCAAGCGCTTGATCACCCCGGACCGGAAAAGGGCGTTCGAGGCCCGCGGCGCCAAGCTGGCTGCGGCGCATCAACGCGCGCAGGAGCAAAACCTCTTGCGGGCGTCCTATGGCTGGGACGGGAGCCCGCTCAGCACCGCGCGCGTCGCCGCCGAACTGTGGGCGCAGATCAAAAACAAGGATTGGTCCCTGATCTCCCGCAGTGACGGTATGAGTGGCTGGGCGCAAAGGCTTTGGAATTTCGAGAAGTATTATCAGCATATCGGGCAGTCCGGATCAGTGGGCATCGGCTATAGTGCTCCGGCGGCGGTGGGCGCGGCGCTCGCAAATCGTAAGTATGGTCGAATATCCATTAATCTCCAGAACGACGGCGACCTCATGTACCAACCAGGGGTAATGTGGACGGCCACCCATCACCGGATTCCTATGCTGGCCGTCATGCACAACAACCGCGCGTACAACACCGAGGTAATGCAAGTGGAGCGCATGGCCGGCCAGCACCATCGCGATGTCGGAAGGTGCCGCATCGGCACGGCGATCGATGATCCTGCCATCGACTTCGCAAAAGTCGCACAAGGTTTGGGATGGTACGCTGAGGGCCCGATCACCGATCCAAAGGAACTGGGCCCGGCCATTCGCCGCGCTCTGGCGGTCGTCGAGCGCGGAGAGCCGGCTCTACTCGATACCGTCACGCAGCCTGTCTGAGGAGGCGCCGTGGGCCGTTCTTCCTTGTGTCGTTTTTCCGTACAGCTAATCGTTCTGGGGCTAGCGATGCTATTGAGTCTCGCCGTCGCAGCGGTTAGCGCTCGATCTCAGAAATCTGGCGCGCCGGCCGGCACGGCTCCTGCGGAAAATGTTGAAAACGGAAGAAAGGCGTTTATTCAACACGGTTGCTTTTCCTGCCACGGATTTTCGGGTGAAGGAGGAGCCGGGCCGCGCTTAGCCCAGAATCCCATCCCATTTCAGGCTTTTGTACAGTACGTTCGCCGACCCAAACTCACCATGCCTCCGTTTGGAACTCAGGTGCCGGACCAGGAACTGGCCGACATCTACGCGTTTCTCAAGTCGATCCCGCCGTCGCCGGATCCCAAGGGCATTCCGCTGCTGGCTAATCCTTGAATTAGGCTGCGCGTGCAGAGCCGACATTTCCAAGATCAAAAGCCCGATCGCCGGTCTGCGCTTCCACGATCTGCGCCACACCTGCATAACTAAGCTGGCAGAAGGATGAAAGAGATGGTGGGCCTGGGTTGACTCGAACAACCGACCTCACCCTTATCAGGGGTGCGCTCTAACCACCTGAGCTACAGGCCCGCGATGTCGGCGGCGATCCTTCCGACACCAGGGAGGAAATCGCCGAGTGTTTTTGTCAGGGTCCGGTCAGCCGAATGTGACCATCCCGAGCCCCGAGTGGCGCCATTTTATCATCACAGCCTAGGAACTTCTCCCGGCAATCGCGAACTTGCCTATATCTCGCTGACCT
>QHYR01000059.1 GCA_003223315.1 Acidobacteriota bacterium | reverse complement strand
CAAAATTGTCGATCTGAAGTTTGTGGACCTGCCGGGCGTCTGGCAGCATTTTTCGCTGCCAGTGGAAGACTTGAACGAGGACCTGTTTGACGAGGGAATCGGCTTCGATGGCTCCAGCATTCGCGGATTTCAATTGATTCATGAAAGCGACATGCTGCTGGTCGCAGATCCGGAAACTGCCTATGTCGATCCGATCCTCGGGATTCCTACCCTCAGTCTGACCTGCAACGTGCTCGACCCCATTACTCGCCAGCGTTATAGCCGCGATCCCCGCTATATCGCCCAGAAGGCCGAAAGTTACCTCAAGAGCACGGGAGTTGCCGACGTCAGCTACTGGGGACCGGAGCTGGAATTCTATATCTTTGACGACGTCCGCTACGATCAAAATGCTCACTGCGGCTATTACTACATTGATTCCGAAGAGGGAGTCTGGAACACCGGCCGAGCGGAAGCTCCCAACCTGGGCTACAAGCTGCGGCACAAGGAAGGCTATTTCCCCGTGCCTCCGGCGGATGCCTTCCAGGATTTACGCTCCGAGATCATTCTCAAGCTCAAGGAAGTGGGCGTCCATGCCGAGGTGCATCACCACGAGGTGGGCACGGCCGGGCAAGCCGAGATCGACATGCGCTACACCTCGCTCACCAGGATGGGCGATCAGGTCATGTTCTACAAATATGTGATTCGCAATGTCTGCAAGAAGCACGGCAAGACCGCCACCTTCATGCCCAAGCCCATCTTCGGTGACAACGGCTCCGGCATGCACACCCACCAGAGCCTCTGGAAGGGACAAAAGAACGTCTTTTGGGATGAGAAGGGCTACGCCCAAATCAGTGAGACTGCCAAATACTATATCGGAGGCCTGCTGCGGCACGCCTCGGCGCTGTTAGGTCTCTGCGCCCCGACGACCAACTCCTACCGGCGGCTGGTGCCCGGCTTCGAAGCTCCCGTGAACCTGGTCTATTCCCAGCGGAACCGATCTGCCGCGGTGCGCATCCCGGTATATTCGAAAAGCTCAAAATCCAAGCGCATCGAATTCCGCTGCCCGGATCCCGCCGCCAACCCCTACCTGTGTTTCGCGGCCCAGTTGATGGCCGGCCTGGACGGCATCAAGAACAAAATCGATCCGGGTCAGCCGATTGATAAGGACCTCTACGAGCTCGAGCCGGAGGAGGCCGCCAAAGTGAAGAGCACCCCGGGCTCGCTCGGTGAGGTGCTGGATGCCCTGGAGAAGGATCACCAGTGGCTGCTGGCGGGCGACGTCTTCACGCCAGACGTGATTGAGACTTGGCTGACCTACAAGCGCGAGCGCGAGCTGGCCCCGGTCAACCTGCGTCCAGTCCCCTACGAATTTTTCCTGTATTTCGATCTCTGAGGGAGAGTTAGGGCACCTGGAGCAGTAACAAATTCATATCAAGTGTAAGGAGAATGGATGGACCCGAAATCAGTTTTAGAATTCGCTTCCAAGAACAACGCAAAAATCCTGGACCTGCGCTTTACCGACCTTCCCGGCCTGTGGCAGCACGTCAGCTATCCCATTGGTGAACTGGAAGAGAGTTCCTTCAAGGAAGGCTTCGGTTTCGATGGCAGCTCCATCCGCGGCTGGCAATCGATTCACGAATCCGACATGCTCTTGGTGCCGGATCCCAAAACGGCGTTTATGGATCCCTTCCGCGATACGCCCACTCTGGTGATGATCTGCAGCGTGGTCGACCCCATCACCAAGGAGCCCTATGGGCGCGATCCCCGGCACATCGCGCAACTCGCCGAAGCCTATCTGCACAAGAGTGGCATTGCGGAGAAGGCCTACTTCGGCGCGGAAGCGGAATTTTTCATTTTCGATAGCATCCGCTTCGATTCGGATACCCAGCACAGCTTCTACTTCATCGACTCCGACGAAGGCCGCTGGAATACCGGCCGCGAGACAAACAACCTGGGTTATCGCCCGCGCTTCAAGGAAGGCTACTTCCCCGCTCCGCCGCTGGACCACTTCCAGGATTTGCGCACCGAGATGGTCACGCGGATGCAAGAAACCGGCATGGATGTGGAGTGCCATCACCATGAAGTGGCCACGGCCGGCCAGGCCGAAATCGATCTCCGTTACGACACTCTGGTCAACGCCGCCGATAAGATGATGAAGTACAAGTTCATCATCAAGAGCGTCGCCCAACAGTATGGCAAGAGCGTCACCTTCATGCCCAAGCCCCTGTTTGGCGACAATGGCTCCGGCATGCACACCCACCAATCGCTCTGGAACGACAGCAAGCCGCTCTTCGCCGGCGATAAGTACGCCGGCCTTTCGCAGACCGCCCTGTGGTACGCCGGCGGGCTGCTCAAGCACGGGCGCAGCATCTCCGCCTTCTCCGCGCCGACGACGAATTCTTACAAACGCCTGGTGCCCGGCTACGAAGCTCCCGTGAATCTGGCCTACTCCAGCCGCAATCGTTCGGCGGCTGTGCGCATCCCCATGTATTCGCCGAATCCCAAGACCAAGCGCCTCGAGTTCCGCCCGCCCGATCCTTCTTGTAACGTCTATCTCACTTTCGCGGCCATGCTCATGGCCGGCCTCGACGGCATCGAAAATAAAATCGATCCGGGCAAGCCGCTCGACAAAGACATCTTCGAGCTCTCCAAAGAGGAAATGAAGAGCGTGCCCACCATGCCCGGCTCGCTCGACGAAGCCCTCAAGGCCCTCGAGGATGACAATAAGTACCTGACCAAGGGCGGCGTCTTCACGCAGGAGCTCATCGATCTTTGGATCGAATACAAAACCAAAAACGAAGCGGACCCCGTCCGCATGCGCCCCCATCCCTACGAATTTCATTTGTATTACGACATTTAGACCGCCGGTGTCATTCTGAGCGGAGCGAAGAATCTCTCATCGCTCTTACAGTCATCCCGAGGGAGTAACGCGACCGAGGGATCTGCTTTTTCCTGCTAGAAAGGGCCGGAGCCACACCGCTCCGGTCTTTTCTTTTTTTAGAACAACTGACGCTGGGCTACTTAAGGGGTTCGCCCTAGCCATACGCCCGAGGAGCGGCCGTGTCTATAAGTGAGTTAATGTATATATCCGTTAACAGCATCAGGGATGGAACGCGGGCCACGACTAACACTTCGATTGCTAAGTTGCCCTTCGCTCGATGCGAATGACCAAGTAGGGGTTCAGGGGAGAGCCAGCAAAACCGCGAAAAGGCTCATGGCGCAGAAGCTGAAAATAAAATTCGATTGGAGCGGAAAGCAACTTTCCGTACCACCGCCTCTGAGACCGCCGAAATGTGAATCGCCCGGCGGGGCTAATTGGCGCGACCATGCAGTTCGGGTCGACGTCCCTCACTAGCTGGCACACTTCCGTGAAGCTCGGCAGGAACCTTTCACCGGGCCAATGAAGCCTCGGACGACTCCGGTAATCGTTATGCCAAAAGTCTACCGGGAAGCTACCATTGGGGTGGTCTATGTATAAGACCCCGCGTGATCGCAAGACCCTCAGGCATTCCGCCAAGAATTTCCTTCGACGGCTCTTTTGGTCAGCCAGAGGCTTGACGCGGTACCTCGGCTGACACTCCTCCGCAACGCCGATGTGCTCTAGCATTCCCGAACTAAGGACGATTTCAAAGCTTTCGTTTGCAAAGGGGAGGCTGACCGCATCGGCCTGAACGAATGCTACCTGCGGCAACCGGCCACGTTCCTTCCATTGCTCGCTTCTAAAGCGCGCTATGTCTATACCTAAGGCCTGAAATCCCGCGTTGGCTAGGTATTCGACACTTGCACCGCCGCCACAGCCGCAATCTAGAATTCTGACCTCCCGCGGATCGAGTTCTCTGGACTTGCAGAAATCTCGAAATAATGGCAGGTAGTAATTCAAAATCCTGTGACTTGTTCCAATTTCCTCATCTTCTAGGTTCCGAAGATGAGCGGCCTGAATTGGATCGATTGACCCTGTCTTCATAGAAAGAATCTAACATTTTTCGTGGCCGCTTAGCGATGTGGCATAAAATTGGCATAAAAATCGCTGCCTTTGCTTGGTTTATTCGGTTAGCTCGAATGACTTTTCTCTAAGTTACGCGCTATCAATCCCGCCTTTCATTCCACCTCTATTACGATATTTAGATCGTGCCGCCGCTCCCGCCGCCGGCTTTCGGAGCTTAATGCCGACCCACCGTCGTTTCCCCAGCGCTGCCCCCACCCCAACGCACGGCCTTTTTTCGTGTGTGGCGCTCCGCGCCCGGGCGGCGCGCGGTGGGGGCCCCGGTTCCCGCGCGGGGCTACGTCCTTTCGCCCTGGCGGGCTGTATCTATAGCCCACCGCACCCGCTTGTTGAGGCCAAGTGCCCGCTTTTCGGCATTCGAAACATGCGGTCGAATTAGCGCCGCCGAGAGTCCGCCGAAGAACTTCGCGCCTCATTCGAACAATCGTAGTCCAAATAGCTAACCTATAAATAGCCCTTGATCTGTATTTACTTCTATGATAGCATGCCATATGTTCATCGCATCCCCGCAGCCATCTGCGATCCGAGTCTCTGCGTCCACCGAATTTCGCGCACGCATGCGATTTCCCTCCGCACAAGGCGCGAATGGGGCGAATTTTGCTAACCTGCGCAAAATGAACACTTACAAAAAGCCGATCCACAACTCCCCTGAAATCAACACTTGCGATTTATTCAACTTAAAGTCGCGCAGAATGAACACTTGCAAAAATGACGATCCGGCTAGGATCTTCATCCCGTCTTCCCGCGAAAGTCACCAACAGGATGAGCTTTCGCCGGTTAACAAAGTCATCGTGAGCGAGGCGCGGCTTTGTGCGCTCCGGACGTTCTTGCGGAGGGACGCTCTTGCTCAAAGAGGAAGCCATTCAGAATGAACACTTGCAAAAATGACGATCCGACCAGGATCGTCATCCCGTCTTCCGGCGAAAGTCACCAACAGGATGAGCTTTCGCAGGTCAACAAAGTAGATCGTGAGCGAGGGATCTCTCATCTCTCCTGTAATCAACACTTGCAGAATAGCAAGCACAAGTCCCGTCAAATGAACACTTGCGTAGAAAACAGGTGGGGGTGTCCACCTTTGCCGCGGAGTTTCCCAAATCGGAAGGCGAACTCTTAGGCGCGCCTCGCGAACTCCAGGCTGCCACGTGCGCCTGCAGGATTACACGGCGGCCTTCGCCTCGTTCGGATGCAGCCGCGCGGTCCTTATGTTATTGTTTTCCGCTTGCCCTGAGAGGCGCGGAGCGAGTCGAAAGGCTTGCCCTGAGGCCGTTTTACGAGTCGAAGGGCTGGCCCTAAGCTGCAGAGCAGCGCATTGAATGGCCTAAGCCCCGGGGCCAACTGATACGAGGTGCAGTTCATGAAATCGTCGTACAACTCGGTGCCCGTGCCGCACGATGGCGAGGTCATTCAATATTCGGGCGGCAAGTTCCGCATCCCCGACCGGCCCATCATTCCCTACATTGAAGGCGACGGCACCGGCCGGGATATCTGGAAGGCTTCGCAGCGCGTCTTCGACGCGGCCGTAGACCAGGCTTATGGGGGCAAGCGCCGGGTGGTATGGTTCGAGGTGTTCGCCGGCGAAAAGGCCTACAACAAATTCCAGGAATGGCTGCCGCAAGATACGGTCGAGGCCGCGCGTGATTTTCGCGTGGCCATCAAGGGCCCGCTCACGACGCCGGTGGGCGGCGGTATCCGTTCGCTGAACGTGGCTCTGCGGCAGATTCTCGATCTTTACGCCTGCATCCGGCCGGTGCGCTATTTCCCCGGCGTTCCGTCGCCGGTGCGCCATCCCGAGCGCATGAATGTGGTGATCTTCCGCGAAAATACGGAAGACGTTTACATCGGCATTGAATGGAGATCGGGCACGCCGGAAGTGAAAAAGCTGATCGATTTCCTCAATAAAGAGATGCTCGGCGGAGGGCCGAAGCAGATTCGCACGGACTCCGCCATCACCATCAAGCCCATGTCTCCGTTTGGCACCAAACGCCTGGTGCGCCGCGCCATCCAGCACGCCATCGAGAACAAGCGCCGCGTGGTTACCCTGATGCACAAGGGCAACGTGCAGAAATTTACCGAAGGCGCCTTTCGCGACTGGGGCTACGAGCTCGCGCGCGACGAATTTCGCGCGCAGATCGTCACCGAGCGCGAAAGCTGGATTCTCGACAATGTGGACAGAAATCCCGGGCTGAGCGTGGAGCAAAACGCGGCCATGGTCGAGCCGGGCCTGGCGCAGGGCACCGAGAGCCTTCGCAAGGAGGTCTATGCCGAGGTGAAGCGCGTCCTTGATTCCATTTCCGCCACTCACGGCAAAGGCCAGTGGAAGCAGAAGATCATGGTCAACGACCGCATCGCCGACTCCATCTTTCAGCAGATTCTGACGCGCGCCGACGAATATCAAGTGCTGGCCACGCCCAATCTGAATGGCGACTACATTTCCGACGCGGCGGCGGCGCAGGTGGGCGGCCTGGGCATGGCGCCGGGAGCCAATGTGGGCGATGGGTACGGCATCTTTGAGGCCACCCACGGTACCGCGCCCAAATATGCCGATAAAGACGTCATCAATCCGAGTTCGCTGATGCTCTCGGGCGCCATGATGTTCGACTTCATGGGGTGGAGGGAAGCGGCGCGTCTGATCCAGGACGGCATCGAGCACACCATCGGCCAGAAGCGCGTCACCTATGACCTCGAGCGCCTGATGGAAGGCGCCACAAAGCTGCGCACTTCTGAATTCGCGACAGCCATTATCGAGAACATGCAGCCGCGCGTGGCCGCGGATTGACGACCCGAATGGGTCGTCAATCGCGCGCAAAAGTCGACGGTGCAGTAGCGCCCGAGGCCTCGGCAAAGAGGCGCTCGGCGCGTTAAAGAAGTCGAGCTTTTGCGCGTCAACAAAGTCGATCCGAGCGAGGGATCTCTCATGAGAGCCGTCTCATGAGCTTGTGCCGCTCGTAATCAAATCCAGCAAGGAGCTTGCAGATGCGGAAGAAGGTTACGGTTGTGGGCGGTGGGTTCGTGGGCTCGACGACAGCGCAGCGCATCGTCGATCGCGGGCTTGCCGACGTGGTGATGACCGATATTCTCGAAGGCGTTCCCGCGGGCAAAGCCCTGGACCTGCTCGAGTCCACGCCGATCATCCGGTCCGACGCGCAGACGCAAGGCATCTCCACGGCCTCGGGTACCTACGAAGCGACCGCCAATAGCGACATCATCGTGATCACCGCGGGTTTCCCGCGCAAGCCGGGCATGAGCCGCGATGACCTGCTGCGCGCCAATTACGACGTGGTCAAAGGAGTCGTCGAGGGGGTGGTGAAGTTCTCGCCGAACGCCATTCTGATCGTGGTCACCAATCCCATGGACGCCATGGCGCAGTCCGCGTTCAAGGTCAGCGGTTTCCCGAAAAATCGCGTGATCGGCATGGCCGGCGTGCTTGACTCGGCGCGCATGAGCACGTTCATCGCGCAGGAGCTCGGCGTGTCGGTTGAAAACGTGCACTCGTTTGTGCTGGGCGGCCACGGTGACGACATGGTGCCGTTGCCGCGCTACTCCACCGTGGCGGGAATTTCGATCCTGGAGTTGCTGCCTAAGGAGCGCATCGACGCCATCGTCACGCGCACGCGCAACGGCGGGGCCGAAATCGTCAACCTGATGAAGACAGGCTCGGCTTACTACGCGCCGTCCGCCGCCGTGCTGGAGATGATCGAAGCGATTCTGAAGGATAAGAAAAAGATTCTGCCGTGCGCCATCTATCTGCAGGGCGAATACGGAATCGACGGCCTTTTTGTGGGCGTTCCGGTGAAGCTCGGGGCGCGCGGCGCGGAGCAGATCATCCAAATCAAGCTCACGCCGGAAGAAGACGCAGCCCTCAAGAAGTCGGCGGATTCAGTTCGCTCGCTGGTGAAAGTCCTCGGCGTCTAGTTGTTCATGGCTTTGCCGCCGGTTGTCCGGAACCGGCGGGCGCGGACATGGCTTCGGGAGCGTTCGCGGGCGCCGGACCCACGCGTTCCACGACGACATGCTGGATGTGCACGGGCGTGATCGGCTTATCGTTACTATCGCGCTGCACGCTTGCAATGGCTTTGACGATGTCCTGGTTTTGGCATTGCCCCCAAATGGTGTAGCCGCCGTTCAGCGAAGGTTGCGGCGCTTCGGTGATAAAGAACTGGCTCGCGTTAGTGTCGCGTCCAGCATTGGCCATAGCTAGGCGTCCGGGAACGTTAAAGGTTAGGCCAGGCGATGTTTCATTCTGGTACGGAAAACCAGGCCCCTTCGGACTTCCAGTTCCATTGCCCAACGGATCGCCTCCCTGAATCATAAATCCCGGAATGACGCGGTGAAACGTGAGCCCGTCGAAAAATTTGTTGCGGTTCTGCTGTCCCGTGCGCGGATCAATATAAGAGATTTTGCCGATGGCCAAGCCCACCATCTTGCCCACCGTGATGGGCGACTCTTTCTCGAAGAGCTTGCAGGCAATATTCCCTTTGTCGGTCTGAAATGTCATGTAGAGTCCGGGCTCGCGCTGCCCGGCCTCAGGAGCACCCGTCTGGCTGGACGCAGCTGTTTGAGCGTGCGCGGCCAGCGGCACAGAAAGCAGCAAAATTGCCACAAAGTCGGCGAGCTTTGGCAATCGCATCACGAACCTCCTCGAACACGAATCAAGATTCTACTCCGGGTTGGCTAGGCAAGCACAAGCTTAACAATACTTTCGCATCGGCCGAAGAATAGCACCAGGACATTGGCTATAATTTCCGCGCCCCTTCTCCAGGAGACAGCATGGCTGCCGCTGAAGTAGAAAAACTTATTGACAGCATGGAGAAGAAGTCCGCCCCGCCGGATGCAGAATCCCTCTCGGAGGTGATTCGCCAGGTGGCCAAGCACTTTGGCGTGCAGGAAGATGAAGTGGCGATTATGGAGGTCGTGTCGTCGGGCCGCACGCTTCGCTTCGTCATACCCGAAAGGCTGCGCCCGGTGGGATCGATTCCCCTTTCGAGCACCACGGCTTTGGCTGCGCGCACCGTGCGCGAGCATCGCTCCGACATTGTTAACAATTTTCCGATAGCCCGGCACGCCACTGTTTTTGAAGGCGTACCGCTGGGGCGAGGTTCGGGAGAGAGCATCCAAAAAATCATGAGCGCGCCCATCCTTCGCGGGAAGACCGTCGTAGGAGTGGCACAAATTTGCCGCAAGGGAGCTTCTCTCAGCGATGCGGGTCCGGACTTCAGCTCGCGGGACCTTTCCGAACTGCAGAAGCTTAATCAGACGCTGGACAGGCTTCTGGCTCTTTGCCAAACAGCGGAAAAGGGGGCCTGAAACCCGCGATTTGCGGGATCGACTTCGGACGTGAATTCGGGAAAGCGAACCGCCGCGCGCCAATATTGTTACCAACGGGTTAAAGTTATTGACACTGCTCGATGTTCTTGCTACTTTTCGGCCTCCACATTTCTCGCTCGCGGCAGTTCTAACCCAGGAGGCACCGCGGACCGGCATCTTACATGGCGTTCGTCGCGAAGCGAATTTTCCTGACAAAAGGCGTTGGTAAACATCGCGAGCGCCTGTCCAGCTTTGAGTTGGCCTTGCGCAATGCGGGCATTGCAGCCTGCAATATCGTGCGCGTCTCCTCGATTTTCCCGCCAAATTGCCGGCTCATCTCGCGCAGCGAGGGCCTGAAGCACATCCGGCCAGGGCAAGTGGCCTTCACGGTGATCAGCGAAAACTCCACGCGCGAACCGCACCGGCTCATCGCCGCGAGCATCGGGCTGGCGCTTCCCGCAGACAAATCCATGTACGGCTATTTGTCCGAGCATCACTCCTTCGGCGAGACCGAAGAGGTGGCGGG
>QHYR01000058.1 GCA_003223315.1 Acidobacteriota bacterium | reverse complement strand
ATTGGGATGCACGAGGGCCCACTTGAGCATGCGATGGACAATCAGATCGGGATAACGGCGAATGGGCGAAGTGAAATGAGTGTATTGATCAAAGGCCAGCGCAAAATGGCCCAGCGGTTCGACCGCATAGCGAGCCTGTTTAAGCGAGCGCAACATTAAATAAGACAAAATTCGCTCTTCCGGTTTGCCGGCGATCTTTTGCGTTAGCCGCTGATAGTGCTGGGGCCGGATCTGAAAATCCTGCGAGCTCGGAAGCTTGACTACCATCGGCCGTTCGCGCGCGCCGACGCCCCTTCCCGTTCGACCAGGCGCCGCAATCCGTCCATGGCGGACGGCTATGCGTTTCTCGGAGAGCCCGGAAACGCCGAGCGAGTAGCCGAAAGCGTGCGCCAGCTCTTCAAATTCGAGCACCTTTTTCGGGTCGGGTTTTTCGTGAACGCGGTGCAGCGAGAGTAATCCGCGCAGCTCCAGATAATTCGCCACGGCCTGGTTGGCTGCGAGCATGAACTCCTCGATCAAACGATGCGCGATATTCCGCTCGCTGCGGATAATGCCGGTCATCTGTCCCTCGGCATCGAAGGTGAGCACTCTTTCCGGGAGATCGAAATCCATCGATCCGCGCCGCGTGCGGCGGGCGTTCAGAATCAGCGCGAGATCGCGCATCTCGCGAAAACGGTCGGCCAGAGCCGCATAACGCGAAGTGGCCACGGGATCGCCCTCAATCACTTGATTCACGGCCGTGTAGGTCATCCGTTCGACAGAACGAATTACACCCGGCGCGAATTCCGCATCTGTGATTTCGCCATGGTGATCGAGCTCGAGAAGCACGCTCATGACCAAGCGGTCCTCGCGCGGATTTAAGGAGCAGATTCCGGTGGAGAGCTGCTCGGGCAGCATCGGCACCGCGCGATCCGGAAAGTAGACGGAAGTGCCTCGCAGACGCGCTTCGCGGTCAAGAGGCGAATCTCGTCCCACATAATGCGCCACGTCGGCGATATGCACTTGAAGATGCCAGCCTTCAGGACGCCTTTCGACGTAAACGGCATCATCGAAATCGCGCGCTGTCTCCCCGTCAATCGTCACGATCGGCAAGTGGCGAAAATCCCGTCGGCCCTCGCGTTCGGCATTCCCTACCGGCCGCGCGGTTGTCCGTGCCTCGTCCAGTACGTCCTGCGAGAACCGGTGCGGCAGGTGATGTTTGCGGATCAGAATTTCTACATCGAGGCCGAATTCTCCCGGCCGACCCAGGATTTCGACAATATGCCCCGCCGCCGGCACGCCAGCCCGCGGAAATCGGGTGATCTCGACGTTTACAACCGCACCTTCCAGTTCAGCTAACCGCAAAGACTCCGCCGGGGGAAGTCTTTCGGCTTTGTGCCTGGCGACGAGCTGAGGTGTCAACTCTTCGCCTGAAGGAATGATGATCTCGTGATGGATGCGGGATTCGTAAGGAGTGACAAAATTGCCGCGGTGCCCATAATGAAAGATCCCCACAACAGTTGGGTGAGCACGGCCCAGGACCTGCACCACTCGCCCTTCGGCGCGCGCCGCAGAACCGGGGGCCTGACTTCCCCGGGTGTGGCGCCGCTCGATGCGAGCGATAACCCGGTCTCCGTGCATCGCATCGCCCAATTGGCCCGGAGGAATGAAGAGATCGCCATCAAGGTCCTTTCGTGGCGACTCGGGAACCACAAAGCCGTATCCATCGCGATGTGCGACCAGCCTTCCGGTGAGCAAATGGGCATCGCGCGCTGCCGGCTTCGGGGGCGCCGCAAGCCTGACGTTAGATTTTGCGTCGGCACGTGGTTGAGGTCTGGCGCCGGCGAGGCGATATTGGCCGCCTCTCAACTCTTCGACGAGGCGTTGGCGCTTCAATCGCGAGAGAAGGACGCCGAGAGCACGTCTTCCGGCATGCCGCAGGCTCAAGCCTGAGGCGATCTCTCGGATCGACGCCGACCCTCGCGCTCGTCCAAGAAAATTCAGCACGTCGTCTTGCGTGGGTACCTCGTCTCGCGGCATATGCGTAGGATAGTGTAGCTAAGGCACTTAACAAAAAGAAGAACGGTCGGAGATATTCGCAAAAATTCGCGAAACCTTTAGCCGCCGCCAGGGTTCTAAGCTCTAGGCTAGCACACACGTGTCCTGCCCTCCTCCGACGGGCAAGGACAGTCCCTCACCGGGGACAATGAGGAGGCGGCTTGACCTGGGCCGCCTCCTTTTATTTTGATCTGGAATTTCTTGGGTAGAGATTGCCGCTGCTGACGGTCAACGTCAAGGGAACGGTCAACGTCAAGGGAAGCGATATCCGGGTTTGAGCTCGCACCAGAAGAGCCGGGCCTGATCCTGGCCAGTCCTGACGCTGCAATTAGCCCAGCCGCGAGAGCGAAGCGCGCCAACGAATTCCGCGCGCCCGAGAAAAACAACGCCTTCGCGGGAGCTTCACGAAAGGAAAGGATCCTCTCCCTTCGAGCCATGTTCTCTGATTGCACCCGTACTTTAGAGATGATTCCCAGGGTGACTTGGGCCACGCGAGGAAGTCGGTGGTCCCGCTCCAAGCGTGCGCAAGGATTTAAGCTGGCAGGGGCTTGCCCTTGGTCTCTTCGCCAAAAGGCAAGAGCAATAAACCGACCACGAAAGCGAAAGCCGTCAGTGCGATGGGTGTGCCCAGAGTTTGAAAGTGGCGCATCCCGGTGCCGACGAGAAAAGTAAAGCCAGCCGCCGCGAAACGTCCGACATTTGTGGTGAATGCGAATGCGCTGGCCCGGCACTCCGTCCCATATTGTTCCGGAAGCCAAAACGAATACACGATGAAGTTGGCGCCTCCCAAACCCAGCAGAAACGAGCAGACAATGAACCAGCCGATTGCATGCATCTCCATATAAAAGACGCGGCCGAAGGCAATCCAGATCGAAGCCGACATTAATGTGTAGAAAACGGCCAGCGTGATTCGGCGGCCTAACCAATCGGCTAGAAAGGGGACAATAAGAGCGCCGATTACCGTGCCCATCCCCAGGAGCGCCGTCGAATACGACGCCAGCCGCGCGGCTTCCATCACCGTGCGGCCGGCCCGGTCGGCGATATAGGTCATCGCCGCGGGCGTATATACGGAGCCAGCCCACAATCCAGTAAGCGACACAATCAGGTAGATCGAGTTCAGGATCGTGCGGCGGCGATATTGCGGCGAGAAGAGCACCAAAAAGGCGCGGCGCATCGACCACGTCTCGCCAAGCTGCTCCAGCTTGTTTTCCCAGCGAACCGGCTCGCGCACGTTCTTCCTTATCCAGGCGATGAATATCGCGGGAACGCCGCCCACCGCGAACATGTACCGCCAGCCAAAACGGCTGCCGATGAAATAATTCGCCGCGGCCGCGAAGAAGAACCCTATGTAATAGCCCGTGTGCATCAGGGCCGCACCCATGGTTCGGCGTTCCTCGGGCCAGTCCTCGGAGACGAGCGCCGCTCCGATTCCCCACTCTCCGCCAATCCCGACCCCGGCCAAAAAGCGAAAAAGCGCCAGGGTCCAAACTCCGGTGGAGAACGCTGCCAAGAGGGTGAAGAGCGAAAACGAAAGAATGCTGAACATCATGGTCCGCACGCGGCCGAAGCGGTCGGCTATGGGCCCCCAAACCATGCCGGTTCCCCAACCCACCATGAAAAGAGCGAAGAGCAGGCCACCGTAGAAGCCTACATTCGCGGCCGTACCCGGAATTCCAGACCTCGGCAACAACTCTTGAAGGGCGGGCACCAGAACGAGCGAGTAAATAAACGAATCCATGCCGTCCATCGTCCAACCGCCCCAGGCCGCCCAAAAGCTACGGATTTGGTTGGGATTCAGGCGGGATTTTACGCGCGGCAAATCTATGGAAGCCGTCCTCACCGGAGAGCCTCTTTCGAGTGGCAAATCTGGCATTATATATTAGCCTCGCTTATTCAAAAGATCGCGGGATCAAAGTAACCTTTCTCGCTCCAGGCGGCACGAAAACAAATATCGCCACACCGAAACACAAAGGTTATCTCGAACCAAGCGCAATTGCGGATGCGATCGTTTACATTACGGAGAACAGCGCAAAGAATGTGTGGGTGCGCGATCTTGTGGTCCTGCCGCTCGGGTTTTTGGTGGGATGGCTGGATTCGGAGAAGGTCGAGGCGAAAACTTTTCAGCCCGGGTTCTCCCGCAGCGATTTGCAAGTAGCGCCCACGAGAGCTCTTGCGCAGGAGTGCGAAGCGGGCGATCCCGCCCACATTCTATTCACATCCGGTTCGACAGGAACACCCAAGGGCGTGGTGATTACGCACTCCAATGTAATGGCCTTTGTCAGCTGGGCGCTTGAACATTTCGGCATTGACTACACAGATCGTTTTTCCGGACACACGCCTTTTCACTTCGATCTCTCCACCTTCGATATCTTTGGCGCGTTTGCAGCCGGGGCCGAGCTTCACCTGGTTCCGCCCGGCGTCGCTCTGTTGCCCCCCCAAGCTGGTCGAATTCATCCGTAATTCGCAGCTCACGCAATGGTTTTTCCGTGCCCCCAGTGCTCAACTACATTGCGAAATTCAACGCGCTCCGGCAGGGCGATCTGCCGTCACTGCGACGCGTCCTCTGGTGCGGTGAGGTTTTGCCCACGCCGGCCTTGATTTACTGGATGAAGCACCTTCCACATGTGCGATTTACGAATCTTTACGGCCCCACGGAAGCTACCATCGCCAGCAGCTACTACGACGTACCGGCTTGCCCCAACAACTCCCAGGAGCAAATTCCCATCGGCACTGCCTGCGGGGGCGAAGAGTTGCTCGTTCTGGACGAGGATTTGGATCCGGTGCCGCCGCGCCATGTCGGACACTTGTACATCGGCGGTGCGGGTTTGAGTCCCGGTTACTGGCGCGACCCGGAAAAAACAGCCGCCGCATTGCTTCCCGATCCGCGTTGCTCAGTTGGGCCAAGTGCTTCCATTAAAAACAGGCTCTACCGCACCGGAGATCTGGCCTGGGAAGACGAATCCGGCTGCATTTATTTCGTAGGACGCGCCGATTCCCAGATCAAATCCCGCGGCTATCGCATCGAGTTGGGCGAGATCGAGACTGCTTTGAACTCCTGCGAAGCGCTTCAGGAGGGCGCGGTGGTAGCTGTCCAAGCCGAGAATTTTGGCGGATGGATGATTTGCTGCGCCTACGTGCCTCGGAAAGGCGCCAATATCACGCAAGCCTTGTTGCGCACGCATATGGAGAAGCTCGTGCCAGCCTATATGTTGCCGGTCCGCTGGATGCAATACGCAGTGCTGCCCAAAAATGCCAACGGGAAAGTCGATCGGCCGCGGCTCAGGGATTCTTTCTTTGCTAGTGAACGAGAGACCACCAATCTTCAAGCCAATTTCTCAAGTTCCAGTCCATCTCCCAGCTCGAGTGAACAGGTCACACGAAATGGCCTGTGTGACTCGCTAGGATGACTGACGCCAAGTGATCCTATAAATCTTTAAATCCTCGGTTTTCCTCCAGAAAAATCTGCGACCAGGAAAACAGGGAGAAGGATTAGCTGTGATCCTTTTCATATGGAGTTTTATTGTCTCTTTAGCCATGTCCATAGTCATGACGTTCTGGGTACAGACAACCGCGGTCGCCAGCGGATTGCTGGCTCCCCCAGGTTCTGACCGGCATTTGCATACCAAGCCGTTGCCCCGGATTGGCGGCGTAGGTATCTATCTCTCTTTCTTAATTACCGTCGTTGCCTTCTGCGCCATACCCAAATGGGGAAAACAAATCTTTGCTCCTCACACGCTGATCGGATTCCTGATTGGCACTTGTGCAATTTTCTTGATGGGCGCTTATGACGATCTAAAATCCATACGCCCAAACTCGAAGCTCATTTTCGAATTGTTCGCCTCCACCTTCCTTTATTTCTCCGGCTTCGGAATTCATGACATGGATCTATCGATGGGCGGGCATGCCATTGGAAAGCCAGTGGGGTTTGCGCTCACGGTCCTGTGGATTTTATTGATCACGAATGCTTTTAATCTAATTGACGGGCTGGATGGACTGGCCGTTGGTTCGGCGCTGCTCTCGGCGATCGTAGTGATTGCCACTTCCCTGGTGCGACACAACGACCTGGTGACCATGCTCTCGTGCGCTCTTTTTGGCACCCTCCTCGGGTTTGTGCCTTTCAACTTCCATCCCGCGAGCATTTTCATGGGTGACTCGGGAAGCTTGTTTATCGGTTTCGCCCTGGGAGCGCTTTCTCTGAACGGCTGGAGCGGAAAGCCGACGGTCATGGGTGTAGCGGTGCCCATTCTGTGTTTCGGATTGCCTATAGGGGACGTCACTCTTGCAGTGGCGCGGCGCTTTCTTAAAGGGCAGCCCCTGTTCTGGCCTGATGCGGATCACATTCATCATAAGCTCCTCAAGCGGGGCTTTTCCCAGCAACACGCGGTGCTGCTGCTTTATGGCGTCACCGCCGCGTTTGTGCTGGCCAGTACCCTGTTGATTCGTGGAGAAAAGATGCTCGTTCCAGTGCTGGCGGCGGCAGGGCTCGGCGTTTGCCTGGGGGTGCGACCACTTCGCTATCAGGGATTCTCCGGAGGTTGCCTCGGCCTGCGAGCCTACTTGCGGCGCCGCCAGATGGCGCGTGCCGAACAATGCATTCGCCAAGCATCACAGTCGCTGGAAAGGTGCGCTGATTTCAGATCCATCTGTCAGGTATTGAAAGAGAATCTGCAGCCTATCGGGATCGACGGCATTCGCCTTAAGGTACCTTCCTATGGAACCCTGCCACCAAGCTGGTTTCGGCCGCTGCGCCCTGACTTTGAGGGCCGGCTGCTTTTTTCCTGGTCGCGCCGCCGGAATAGCCCTATCGTTTGGCAACATTCGCTCCAACTCCGCTCCGCGCGTGACAATTGCACAGAAGCTTCGGTATTCAGAGTGAAGCCCGCGAGCCGTTCCCATCCGGATGCCGAGGTCTTCTCCGATCATTTTAGAATGACTCTTTCGACCGCCATCGAACGAGCCGCGAAGCATATCGAAATTGTGCTTCCGGCTGGAAACGATGCGGCGCGCACGCTTGCGGCCAACTCGCTGCCAGATTCGGCCTAGACGCCACGGATCGAGATTTGGTTGTGCCACGGGCGATTACTCCTACCCATGAATTGCCCCAGATCCAAGTAATCATACGGACCAACTCGCTCCTCAGTTAACCCCGCCACACATAGCCACTCTGCTCTGCTCCAGCTTGCCGGTGCATCCCGCTCACGCGCCGGCAAGCTGAGCGCCTGCCCTTTTTCGTCCGACCGTATCGATTCACTGACGCCCTCCGCCTTCTCTGTATCGTATAAATCCGATTTGACATATCGACTCCATCCGTATTACAAAGGCTATCGCGATTCTCGCCATGGTGGGCCCCATGCCGCCGGCAAAGCTGATGTGAGTCAGCGAGAAGACAAGAATATTGGGAATGCGCTTGCACCCTAGGACCGTTTTCATCCTCCTCTGCTTTTTCCCTCTGCTTGCCCCAATGCGAGCCTCCACTCAGGTGTCCGCTGCCATTTCGGGAGTCGTGACGGACGAATCCGCCGCGGTGGTCCCTGGAGCAACAGTCAGCGCCCGCAATTTAGAAACGGAGGCGCAGCGTACCGCTTCCACCGATGCGGGGGGACATTATCGTTTCACTGAGCTTCCCGTTGGTGAATACGAATTCGGCGTGAAGAGGGCAGGTTTTCAAAGGGCCGTGCGCGCCGGAATCCACTTGGCCGTCGGCCAAGAAGCCACCGTGGATTTCACTCTGAAAGTTGGCGAAGTACAGCAGGAAATCACGGTGACCGAGGGAGCGCCGGCGGTGA
Organism: Acidobacteriota bacterium; assembly: GCA_003223315.1. Lineage (GTDB taxonomy): Bacteria > Acidobacteriota > Terriglobia > Acidiferrales > UBA7541 > Palsa-189. The sequence continues at coordinate 554 of QHYR01000058.1, read as the reverse complement.
GCGCGACCACCGAAGAGATGGCCGGCATCGTAGCAGAACAACAAATCAAGAGCCTTCCACTGAATGGCCGGAGCTATGACGAACTGATGACCCTGAATCCGGGAATTGTCAATTTCACCTCGCAGAAGACGGGAGGAGTGGGAATCTCCAACTCCACTGTGGGCAATATGTTTTCCGTTTCCGGCAACCGCCCCCAGCAAAATCTCTTTTTGCTCAATGGCATCGAGTATACGGGCGCCGCGGAAAATAACATGCAGCCCGGCGGAACGAGCCAGCAATTATTGGGAATCGATGCCGTGCGGGAGTTCAATGTTCTGCGCGATACCTACGGCGCGCACTTCGGCAAACATCCCGGCGCCCAAGTCATCATCATCACGCAGTTCGGAACCAATGCCTGGCATGGCTCGATATTTGAATTTCTCCGCAACAATGCGCTGGACGCGCGAAACTTCTTTGACGCCGGTTCCGCGCCGCCCTTTCGCAGAAACCAATTTGGCGGTTCCGCCGGCGGGCCCCTTCGCAAGAACAAATCATTTCTCTTCGTCAATTACGAA
>QHYR01000271.1 GCA_003223315.1 Acidobacteriota bacterium | reverse complement strand
GCCGGTTTGGGCCGCTCGGCGAAGAACCCGCGCTCTTCATTGCGGCTGATGCGCTTGTGGGACCAGAGTCCCTCGAGGATGAATTCGCCCGCCGCAGCCGCGAGTGCCGGATCGGACTTCCCGTTTGTGCCGAGGCGTTCGAGATGATCGAAAAGCCCGTGCACGCGGCGGAGTGCGGCGACTTGCTCCGCAGCAGGAGCATTCTCCGGAATTTTGAG
>QHYR01000270.1 GCA_003223315.1 Acidobacteriota bacterium | reverse complement strand
GAAGGCGATTTGCTCGACGACTTCGCGAATGTATTCGGGCGTAAAAAGCTTGTGGCCGGAATTGCGTTGCGTCCAGGCTTCCTGCGCCGTGATGGCCATGCCTTCTTCCACCGTCGCGGGGTAATGGGTGCGGATTTCGCTTCCCACGCGGTCTTTCAGCGGAGTGATGATCTTTCCGCGGGCGGTATAGTCTTCGGGATTGGCGGTGAAAACGAGCAGGACATCGAGCGGCAAACGAATGGGGTAGCCCTTAATCTGGACGTCGCCTTCCTGCATGATATTGAAAAGCCCCACTTGAATCTTTCCGGCCAGATCCGGCAACTCGTTGATCGCAAAAATGCCGCGGTTCGCGCGCGGCAGCAACCCGTAGTGCACGGTCAGCTCGTCAGAAAGATCGCGTCCTCCCCGCGCGGCCTTGATGGGATCAACGTCTCCGATAATGTCGGCGATGGTCACATCGGGCGTGGCCAGTTTCTCCACGAAACGGTCTTCCCGCTTGAGCCAGGCGATTGGGGTGCGGTCGCCTTGCTCGGCAACCATTTCGCGGCAGAGGCGGCAGATGGGGTGCAACGGGTGGTCATGAATTTCGCAGCCGGCGATATATGGAATTTCCGGTTCCAGGAAATTGACTAATCCGCGAAGGATGCGGCTCTTCGCCTGTCCGCGCAGGCCAAGAAGGATGAAATTGTGCCGGGCCAGGATAGCATTGGCGATCTGCGGCAGGACCGTCTCTTCGTAGCCACGAATGCCGGGAAATAGCGTTTCGTGCGCTCCCAGTTTCCGCAGCAGATTGCATCGCATCTCATCCTTGACGCCGCGATCCGCGGCGCCACCAGGACCCGCTATGAGCCGCCACTCGCCGATCGTGGATGCTTTCCCTGCCGCGGATTCGCTGGTCATGAGGTCCCCTTGCTGGATACATTCGGCGCGTCGTGCACCGGTTTTGCCCCTCACATTATAGCCGAACGCCAAAATCGTGCTTGGCGATGCTTCTTGCGCGGTTCGTCTTGCTGGCGCTTTGCCACATCAATTCGGCCCGTGGCTGTTGGTTGCAGACTTGGACCTGATCTGCTGAATTTGGATGAGCTGCGGCAAGAGTTGGTTCAGGCGGCTGATCAGCTTTAAGCGGCGCTCCGCTTCTACTCGCATTTCTAGCAGTTCCTGCAAAGTTTCGAGTTCGAGCGGCAGCTCGCTGGCAATTCGATAAGCAAGAAGGCCATCGGTCTGGTCGTCGATATCTATATCCCCCGGGGGACTGCCATGGAGCAGCAGGTGACAATCGGTGAACAAAGTGAGGAGCTCCGCCGCTGTGGCAGGAGGGCCGGGCTGGAAATCATCCGCCATGAGGTCGACGGTGGCCTCCAGATATTCTTTATCCTTATGGACCGCGCGGACGCGATACGCTGATTCGCCTAGCGTAATGACGTCCATGCGCCCGTCCGCGTAGGTGCGAGCGACGCGCCGGACAACGGCGGTGCAGCCGACGGTGGCAATTCCGTTCTCACGTGCGAGGACCACGCCGAATGGGACCTCATCGTCGATCACCGTCCTCATCATGCGTTTGTATCGCTGTTCAAAAATGTGCAGGGGCAAAGTCATCGCCGGCAAGAGCACGACGGTGAGGGGGAAAAGCGGAATGCGCTCGGTGGTCATTACGGATAAAGAAATTGTAACACTGCGCGGCGGTGCTGTGCGCCGCATCTGCAGAAAAACGAGGGCATTTATGACGCCGGCAATTGCGCCAGCGCCGCTTCCATCTCCGAGCCGGCATGCTGATCGCCGCTTCTGCGAGCCGCTTCGATACCCGCGCTCAGAGTCCGCTTGGCGTCCGCCGTTCGCGAAAGGCGAGCCAGGAGCTGGCCGTATTGGAAGTAACCCGCAACGTAATTGGGGTTCTCGGCCAGCAGCTTTTCGAAGTTTTCCATGGCCGCGGCGGCGTCGCCCTGGTTGGCGCATTCCATGGCCAACCCGTAACGCGCGAAAGCGTCTTGCGGATGGGCGGCCAGGAATTCCTCGAGTAAGGCACGGCGCGATTTTTTCGCAGGTTGAGTCATGGCGTGAGTTCCACCCCAACACGCGGTCTTTTTTCTAACGTGGCGCTTCGCGCCCGGGCAGCGCGTGTCGGGGGCCCCGGTTGGGTCGGCGGTCGCAAACGCGTATTATAGCCGCTCGTTGTAGAGCAGCAAAATGGGAGTCAAAGCAACGAAACGGGGCGGAAAAGAAGTGGACCCAAGGGCACAAGTTCCGCGCGGAGGAATGGATCGAGACGACAGGGAGGAGCGACGTGCCGAAGAATAAAAGCACCGCAAATTCGCAGGAGTTGGCGGGAAAGCCCGTGAGCGCTTCGCGGACGGAAATGACGGAGGTTGTGCTCCCGCAGGATGCCAACGTCTTCGGAAATATCCTGGGCGGTCGCGTCATGCACCTGGTGGATATAGCCGCGGCCATAACCGCGCACCGGCACTGCCGCTCGATGGCCGTGACCGCTTCGGTAGACCACATCGATTTTCGTAATCCGATTCGCATCGGCGAGGTCATCATGCTGAAAGCCAGTTTGAATCGCGCCTTTCACACTTCGATGGAAATCGGCGTGAAGGTATTTTCGGAGGACATTTTGACCGGAGAGAAGAAACATACCACCAGCGCGTACGTTACTTTTGTGGCACTGGATGAAAACCATCGGCCGAAGCCGGTGCCTCCGGTGATCTGCCAAACGCCTGACGATCGCCGGCGCTTCCGGGAAGCGCTGGTGCGGAGAAAGTATCGGCTGGCGCACCGCGCCAATAAGCCTTAGTGAGCCGGAGAAGTTGCGCGCACGTTAGGGGGCGGCGGAGCAGAAGTCGGCCACATTCCGCGCAACTTCGTTCGCATGCTCCACGCACGCACCGATCGAAGGGCCTGCGAAGTAATTGCCGGCCAGGAAGACGCCGGGCGTTTCGGCACACAGAGTTCGCAGAGCGGACGTTACGCCATGATGTCCTATATTGTATTGCGGCAAGGCGCGTTGCCAGCACGCCACGTGCTGTAAGACTGGCGCGCCGGTAATGCCTAGGACAGAGGATAGCTCCGAGTGCGCGATAGCCGCCAGTCGCTCGGGGCTGTAGGAAACGATCTCCGGATCCGTCATTCCGCCCAAAAAGCTCGTGAAACTGGCCATTCCTCCCGGGGCGCGCCCAGGAAAGAGCGAGGAGTTCCAAACCGTTCCCAGCAGGCGTAATCCTTCGCTGCGGGGAACGAGAAAGCCGAAGCCCTTGAGGCCAGTTTCAACGTTCCGATAATTGATTTGATCGAGCCGATAGCCTGCGGAAACTTGAGCGACCCCCGCATATTCAACCTTTCCCAGCAGCCCGCCGAATTTGGGATGAAAGCTCGCCAGCAGCCGCGCCGCCTCATCGGCGGGCAAGGCGACGACAACAGCAGCGATGCCCAGCGATTCTGTTGCTGCGCCGAATTTGTAGGTTACTTCGAAGCTGTGCGAGTTTGCCTCAGGCGAACGGCGAATCGCGGTGATTTCGGCCCCCGTGAGGGCCGAATCGCCTAATTGCGCTGCGATTGCTGCGGCCAGACGCGACAGGCCGCCGCGAAAATTGCAGAGCGAGGAGCGCTTGCCGCCACTCTGGCGGCGTTGCTTCATCGCTCCGCGAATGACGCTGCCGTAGCGCTCCTCGAGGCCGCGCACGCTGGGAAAGGCGCTGGCAAGGCTCAGCTTTTCCGGATCGCCGGCCCAGACTCCCGAAATAAAGGGAGCCACCAGATTCGCGAGCAGGTCCGAGCCGAATTTACGCCTGACAAATGCGGCGACGGATTCGTCTGTCTCCGGAGGCCGCGTGTGCCGAAATGGCTCCGAGATGATGCGCAGCTTGGTTCGGGCGCTCAGCAGAGGAGTGAGCAAGAGCTGCGGCGGACTCAAAGGTGCCGGGACCAGGCGGCCATGTCTCAGAATGTATCGCGGCGCGCGAGGGTCGGCCTGCAGGAGTTCGCTGCCCAAACCAAGCTCATCGATCAACTCGAAGAGCGCCTGCGTATTCGTAAAGCTCTGTGGGCCAATATCGAAGCGGAACCCATTTTGTTCGATGGTATCGATAACACCGCCAAATCTCGGGCCTCGTTCCAGCAGGAGCACCGGCCGGCCGAGTTGCCGCAAGCGCCAGGCACACGCCAGCCCTGAGATTCCGCCGCCGATGACCAGAATCTTGGAGACGATGGCCACGAGAAATGTGAAAGGAGCTAAAGCGTTTTCGAGAAGAGTGGTTGTTCGGCGAGGTGCTGCTTCTCGAGGTAAGGGTCGAAAATCATGGCCAGATTGCGAATAAAAATGCGGCCCAAGAGGGTGACACGGATTTCGTCGCCGCCCAACTCGATGAGCCGGTCTTCCAAAAACGGATGCAGCCGCGCGAGTTCGGCCGCGAAATAATCATCGAAGTCGATGCCGAACTCGCGGCCAATCTCGTCCTTGCGAATGACGGCGTGGCAACACGGCCGCGTGATCAGGGCCCGCCGCAAGCGGTCATCTTCGCTGAGGCGATACCCGCGCATGGTGGCCATGCCGCGCCGTTCGATGGCTTCCGTATAGCGGGGCAGCTCTCGATAATTCTGCGCGTAGGTGGATCCGATGGCGCTGATCGCGCTGACTCCCATTCCATAAAGGTCTGCACCGGCTTTCGTCGTGTAGCCTTGGAAATTACGGTGCAGCGTGCGCTGCCTCTGAGCGAGGGCCAGTTCGTCATCGGGCTTGGCGAAGTGATCCATTCCAATATATTGATAGCCTGCATGCAGGAACTTCTCGAGGGCCGCGCAGAAGATGCGGAATTTTTCCATTCCCTCCGGCAGAGATGAGGCAAGCGAACCTTGCTGCTTGCGAATCCAGGGCACATGGGCGTAGCTGAATAAAGCGATGCGATCCGGCGCAAGGGCCAGCACTTCATCCACGGTGCGCGCGAAGCGCTCCGCCGTCTGGTAAGGCAATCCGTAAATCAGATCAACGTTGATGCTCTCGAACCCGAGGGCGCGTGAGCGGCCAATCAATTCAGCCGTCATCTCCAGAGGTTGCACGCGCTTTACGGCCCGCTGGACTTCGGGATCGAAGTCCTGTATGCCCATGCTCAGGCGATTGAATCCCAGCCCGCTCAGCGTTTCCAAATGCTGTGCACTGGTGACTCGCGGGTCGACTTCGATGCCGATTTCCGCATCGGGAGCAAACGAGAATTTCTCCGCGGTGAACCCGAACAAATCTTCCATTTGCGGGGGCGTCAAGTAGGTGGGCGTTCCGCCGCCCCAATGGAATTGCATCACCGGACGAGAACGGGAAACTTGCTCGCTGACGTGTTCAATCTCGCGTTTCAGTGTGGCGAGATATGGTGGAGTCACGCTGTGGTCTTTGGTAATGACCACGTTGCAGGCGCAAAACAGGCAAAGGCTTTCGCAAAAGGGCAGGTGCATGTAAATCGAAACAGGGGTGCGCGCCGTGTCGGCCTGTTCGTAGGCGCGCTCCAGGTCGTCTATGCGGAATTCGTCGCGCCAGACCGGCGCGGTCGGGTAACTGGTATAGCGAGGTCCGGGTCGGTTATAAAGTGCGAGAAATTCGGGCGAAATGCGAAATCGCTCGCGTTCGAGTTCCAGATTCAGCCCGGAATCGCGCACATCGGTCATACGAATCGCGCCTGCTTCGGAATTTGTGCAATCTCCTCGGCACCTGGCTCGGCGGAATAATTTTCTACCGGCGTGGATTGCCCCGCCTGGATAAAGGCCAGCGCATTCTCTACCGGCGTGTCGGGCAGAATTCCGTGGCCCAAATTCAAGATGTGTCCCCGGCCTTTTGTCTGACGGATCGCGTGATGGACCGAAGCGGCAATCGCCTCCTCTGAGGCCAGAAGCACGCTGGGATCGATATTGCCTTGGATGGCAATGCGGTCGCCGAATTTCTCGCGAAGCTGCGCCAAATCCATCCGCCAGTCCACACTCAGCACGTTTGCTCCCGTTCGCAGAAGAGAAGTGAGCAAGTGATTCGATGCCTTCGAGAAAAGAATCACTGGCGTCTCGCGCGGCGCAAGTTCTTCGATGAGCAGTTGCGTAGCCGGAAGCTCAAAATCGCGATATGTGGGGCCATCCAGTTCTCCGGCCCAAGTGTCAAAGAGTTGCACGGCAGCGGCGCCGGCAGCGATCTGCGCCTTCAGGTATGCGGCTGTAGAGCGAGCAATTTTCTCCAGCAGCTTGCGGAAGGCTTGCGGCTCATTCCACAGCATCGCTTTTGCGGCCGGGAAGCCTTCCCGGGAGCCGCCTTGAACGAGGTAGCAGGCGAGCGTCCATGGGGCGGCGGCAAATCCGAGGACGGGAACGTCTGGGGCCAAAGAGCTGCACAGCAGGCGAATGGCATCGCTGACGAAGCGCGTCTCGCGCTCCGGATCGAAGACGGCGAGCGCGTCTACCTGCGCGAAAGTGCGAACCGGCGAGTTGATTACAGGTCCCGCATCGCCCAATTCGATGGCCGCACCCATCGCTTCGGCGGGAATGAGAATGTCTGAAAAGACGATCACGGCGTCGACGCCCAGCCGACGGAAGGGCTGCAGGGAGACCTCGGCGGCCAGTTCAGGCGTTTTGGCCACTTCCAGAAAGCTGTACTTCTCGCGCAGCGCTCGATACTCGGGCAGATACCGCCCGGCCTGTCGCATCATCCACACGGGCACGCGTGGGACCGGCTCCCGGCGGCAAGCACCGAGGAATAGCGCAGTGCGGCTGACCTTCGCGGGCGCGGAGAGAAGCTCTGCTGGTTTGGTTTCCATGCGGCTAAACTGGCGATCCCTCTAGCTGTTTCGCGGTTGAGATTTCCTTCGCATCATAACAAATTCGGGCACGGGCCGCATGGGACGAAGCGCCCGGATCGGCAAGCGAGCTTTTTGGGAATGCGGGAATCGGCTGTATAATGAGCCGATTAGCCTTCCCAGATGACAAATCACCTGGTTCTGCTCACGGTGCTCAGCTATGCCGCAAGCCTTGGCGGCTACGTCGCGTTTCTGGCGACGGCGCGCCGCCTCTTCGGCCGGCTGGGCACTTTGCTGCTGATCTCCGGGCTGGCTTGCCACTATCTGGCTCTGCTCGAACGTTCCCGTTGGGCCCATACGGTCCCTTATGATGACTTGTACGGCTCGCTCTCTTTGTTTGCCTGGCTGCTGGCGATTACCTATTTGGGATTGGAACTGTTCCACAGAGATCGCTCGGTAGGCGCTTTTGTTCTCCCCTTCGTGATTGCAGTTTTTTCGCTGGCGCAAAGCACCCGCCTGACAGTCCCGGCGCCGCCGCCGGCACAGGGCCCGCTGCTGGCCCTGCACATTACGCTCAATGTGCTCGGGTATGCGGCCTTCGCTCTATCCTTTGTACTCAGCGCCATTTACCTGGTGCAAAATAGTTTGCTCCGAAGCCGCCACTTAGGAAGCATCGTGTGGCGCTTTCCAGCCCTGGAGTCGCTCGAACGAATGAGCCGCAGCAGCGTAATTGTGGGGCTGGTCTCGCTCCTGGTGGGGATTAGTTTTGGGCTGCTATGGGTCAATCGCATCTGGGGCCGCTATTGGAATGGAGATCCCAAGGAGATCATCACCATCCTGATTCTGGCGGTGTATGCCGGCTATCTGTGGCTCGGCCGAACCGGGTCCTGGCGCGGCGCGCGAGCTTCTGCGCTCTGCGTATTCAACTTTGTTCTTGTGCTGTTCAGCTATAGCGTGGTCAATCTTTATCTTTCGAATTTTCATCGGTTCTTCTGACGGGCATGCTGAGCACCATCCTTTTCGTGCGACGGAGAAGTTAGTCGGTGGAGATCGTTCTCATAGGCTTGAATCACCGCACCGCTCCGGTGGAGCTGCGCGAGCGCGTCTCCTTTACAGAGGAAGCTGCGCGGCTCGCGTCGGAACAACTGCGTTCGCGCGGCGTGCTTTCCGAGACGCTGGTGCTGTCCACGTGTAATCGCAGCGAGCTCTACGGCGTGCCTCCGGAATCGGCGCCCTCTGGGAAAGACAGCGCCGGTGCGATGGAACTCTTCCTGGCGACCTTCCACAAGATCGAACCCGCGATCCTGAACGGCAGCTTGTATCGGCGCCACGACCGCGAGGCGGTGCGCCATCTGTTCCGGGTTGCCGCTGGCTTGGACTCCATGATGCTGGGCGAAGCCGAGATTCTCGGCCAGATACGCGAGGCTTATCGCATCGCAGTGGACCATGGAGGAACCGGGCCGGTGCTCAACCGCATGTTCCAGAGCGCGCTGGAGGTGGGGAAGCGGGTTCGGGCGGAGACGCAAATCAGTGCGCGGCCGATGTCGGTGGCCTTCGCCGGCGTGAAATTGGCGGAGCGTATCTTCGGCAGCCTGCGATCACACTCGGCGCTCATTCTGGGTGCTGGGTCGACAGGAGAACAGGTGATCGCGCATCTGCGCGACCGCGGAATCTCGCGCTTGGGCGTGGCCAATCGTTCGCGCCAACGGGCCATGGAATTGGCGGAGCGCTTCGGGGCAGAGGTCGCCGACTGGGATGCACTGGACTCAGCGCTGGCCTGGCCGGACATGGTGATCTGCTCGGTGTCCAGCTCCGAACCAGTCATTTCGCGGGCAGCCGTGGAGCGCGCCATGGCCGCACGTTCCAACCGCTCGCTGCTGTTCATCGATTTGGGATTGCCTCGCAACGTCGCACCCGGCGCCGCCGAGCTATATAACGTCTATCTCTACGGCGTCGATGACTTGAAGGAGATCGTGGAACAAAATAAGCGCGCGCGAGAAGCCGAGATCCCCAAAGTGGAAGTCCTGGTCGAGGAGCACGTGACCAAGTTTGAATCCTGGCAGGCGGGAGTCGAGGCCAGCGCTGTTTTGCGGGAATTGCGCTCGCGCCTGGGGGCGGAGCGCGAGGCGTTCCTGCGGGAGAGGCTCGGGGCCATGCCTCACCTCTCCGCGGACGACAAGCGGCAGATCGCCGTGCTTATGGACGAATTGCTCGACCGCGTCTTGCTCGAACGTGCCGAACAACTGAAAGCCGTTTCCGATTTGCGCCGCAAAGTCCAAAACCTCGAAGCGCTTCGGGATCTTTTTCGCCTCGATCAGGGCAAGCCTTGAAGTCTCTTCGGATTGGGACCCGTGGCAGTGCGTTGGCTCGCTGGCAGGCGGAATTTGTGCGCTCCGGTCTCGCGCGACACGGAGTTGCCGCCGAGCTTGTCATCATCCGCACCTCGGGAGACCGCGATCGGCAAAGCTCCCTCCGCGTCATCGGCGGCAAAAGCGTTTTCACGAAGGAACTGGAAGATGCGCTCGTCGAAGAGCGCATCGATCTGGCGGTCCACAGCATGAAGGACATGCCGGTGACACTTCCCGCAGGCCTCGAGATTTCGGCAATCTGCGAGAGAGAAGACGTGCGCGACGCCCTGATTTCCCGTGACGGACTTAAGCTCGATCAATTGCCGTCCGGTGCGCGCATCGGGACGAGCAGCCTGCGCCGCCAGGCGCAACTGCGGCATTATCGTGGCGACCTCGAGATGGTGGAGATGCGCGGCAACGTGGATACGCGGCTGGCAAAGCTGGCGCAAGGCGATTACCATGCCATCGTTCTGGCGAAAGCCGGCCTCGATAGGCTCGGAAAATCGGAGCAAATCAGCGAAATAATGTCGCCGGAGATCTGTCTCCCCGCGGCAGGGCAGGGCGCCATCGGCATCGAAACGCGCAAACGGGAAGATGAGTTTTCTCCGGCGGTACGAAAGTTGAGTCATCATCTATCGCGAGTGGCGGTCGAGGCGGAGCGGACCGTGTTGGCAGGACTGGAAGGCGGCTGCCAGGTACCCATCGGGGCGTGGGCTCGAATGGAATCGGGGAGCTTGAGGATCGATGCTCGCGTGCTTTCCGCGGATGGAGGCGAATCCATCCGGGAGAGCCGCACAGGGTCGTGCGAGAATGCTACAGAGCTGGGGCGCTCGGTGGCCGCGGCGCTGCTCGACCGCGGCGCGGACCGTCTGCTTCGGCTTGCGGGGCGCGGCGTTGAAAACGGTTAAATCCCGAACGCTCGAGGGACGGCGAATCGTCGTTACGCGCGCGCCCGCGCAATCCAGAGAGTTGCGCGAGCGATTGGAGGAATTAGGCGCGCAGGTGGTTTTGCTTCCTCTCGTTCGTTTTCTGGAGCCTGAGAATACTCTCGATCTCGACCGCACCATCCGCTCGCTTGAAAAATTCAACTGGCTCATTTTTACCAGCGCCAATGCGGTGACGTTTTTCCTCGGAAGATGCCGGGCACTTGGATGCTGGCCGAGCGGGGGGCACACAACGTTCGCCGCGGTTGGTTCCGCGACGCGGTTGGCGCTCGAGAAGGAGGGCTTGCAAGCACCGCTTGTGCCGGCGGAATTCAGCGCCGCGCGACTTGCTGCGGAACTCGCGGGCGCCATTGCGGGGAAAAGCGTTTTGCTGCCGCGGAGCGACCGCGCCGGCGACGAGCTGCCCTCGCTGCTCCGCAACGCTGGAGCAAAGGTTACTGAGGTCATTGCTTACAGGACGGCTGGTCCGGAAGCATTGGACCGGAGTCTAATCGAGGCGATACACCGCGGGCAGTCTGATGTGGTCACATTTTTTAGCCCTTCGGCTCTCCGCGAGTTTCAAAACCTCGTGGGACCTGAGGTCTTGGCGAAATGGAATTCACGGGTGGCTTTCGCGGCGGTTGGGCCTGTGACCGCGGAAGCAATTCGCCGCGCAGGTTTGCCTGTGGCTATAGAAGCGGATGAGGCAACCACAGCCTCATTGGTGGCGGCTCTGGAGCGATATTTTTCGGTGCTCGAAACCAAGCGTGGCAGGTCCAGAACTCGAGCCTCGTAGCAGGAGGGAAGCATGACATTTCCAATACAACGACCGCGACGCCTGCGCCGCACCGAGGCCCTGCGCAGCATGACGCGCGAAACGCGCCTTTCCACCAGCGGCTTCATTTATCCCATGTTCGTGGGACCCGGCAAAGGTACACGCGTGGAGATCAGTTCTATGCCGGGGGTCTACCAGCAATCGGTCGATCAAATGCTGGAGGAATGCCGCGAAGTCGAAGGGCTGGGCATTCCCGGCGTGATCCTTTTCGGCATTCCCGAACACAAGGATGAGCGCGGCTCGGAGGCTTCTTCGCCGAGCGGCGTCGTGCAGCGCGCGATCGAGGCCATTCGGCGGGCTAAGCTCAATCTGATCGTCATCACCGACGTTTGCCTTTGCGAGTACACCAGCCACGGACATTGCGGCGTGATCGAGAATGGCGAAGTGGCCAACGATCCGACGCTGAAATTGCTCGCGGAAGAGGCCTTGTCGCACGCGAGAGCGGGCGCTGATATGGTGGCGCCTTCCGACATGATGGACGGACGCGTGGCGGCGATTCGGCAGGCGCTCGATGCTCATGGGTTTTCGCAGCTGCCCATATTTTCCTACGCCGCCAAGTATTGCTCTGGGTTTTACGGGCCCTTCCGCGAGGCGGCGCAATCGGCGCCCCAGTTCGGTGACCGGCGCAGTTACCAGATGGACCCCGCGAATGCGCGCGAGGCCCTGCGCGAAGTGGCGCTCGATTTACAGGAAGGCGCGGACATCATCATGGTCAAACCCGCCCTCCCTTATCTGGACATTATTCACCAGGTGCGGGAACGTTTTGATGTTCCCGTAGGCGCCTACAACGTAAGCGGCGAGTACGCCATGGTCAAAGCCGCCGCACGCAATGGCTGGCTGGAGGAGAAACGAATCGTGCTCGAAGTTCTAACGGCCATTCAACGGGCGGGCGCGGAAATCGTGCTCACTTATCATGCCAAGGACGTAGCGCGGTGGACCAAGGCCTGCTGACCAGAAATTTGCTTCTTCAGTGAATTCTTGATCCTTCATTCAGGAGAATCTGGTACTCAGGAGGATCTCGGGTGGCAAGCATTCCGGAAAAACAACCCAGCCGTTCGCAAAGGGCCTTCGAGCGCGCCCGCCGCGTGCTGGTGGGCGGCGTCAATAGTCCCGTTCGCGCTTTTGGCGCAGTGGGCGGCACGCCGATCATCGTTGATCGCGCGCAGGGAGCCCAGGTCTGGGACCTGGACGGCAATGCCTATACCGATTTCATCTGCTCCTGGGGCGCTCTGATTTTGGGACATGCGCACCCGGAAATCTCGGCTGCTTTGGCCGAACAGGCTGCCCGCGGCACGAGCTACGGCATGACCACGGAACTGGAAATCGAGTTGGCGGAGATGCTGCAAAAAGCACTGCCTTCGATGGAGCGAATTCGTTTTGTTAGTTCGGGTACCGAAGCAACCATGAGCGCGGTTCGTTTGGCGCGCGCGGCGACCGGTAGAAACCTCATCGTTAAATTTGAGGGCGGCTATCACGGGCATGCGGATAGTTTTCTGGCCAAGGCAGGCTCCGGCTTGGCCACTTTGGGTATCGCCGCATCTCCCGGCGTCCCCCAGGCGCTCGCCGAACTGACGCTGGATGCGCCTTACAACGATTTGGCCGCAGTCCAAGGCCTTTTTGGGAGGCACGCCGGCGATATTGCCGCCGTAATTGTCGAGCCCATCGCAGCGAACATGGGAGTAGTTCCGCCGGCCGACGGTTTCCTTTCCGGATTGCGCGCATTGACGCGGCGCCATGGCGCGCTGCTCATTTTTGACGAAGTCATCACCGGCTTTCGGCTGTGCTTCGGAGGCGCGCAGAATCTCTTTGGCATCGAGCCAGACTTGACCACGCTGGGCAAAATCATCGGCGGCGGCTTGCCCGTCGCTGCCTACGGAGGGCGGCGAGATCTTATGGAACAAGTCGCCCCGCTGGGCCCTGTCTATCAAGCGGGCACTTTATCCGGCAATCCCCTCGCCATGCGAGCGGGTATCGAGACGCTGAAGCGCCTTGCGGTCCATGGCTTCTACGATTCTCTTGACCGAAAAGCCAAAATTCTTGCGGATGCGATGGGGCAAGCTCTCTCTGACTCAGGGATCACCGGCCAAGTTGCTCGCGCGGGATCGTTGCTGACATTGTTCTTCACCGCAAGCCCGGTGGAAAACTATGCTGCAGCGAAAAAATCCGATACCCGCCGCTTTGCGTCTTTCTTCAACGAAATGCTGCGCCGGAAAATCCTGTTGCCACCGTCGCAGTTCGAGGCGCTATTCGTTTCTGCGGCACACACGGAGGACGATATGCGTCGCACAGGCGCCGCCTGCCGCGAGAGTCTCGCCGCGATCCGCTCTTGAGTGCTCGCATCTAAAACGCGTCTATGGTCCGGGCGGAGAGGCCGAAGCTGCGCGCAAGGCCGCCACTTCGCGAGATATTTTGTTTAATTGCTCGAGCAGTTCACGATGGCGGAGCTCTTCGGGTACCGGTTCTCTAGCGCTGAAAGTGATAATGCCGCCCGGCTCGAGAACTGCCTCCTCAACCTCGCGGAGGTGAGCGATGCCTTGTCGCCGTGCCGCGGCCTGGAGTTCCGCTTGCGAGATCATCTCTTTTGCCAATTGGCCATCCTGAATCTTGCCTTTATGAATCAGCCGTGTCGCTTCACCTTCGGCCACGCGCTCGAGCTTTGGATGGCGAAACAGAAATCGTACGACGGAGTAATTAATCAACAGCAGGGTGGTAGCGCCAATCAGGCCCCCCAGGACCGTATTGTCATCACCGATGATGGCATTCTGCACAGTATTCGAGAGCGTCAAGAGAACGATCAGGTCAAAGGGGTTCAATTGAGCTAGTTCTCGTTTTCCGGCCAAACGCAGGCCGCCGATGAGAAAAAGATAGACGATTACCGGCCTCAGGATCTTTTCGGTAACTGGAAGACCAAGCCAGAACATATCCACCCAAATTTTGTGCATGTGCACTCTCCAATGTGCCGCCAACGGCTTCGACGGGCCTATGCGCGGTGGGCCGCAGGATTGGACCCGGCGCGCGCACGGCCGAGCCTAGCATTAGTCTGCCTGCGCTCGAAAGGAGAGCTGCAAATCGGGGCGTCACAGCGTCCGGCTGATTCGACAACAACCCTGCCTTGTCGTTACTGAAAGTATCGTGCAAACAAAATTTAATATTGCGTTCTCCGAGTAGTGTTATTCTGAGCGTGTTGCGGCGGAACGCGTTGCCGCCCGGGGAATTCGGCGTGCCGAGTCTTCGGGCGTAGGGAGGCGTCGCTGAATCGGTTCAGGTTCGCTGCTGCAATTCGGCTTGGTAGTCCTTCCTTTAGACGGCTTCTTCCGGGTGTCCCTCCATGCCGTTAACCCCATCGCCGCTGGTGATTGCCGCGCTAGATGCAGGATCGAACGCGATCCGTGCAGTCGTGGCGCGCGCCAGTTCGGCCACCGAGATACGCGAGCTCGCCAGCGCGCGATGGTCAGTTCGGCTGGGGCACAACGTCTTCACGGGAAAGAGACTGGACCCGCACACAATGTCGCGGGCCGTCGAGGCTCTCCAGCATTTCAGAAGCCTGCTCGACCGCTACGAAGTGGATGAATATTCGGCGGTGGCCACCAGCGCCTTGCGTGAGGCCGCCAATCGCGATGCCCTGATCTCGCGTATCTACCGCGAAGCAGGCATTGAGCTCGTCGCCATCAGCGCGGCGGAAGAAGCTCGGCTGGTACGCGAGGCGGTATTCGCGGTGTCCGTAGGACGCTTTTCTCCCCGGTTGATTCTCGATCTCGGCGGCGGCAGCCTGGAGATGAGTTTTCTCCGCGGGCGCAAAGTCGATCGTGGATTCGCCTTTCCGCTCGGCACGGTTCGCCTGATGGAGCAATTTAATCTCGCCGGACCGTTTACACCCGAGGCCTTCGGCGCCTTGCAAGCGCACATCCGTTCCGTTCTGCGCTCTCAGCCTCGGGGATCGATGCAAATCGGCCGCAGTGCTGCTGTGGCCTGTGGAGGGAATGCGGAGGCGCTGGCTCGAGTTGCTCCGGGCCCACGCGTGGCGGGTTTCAATACCCTGAATCTCCGCCGCCTGCGGGAGATGTTGTGGGAGATCCTGCGGCTCGATGTGGAGGGCCGCATGGATAGCTTTGGCGTGCGACGCGATCGCGCCGAGGTCATGGGTGTGGCTGCGGTTGTGTTCACGACGCTCGCGGAACTGCTGGACGCGCGGCAACTGGTTATTCCCGGTGTAGGCGTTCGCGAGGGGGTGCTGCATGAATTGGCGGCAGCCCATTTTGGGCCGGCGAGTGCTGATGACGAGCGGGCCGAGGCCTTACGCGAGCAGGCGCGCCGGTTTGCCGCGCGGATGCACTCCGACGCGGGACATTGCGAACACGTGCGGCGGCTGGCGGCGCAGCTTTTCGATCAACTGGCGCCTCTTCACGAACTTCCCTCGGCGCAACGGGTCACCCTGGAATTGGGCGCGCTTTTGCACGAAGTGGGCATCGCGGTGAATGCGCGCGGGCACCATAAGCATGGTGAATACATCGTGCGTCACGCCGATATTCCCGGGCTCAGCAAGCATCAGCAGGCTGCGGTAGCCTGCCTGGTGCGCTATCATGGCGAGTCCGTGCCAGACCCCGACCATCGGCTCTACAGCTCCCTTGCGGAAGCGGACCGCACGCGCGTGCGCCAGTTAGCCGCGCTCCTGCGTCTAGCGGTGGCCCTCGACGTTGGGGGAACGCAGGTTGTGCGCCGCGTGGAGGCGAAGATTCAGCGCCGTGCGGTTGTACTGCGTATCGTCACGGCTTCGGAGGGCCAGGTCAATCTCCGTGAGCTGCGCCGCAAAGCTAAATTCTTTGAAAGGCAGTTTGGCTTGCCTCTGCGATTTGCCGGCGTTCGACGGCTTCAAAATGGCAACGCGGGGCGGCGTGCGGCCCTGCTATCGGGCCGTTCCGCAGCCTGACAGAACTTCGCTCGCCTGCTCGCTGTCTTGACGACGTCAAAGCATCTAACATTACACTATGGTTTCACCACCACGGGACAAACCGGAGCCAACAGATGAACTCGAAGACGCCCCGGCGAAAACTATGCGCCTTTACCTGATGCGACACGGCATCGCCATCGACCGTGAGGACCCCGATTGCCCTCCCGATCCGGAACGCTATCTCACGCCCAAGGGAATTCAGCGCACACGCGCGGCCGCGCGCGGTCTGCGCTCACTGCGGGTCAAACCCGCCGCGCTTCTCACCAGCCCCTTTGTGCGCGCGGTGCAGACCGGCGAGATCGTCTGCGAAGTTTTGGGCCTGGATCCCAAGCAGCTCCGCACCACCGATGCTCTTAAGCCGGAGGCGAAGCCGGCCCGGCTTGCCGAAGAACTGGTGCGGCTGGGAGGAGAAGTCATCTGCTTCGGGCATGCGCCGCACATGGACGAATTTATTGCCCATGCGCTGAAGGCTACGGCGCCATTTACCGCGCTGAAGAAATCCGGCGTGGCCTGTGTGGATATCGATTCGCTCGCGCCCTTGCGCGCAACGCTCTTCTGGGTGTTGACCTCGAGGATTCTTCGCCGCCTTGGTAATTGATCGAAGCCAACTCGTTTAGTTCAGTTCGCCAACGATCCCATAGCATCGCCGGGCTACTGTTCCCGGCGTGATGGATGCCCGAGCCTTGTCCATTCCGATGCGGCGGTTCGGAGATGAGGGAAACGTATTCCTTTCGCCTCTTTTGGGCTGCGCTGTCCACGCGCCGCAGGGATTGCGAAACCGCGGTCTTCGGCAGAGATTTCTTGCGGGAAAGCTTCAAGAGCAGATCGTGCAAGACATCGAAATCGTGTCCTTCTCCAAGCAGGTCCTGAGCCCGCTCGAGTTCCGCGCTCCATGACTCGCTCTTTTGGGGCAGGAAACTTTCGACCATGTACCGGAAGCGCTTCACCGTGACACGCAGCTCATGCCAGGTCTCCGCGCTGGGCTGCTTCGTCCAGCGCTGGTGGAAATCGATGACGCGCGTCAATTGCTCGAGAACCAACTGGGCCAGCCGCCGCTCGTTCACTGGGATGAGTTCGGCCCTTGCCGGCAGCCGGCGCGACCAGCGCTTCCATCGTTTGCGCGGAAAGGATTCCAGCGAGCTGCGAGCCTCTCGCTTGGCGCGTCGTTCCTGCTTTTTGAAATGTGACGCCAAGGCCTGCCCGACCGGGCCGCTAGTTAACCGCAGAGGCTTCAGCCAGTGCTCCAGCACCTGGACATCGCGTAAATCAGACATCCCCCTCTGTACGCGCTTGGAAGCCTTTCGCAGCCGCCGCCATACAGGATCGGGATCGATGGCGGAAAAACCTTCGGCCAGCGAGCGGCAGCGCCGCAACGCAACCCGGAAATCGTGTACCGGGTCTGTCTTCAGTTTCTTCTGGGCGCGCTTCTGATTACGCAATGCACGCCGGATGGAACGTTCCAAGGCTTGCGATGCTGGAGAGACGCGGACTTCGTCATCCTGCTTCGTCATCTGCTATGCCCGCTTGCGCTGCTCTTCCGGCGCTTCCTCTATCGTCAATTCCTCTCCCGCCTGTGGCGCGCCGCTGGGCACGGTGACTGCCGCTCGCCCTACCGGAGGCGTGAGGATCCGGTCGATGCCGGCCTTCAACTGCTCGAATATCGCCCGAGGTTCCGGCCGCGCATCAATTACGTTGAAATTGAACTCCTCCGCTAACTGATCGAATTGTTGGAGCAAGGCGGTCTGATATTTCCGGAAGCTATCATACATGTCCTCTGTGGAGTACAGGTCCATGCCCGATTCCCAGTAATCAAATCCGCGGGTAAATACCGCGCGGGGAATGAGTTCATCCACGCCGATGCGCAGATAGAAAATGGCGTCAGGCTTTGGCGCGAAGCGATGTATATTGCGCACCCAGACCGGATCGAGCCCTCGGACCATGGAACGCGCCATCAGCGAATAGATATAGCGATCGGTCAGCACCACGAAGCCCGCGCGTAGCGCCGGTACGATCTCGTTCTCCAGGCGATCCGCAAAGTCCGTGGCATAGAACAAGCTGAGGGTAATCCGGCCTAGCGTGTGCCCCTCCTTCGCTCGCTTGATGCCTTTGCCTACCAGCCCGGAGCGCGTTAGCCCCGTATCCAGGACCGCGTGGCCCTGCTGTTCCAGCCATTCCTTCAGCAGGCGGATTTGAGTGGAGCGCCCGACGCCGTCCGTCCCTTCCAAGACGATTAGCTTGCCGACGAGGTCGTCTAGTTCCAGGCCTGGCAACCTGACTCCGTATCTCTCTTTCATGGCGCCACCCGCAGTTGCTTGGCCTGAGTCAATTTGGCGAGCACCATTAGCCGCATCTCCTGCTGCTGGGTTTCGATGGGCAAGGTAGCATCAATCACGGTAAGCCCGAATTCCGGAATCATTTTGTCGTATTCCTCGAGAATGCGGCCCTGGAAGAGGCGGAAGCTTTCATCCGGATCGTCGCTCAGGCCAAGGTCCATGCCGGCTTCGTAGTACTTAAATCCTGCGCGGGCATCGTTAATGCGCTTCATGGCCACCTCGAGCGGCACGCGGAAGTAAAAAGCGACCGTTGGCTTCACCGCGAAGGCGTAGAGTTCGCGAATCCACTCCGATTCCATGCCCCGGCTCGCGTCGCGAGCGAAGGCGGTATAGATATACCGATCGCACAGCACCACCGCGCCGGCCTTGAGCAGGGGAATAATATTACGTTCCGTGCGGTCGGCGAAATCGGTGGCGTGGATCAGGCTGAAAGTCGCGGGGGTCAGGAGTTGCTTCTTTTTGCCTCGCTTGGTGGTGTCTTTCACCAATGGCGAGGAGTTCCACTCACTGAACACGACTCCATACCCTTCGGCTTTGAGCCATTGATGCAGGAGCATCAATTGCGTCGACTTGCCTGAGCCATCGATGCCTTCGACAACAAAAAGACGCCCGGGGATGCGATGATCACCGTATCGTTTCATGCGGAGGAAACCTAAGAGGACGGGATAGACGAGCGTCAAGCCCGTACCGCAACGGCCCTGCAAGACAATTCTAACAGGATCATTGTTTCGCGGAAGTAAAAACTCGCTACGCCATCTAAGTGCTTATAAATAAGTAAGGTACCAGTAGCCCTGAGCCGCTTCCGCTCACCGCAACCGATTCAAGTACAGCGCCATTCCGACCGCCGCATTCATCCCCAGCCGCTCCAATTCGCGGACTTCTCGCGCGCTCCGAATGCCTCCGGCTGCCGTAATCGGCAGCCGTGTAGTGTTTCGTAGCTGACGGAACCACCGCAGACTCGTCCCGCGCATGGTGCCTTCCGCGTCTACATACGTACACAGAAACTCGGAGGCGTAGGACTCTAACTCCGGGAAGACGTTCTCTGGCGTGAGGCGCAGCTTTTCTTGCCATCCGCGCACTAAGATGCGCCCGCCCTGAGTGTCCACCGCGACGATGATTCGCTTCTTTCCCACTTGTTTGACGAGGCGGGAAAGGAAAGCGTGGTTTACTCCTCCGTTTTGGAACGCAGCGCTGCCGATAATCACTTTTTCCGCACCGGCGGCGAGAATACGTTCCGCGCGGGCTGCCGTTCGGATGCCGCCGCCTACCCGCACGCGCATGGGAGCCCTGCGGCAAAGCTGGCTGATCAGTCGCGCGTTGCTGCCGCGGCCCATGGCGGCGTCCAGGTCGATGACGTGAAGCAGGGGATAATCCCGAAAGCGGTCGAGCAGGCCGAAAACGTCCTCGACAGCCAGCCGCAGTTTGCGGCCGCGGACTAGTTGTACCGCGCGGCCGTCCTGAAGGTCGATGCAGGGTATGATCACGTCTAAATCAGCGCAGTGCTCGGCCAAGGCTCACGGCTGCAGCCTCTAGCCGCTCAGCCGCACGGGCACCCCTTTGGAATGGAGAAAGCATTTCAGTTCGCGCAGCCCTTGCACTGCGTCGTGAAAGATGGAGGCAGCCAAAGCGGCGTCGGCTCGGCCCTTTTCGAAGACATCCAGGAAATCTGACGGGCTGTCTGCTCCACCCGAGGCGATCAGGGGCACTGTTACGCGCCCTGCGATCGTCGCCGTGAGGGGAATATCGAAACCGCTGCGCGTGCCGTCACGATCCATGGAGGTCAGCAAAATCTCACCGGCACCGCGTTCTGTGCCCTCTATGGCCCAATCCACCGCATCCCGGCCGGAGGATTCCCGCCCGCCTCGCACGAAAGCCTCCCAGCTCTCCCCAACCCGCTTCGCATCAATCGCCAATACGACCGCTTGTGAGCCGAATTCGGCAGCAAGCTCGGTGAGAAGCTTAGGGCGCCGGAGCGCGGCGGTATTGACGGTGAGTTTGTCCGCCCCGGCTCGGAGAATGGCGCGGCCTTCATCTACGTTACCCACGCCGCCGCCCGCGGTCAGGGGAATAGCCAATTCGGCGGCCACGCGGCGGATCGTTTCTAGAAAAGTGGGCCGGTGGTCGCGCGACGCGGCGATGTCCAGGACCACGAGCTCGTCTGCGCCCTCGCGGTTATAGCGCGCCGCCAGCGCGGCAGGATCGCCCGCGTCGCGCAGATTAAAAAACTGAACGCCCTTGACCACGCGTTCGCCGTCGGTATCGAGGCAGGGAATGATGCGGCGCGCCAGCGTCATCCGCGATTCCCCGCGCCCGCATAACCGAGGAAGTTGGCGAGGACACGCGCCCCGGCATCGCCCGATTTCTCGGGGTGAAATTGCACGGCAAAAAGATTCCCGCGCTCCAGCGCGGCGACAAACGGCACTCCATGCTCGCACATCGCCACCGCCGATTCGCCTGCATCCAGCGCGGCATAGGAGTGTGCGAAATAGAAATATGCGTTTGCGGAAATGCCTTCGAACAGCGCCGAAGGGCGGATTTGACGGAGATGGTTCCAGCCCATGTGCGGCAATTTGGCCGTGACCGGCAGAGCTGTCACCGTGCCCGGCAGGATATCCAGCCCCCGATCCTCCGGCGCTTCGGCGCTGGATGCGAAGAGCGCCTGCAATCCCAGGCAAATGCCCAATAGCGGAACGCCGCCGCCAATGGCCTGCCGGATTGGCGCGAGCAAACCGCGCGAGCCGAGCGTTCGCATTAACTGGCCAAAATGGCCCACCCCGGGAAGGATGAGCACCCGAGCGGCAGCAATGGATTCCGGCGTGGCCGCGCGCTCCGTTTCAACGTCCTGCTTTGCCAAAGCGCGCTCCACTGACGGCAGATTGCCCGCGTCATATTCAACCAGCGAGATTTTCATAACAGGCCTTTGGTGGTCGGAAGCACGCGTTTGAGCTGCGGATCTCGCGTCGTGGCAAATCGCAAAGCACGGGCGAAAGCCTTGAAGAGCGCCTCCACCTGGTGGTGCGTCGAGCGGCCGTAAAGAAGCCGCAGGTGCAGGTTTGCCGCGGCGGCCTGGGCGAAGCCGCGAAAAAAATCCTCCACCAGCTCCGTTTGCAAATCTCCGACGCGCTGGGCGCCAAACCGGCATTTGCAGACGCAATGCGCGCGCCCGCTGAAATCAATCGCCACGGCCGCCAGAGTTTCGTCCATGGGCATCAGGAAATAGCCGGCCCTCAGGATGCCGCGTTTCGAGCCCAAGGCTTTGGCGATCGCTTCGCCGAGTGTGATGCCGAGGTCCTCGACGGTGTGGTGCTGGTCCACGTCGAGGTCGCCTTTGGCCGCGATTTTCAAATCCATGGCGCCGTGCCGCGCCACAAGATCCAGCATGTGATCGAGAAACCGGATGCCCGTAGCGACATCGGCGCGGCCCTGTCCATCGAGATTCAAACGAATCAGGATGTCCGTCTCCTTTGTGACGCGATGAACGCTGGCACGCCTCATTTCCAGTATTTCTCCAGTTCATTGGTGCTGTGCAGAATGATGCGCGCGCCGTGCCGCCGCAATTGCGCCGCACGCAACCGATGAGCCTCACTGCCATGCCTAAGTACACCCAGGAATGGAACGCCCGCGCGTTTCGAGGCCAAAGCATCATCCAGGTTATCTCCCAGATAAACTGCCGCCTTCGGATCCGTTCCGTTCAGCAGGCGCAGGAGTCCTTCGGGATGGGGCTTTAGGTGTTCGACGTCGTCCATGGTGACCACGCGTTTGAATAGCTTCGTCACTCCGAAGTGCTCGAGCGTATGGCGCAGCTCGCGACGCGTGCGGCCGGTGAAGAGCGCGAGCTCGGCACGCCGCGCCCAGCGTTGCAGGCGCCGCGCTGGCACAAGCCATCGTTCCCGCCAAACGTTGCCCCGCGTTCCATTGGTTCCCCAATAGATCTTCTGAAATACGCGCTTCACTTCGGCATATTCGACTTTCTCGCCGAGCGAGTTAACCCAATCGGTCGAGAGCCTCCAATCGTCGTTGTAACCGGAACGGCTCTTCCATTGCTGAATATGCACATAAGTGAAGCGCCGCCCGGTGAAGTGCCTCACCGTGTCCAGAATGGAGCGGTGAAATGAGCCGTGGACGTCGACAAGAACTCCGTCGACATCGAAGATAACCAGTTTGGGCTCGAGCTTCACCACTCCTCCTTTATGGCTTTGAGCAGGCGCTGCGTTTGCTGCACTGTGCCCGCCGTGATGCGAACGAAACCGTCACGTCCGAACTCGGAGGCACGGTCGCGCACCAGAATTCCGCGGCGCGCCAGCCGCTTTACCAGGCGCGACCCGCCCGGACCGAAGTCGGCGAGCACGAAGTTTGCCCCGCTGGGAAAAACTCGCGCTCCCATTTGCTCGAGTCCTCGCGCCAGCTGCGAACGGCTCTCCAAAACATTCTCAGTATAGGCTCGCAGGAATTTTCCATCTTTTATGGCTGCTTCCGCGGCGGTGAGCGCAAGCGAATTTACCGGATACGGCGTAAAAGCCCGCCGCATGGCCGCAATGACATCGGAGCGAGCGAACAGCGCGCCGATACGCAGCGCCGCCAAACCGGCAGCTTTGGAGAAAGTCCGCGAGACGATCAGATTTGGCCGCTGCCGAATCCAGCGCAGAACCGTCAGTCCGGAAAATTCAAAATAGGCCTCGTCGACCAAAACCACCGTGCGCCGCGCCGCATCCAGTATCCGGGTTAGAGCCGTCTGGTCCAGCAGCGTCCCCGTCGGATTATTGGGATTGGCAATAAACAGGATGTGCGGAGAGCGCCTGAGCTCGCGCAGCGTGGCTTCGAGAGGGAAGTTCATGGCCTCGTCGTAGCGAACGGAAAAAATGCGCGCTCCGGCGGCTTGTGAGAAGAAGCGATACATCGAAAACGTCGGCTCCGGGATGAGCACGGCGTCACCCGGCTCGATGAAGACCTCCATCAGCAAGCGCAATGCGTCATCCACACCGTTCGTCAGCAGCATTTCCGAAGGCCGCACGCCAAAATAGCCAGCCAGGCGGCGAACTGAGCTTTCGTATTCGGGATACATGGCCAACTGCTCCGGCGTGACTTGCCGCAGCGCTCGCAGCACGGATGGCGAACAGCCGGCGGTGTTCTCGTTGAAATCCAGCCGCAGCTTGCCCTCGCGCCCTTCCTCGGGGGCTTCGTAATTGCGAATGCGCCTCACCGATGGGCGAAAGCGTAAGTTCGGAGCTGCGAAATTCTTTGCAGCTCGGGAACTTCGGCGCGCGGATGCCTTCACTGGCGCACCTCCACGGCGCGCCGGTGCGCGATGAGTCCCTCGGCGTCGGCGAGGGCCGCCACTACGGGGCCAAGACTGCGCAAACCGGCCGCGGAGATGTACTGCACGCTGCTGCAACGCACAAAATCCGCCGTGGAAAGCCCGCCGCGAGTTCGGGCGCCGCCGCTGGTGGGAAGCACGTGATTGGTGCCGCTGGCGTAATCGCCAATCGATTGCGCGCTCCAGGGTCCGAGAAACACGCTGCCCGCGGCGTCGAGTTTGCGCGCAAGCTCCGCGTGCTCCACGGGAATGCTGAGATGCTCGGGCGCGAAACGGTTGGCGAATCGCACTGCGGCGGCCGAATTCGGCGCGAGAAGGATGGCGCCCTTGTCTGCAAGCGATCGCTTCGCCGGATTCCTATCCGGCAAACGGCTGAGCTGTTCGGCGGCGGCATTGCGCACGGCCTCCGCCAATTTTCGCGACGTGGTGACCAGAAGCGCCATGGCCTCGGGATCGTGCTCAGCCTGCGCCAAGAGATCCGCGGCGATATAGCGGGGATTTCCGCTCGCTGCGACGATCAACAATTCGGTGGGGCCGGCGAGCAGGTCGATTGCGCAATCGGCGCTGACCAACCGCTTCGCCGCGGTGACGAACCGGTTTCCGGGACCAAAAAGTTTCTCCACGCGCGGGACCGATCGCGTGCCGTAAGCGAGCGCAGCAATTGCCTGCGCTCCGCCAATGTGCGCGATTTCCTCGAGGCCGAGCATCTCCGCCGCGGCCAGCAGGGCCGCGTTCGGACGCGGGCAGGCCACCACGATCCGCCGCACGCCGGCCACTTGTGCGGGAATTGCGGTCATCAGCAGCGTTGAAACCAACGAGAAGCGCCCGCCGGGAATGTAGCAGCCAATGGTATCGATGGCGGTGACGCGCTGGCCGACGCGCACGCCCGGCTCGATCGTGATGCTCCAGGATGGCGGCAGCTGCGCCTCCGCGACGCGGCGAATGTTGCGCGCGGCGTGCTCGAGCGCCGCACGCAAGACTTTGGGAACCGCGCGTGCCGCGGCACGCCGCTCGCTCGCGCTCACCCAGAGCGTTCTCGGCGTGAGCCGGATGCCGTCAAGCCGCCGTGTCCAGGCAAACACGGCCGCATCACCCCGCCGCCTCACGTCGTTCACGATGCGCGAAGCAACGGATTCCGCCGCGGCATCGCGGTGCTGCCGCGCCGCGAGCATCTTCTCCTCTACCCTCGATGTCAGCGCCACAATTCGCATCACAGCACGATCTTGTTGAGCGGATATTCCACGATGCCTTGCGCCTGCGCGGCCTTCAGCTTGGGAATGAGGTGCCGCACCACGTCCTCATCCACAATCGTGTTGATGGCCACCCAATCGGCGTCCGAGAGCGTGGAGATGGTGGGATTTTTCAGCGCCGGAAGCGCTTGCAGCACACCCTCGAGATGCTCGCGCCGCACGTTCAGCATGATCCCAACTTTGTTGTACGCGGCGATGGCGCCCTGGAGGAGCAGCACGAT
>QHYR01000269.1 GCA_003223315.1 Acidobacteriota bacterium | reverse complement strand
CAATTTGCTCCGAATGCTTACTCGGACTCGTCCGCACAACGCTTCCACCGCGAGTAGGCATTGACAAAACACATATGGCAATGGAATAGTCGCCTCCAATCGGAGGTCTTCTCCAATGAATGTCAAATTGGCGGCACGTTTTGCTTTGGCTACAGCTCTCTTGCTGGTCGCCAGTGCGGCCTTCGCACACCATGGCGCGGCGGGCTACGATTCGAACAAACTAACAACCTTGAAGGGAACCGTAACCGAATTCCGCTTCCAGAATCCTCACGCCCAAATTTTTCTCGATGTGAAGGACTCGTCGGGCAAGGTCCAGAACTGGATTCTCGAAGCGGTGGGCATCGCCACGCTATCGAGAAGCGGCTGGACGAAGAGCATACTCAAACCGGGTGACGCGATCACGGTCGCAGGTAATCCGTCCAAGAACGGATCGCCGTCAATGCGTTTGACCAAGGTGGTTTTGGCCAGTGGCAAGGAGCTTGGACTCGAGCGCGGCGAGGATTATGCGGGACAATGAGCGCTCCCTCTGACAGAACTGCAATGCGCGTTTGGTTGGCGCCCTTCGCGCTTCTGTTGGCGATCGGCTTTCCCTGCGTCATGCGAGGTCAAAATGGCGCGCCGGGAGCGGCAAAAGCTCCGTCCGCGCCGAAGCCTGCCACGGCGGGCACGACGCCGGACCTTTCCGGCGTTTGGAGGCGTACACGGCGGCCTCCCGATAACAAGCGCAAGTACACACTCTACGAGATCGCCTTAACCTTGACCAACGAGGAGCCGCCCATGACGCCATGGGGACTCGAAAAGTTCAAAGCCGCCAGGCCTAATGTCGGACCTCATGCCGTCACTTTGGTCCAGACGAACGATCCGGTCGCCCAATGTTTCCCTCCGGGAGTGCCTAAGATTTACCTCGTGCGAGGCGCTCCGCTGGAGATTCTGCAAGCGCCCGGCCGAGTGATGATGTACTTTGAGTACGATCACTTCGTGCGCGAAATCTTCACCGATGGAAGGCAGCATACGGAGGATTTGAATCCCACGTGGATGGGAGAGTCGATCGGTAAATGGGAGGGGAATACGCTCGTCGTCGATACCATCGGTTTCAATGAGAAGACCTGGCTCGATTACGCGGGGCATCCGCACAGCGATCAGCTGCACCTGGTGGAGCATATACAGCGCACGAGCCACGACACTTTAGTGAACGACATTACCATCGAGGATCCCGAGGCCTACACCAAACCGTGGACTTCACACATGGTCTTTGATCTGAAGCCGGACTGGAAGATCGAGGAAACCATCTGCGAGGACAACGTCAACTTCTCGAATCTCCAAAAAATATCCGAATCGAAAAAGTAGCCTAACCTATCAGCTAATCTTGTTTGTTTGGCTTAGGTGTCATCCCGAGGTCGTCCCCCGCGGCCTATGCATTTTAGAGGGTGCCTTCCGGACGACCGAGGGATCTGCAGTTTCCTTCCATCCACCGCAACTGCAGATCCCTCGGCCCACAGATCGGGCCTCGTGATGACGATCTCAGTTGCGTCTCTGACAATGGCTGGGGAATGCTTAGTCAGTACGTTTGAACTTCGGAAAGAGGAATTCCGTCAAATCCTTCCACGTGGGATTTTGGGCCTCGATTAACGCGAGCCGCTTCTGCCGATTCCAATGCTTGACCTGCTTTTCGCGCTCAATGGCCGCACGAACATCTCCGAATTCCTCGTAATATACAAGCCGATGAATTCGGTAGTGCTTCGTGAACCCCGGGACGAGGCCTCGTTTATGTTGGGAAATTCTGCGTTCCAAATCGTTGGTCACACCCGTATATAAATTTCGTGATCGGCTGGAAACGATGTACACAAAGTAGCTGTGCAATCGTGCGATACCTCTACATACCGTGTGCTCTGGGCGCCATTCTGGAGGCTGCTAACGCGCGCGAGCCTGTTCCAGCCCAGCCTGAGCTTTTAGCGACTGCAACTCTTTGTCGCTTCGGAGAGTCATGCGCGCGACTTTCCTGGCCCTCGAATAGGGAAGAATGACCTGAATCCCGCCGTCTTTCTCGAGCAAGGAAACGTAGCGCGTCTCGGCGCCGAGCGTGGGGAAGGGATATTCGACCCACTTGGAAGTCTTGGGATCGAATTTCACCACTTCGTCGGCGTTCATTAGATTGATCCACACATTATGGTTTGAATCCACCTGCGCCTGATAAGGCTGCAGGGCGTCCGCCCGGGGAAGCGGAACCATGGTCACTTTCAAGCTGTGAGTATCGATCTTGGCGAGACTTCCTCCCCACCAATCGCAAACCCAAACCACATGCCCGTTCTTGTCCGCGCCCATCCTGCGGGGCCCCTGGGCCCACGGCACCGCGGTATTCCAGGTGGATCCGGCGGCGGCATAGACTTTACGTTCTTCATCGGTGGCGAGATCCATCTGCCCTGGGACGGGAGGGAGCTTGATTTGGGTGACTTTGCCGGACTTGATGTCGGTCTTGCCGATGGTGTCCATGTTCATTTGCGCCCACCAGCCATTCCCATCGCCATCGGCGGCCAGCCCATAGGTGTTTCCGATCCCGTCTGCGTTCTTGTATATCGGAGACTTGAACTCTGTGAACTGTTTCGTTTCTGGGTCGAACCGTACGGCTCCCGGGCCCGTGGTAGCCCAAATCTTTCCTTTACCATCCACGTCAACGGTTCCGGCTGTCGTGGTGGGGCCGGTCATACCTTCGGGCACCGTAAACACCTCGATCTTTTCGCTGGCGGGATCGATTCTGGCCAACCGTCCCTGGCCCCCTTCCACACCAGCACTCATATTGAACCAGAGGATTCCTTGCGGATCCCTGCTGAGGCCGTGGCCATTGGCCGCCATACCGTGCAATCCGGCTACCTTGAACGTCTTGAGCGCGCCGGTCTTGGCATCCACTCTCCCCAAGCTGATGTCGTGATTGGAAACGTTATACGAAAACCAGATGTTGCCGTTCAGATCGGCTTGCGCGTCGTGTATGCCGTGCGCGCCGCTCAAACTTGACGGCGTGCCGAGCGACCAATCGCTTCCGTCGTTGGTGATATATTCCGTTCCCGATTTTTCGTCCGGGGCGATGGGAACCTCGTACTCGGTGAAAACGGCCCGTGCAGCCTCTCCCGTCGGGCGCGGACGCAGCTTGAAATTCATGGCGCTCGGCTCAGGCCCGCTGATCCGCGCGAGATAGGCGGCCAATTCCTTCTCGTGGAAGTCGATGACGGGCGCAGGCTCGCTCTTGTCCCCCAAATAGCCGCCGGCAACATTTACGCGCTTCATGAGATCGAGGATGGAGGTCCAGCCGGCGGCGTCAAAACGCTGTTGAAGGATGTAGTTTGGCTGGTGACAGCCAGTGCAGCTGTTTCGGAATACGTGCTTCAAGCGGCGATCCTCCGGATTGCCGTCGGGCAATGAGGCCAGCAGTTGGTCGCCGGTCAATTGCCTTTGAAAATCCTTCAGCGGCTTTAGTGCAAAATCCCGATGCTGCGCGGCGGTCAAATTGACTTTTGCTCGGGCTGTCTCGAAGGTATCCGCCTGGGCCCAAACTTCGTATTCTCCCGGCGCCATGGGCGGGAAATAGTAATCGCCTTGCCCGTCGGTGAATACAGTCGTGGTGATGGTCCGTCCTTCCGCTTTGGCGGACACGGTCACGCCGCTCATTTTTTCGCCCGAAGCCGATTTGACGGTTCCTGCGAGCAAGGCTCCATTCTCATCGGCTCCATAGGCCCATGCCGAAACAGAGGTCGCCAACGCGGTGGTCATAATTGCAAGAACCAGGATTCCAATGACACGCTCGGACGAAAAGCTTCGGGTCTTCCTCATCGCTCTGCTCCTTATGTGCTAATCGACGGGACCTTCGCCTTTGGTTTGCGGGCTGCGCGGCGCTGGTTTTGGCACAGTTTTCAAATACTCAACGATGGCATTGATCTCGGAGGCCTTTAGTCCGTACCGAAAGCCCGGCATCTTGCTCGATCCTTTGCCGATGAAATCCCGCATGGCCTCTTCTTTGCCGTTCACGATGTCCCGGTATAACGAAGGACCATACATCGGGTTCGTCAGAGTTGCCTGCGTATGGCAGACGCTGCAGTTTTGCTGGAAAAGGCGCCTCCCAAGGATCACGGTGTCGTTGGGAGAAGCCGGTGCGGTAGTGCCGGTCTGAGCCGGGAGCGTAAGTGGAAAAAGCAAAGCCAATAACAGCAGAACCATCGAGCCGTATTTCATGCGCCATCACCTGCCCGGCCAGCATTATCGCGCCAGAATCGCGCTATTGGGAGTAGGGATAGCAGATTTCTTAGCCGACCGCAATGGGCAGCGATTGTCGCCAGCCAGGGAATAGATGGGAAGGGAAAGGGCCTCGGAGGACATTCGGCAAGCGTCGGCGCGAGCCCTGTGATGGCCGTCACGTCACAGAATGACACTGAACACGGTGCAGGAGACGGTGCCGTGCCAAATTCGTCGTGTGCCAGTCATGGAAACGAATTTGGTGGCCTTCACTTCTAAGGCCGGGAACAAGATGATATTCAACGCACATTGCACAAAGCAGGCTCCGCAGATTCGACCTGCAAAGGAGGTATGGTCATGCGCTACGCACTTCTTGGGAGCGCTTTGCTCGTGGTAATGTTGGCCGCTCAGGCTAGAAATCACCCAACCGTGGATGAAACCCAATTCCCGCCCAGCTACATGCCCTCCGGGCAGGAGATGTACCATCAGTTCTGCGCCGCCTGCCATGGCGCCGAGGCCAAGGGCAACGGACCCGCCGCGTCGAGACTCAAGACCCGGCCCGCGGACTTGACCACTCTCGCTAAGCGGCACATGGACAAGTTTCCGTACGAGTACGTTTCCAATATCCTGCGATTCGGACCAGGCGTAACTGCTCACGGTTCGTCAGACATGCCCACGTGGGGCCCCATATTCCAAATTATCGATCGGGATAATGAGCAAGCCGTGCAGCAACGCATCAAGAACCTTTGCGCCTATCTGGCGTCTCTGCAGGAAGGATCAGGGGGAATAACGCCGGTCACGGAGCTGGAATAAGACCGCCTGGAATAGATATGAATATTTATCGCTGCGCGTCGCTTACGCTAGTAGCGTCAGCGCTTTGGCTCGCGGCGGCTTCCTTTCAGGCGGGGGATTTCAGCCAAGGAGCCCTGGGCCCGGCCTCCGCTGAACAAAAGCAGCGGACTAAGGTCGCTCAAGGCGAATATGTAATTCTTGAACAAGCCAATGGCGGCGCCATCGGTCCTTTCGGAGAAGAGATCTACAACTTTCACGAGACTTGGACGCTTTGGCGGGCGTCAAGCGGCAACCGAGGAAATCAGACCGGTGATGGCCGTCACAGATATCGGAAATCGTCGGATGGATATTGATCTTGCAAGTACAGGTGAACAAGTTAGAGGTGAAAAGGTGGGGATCTTGAAATCAGTCTCTCGGAAAGCGTGGAAGTGGATATTGATTGCCGCTGCCGTATTCGCAGCGACTCGGCTTTATTACGTACAAGAGATGATGGCGGCTTTGGTTCTCTTTGCGGTCCTGTTTAGCTGCATCGCAGCCGTGTTGTTCCTATTCTTCGTCTTGGATCGCGCCGGCTTGGCGATGCTGGGATTTCTCGAGTTGCGCGCAAAAGAGGTGCTGCAGCACGCCCGCGGCTGGAGAGGCTTTTCGGACCCGCGGTAGAGGATCTGAAGCTCCTGGGAGGTGGATCTTGGGAGACAAGCTTATGATGGTTGGCGGACAACGCCGAAGCTTTCGGCTTGCCGTATGGATCGGAAGAGCAATTGGCTGCATGCTGTTGCTCATCGCGATTTTCGGGATGGCCGAGGTGGAACTACTTCCTGGGATACTAGGCAGCTTCAGACTGCTTCCTTCGGTGGCCCTGGGGTTGATGGCGGTCGTCTGGATCGCGGGTCTTGAGCTATTCCTCCACTTTTTCGATCGCTATTTGTCCGGCAACTGAAGATCAGGACCGCGACCCCCGATCGCTCGCACCGCCACGCAATCTGCAGGTGGTCTTTCGGATGGCAATGGCGGCCCTGATCACACCCACTGCTAAAACCTAGACGGTCACGAATTCCTCCAGGGCTTTCCGATTCTCGATCACCAGGGTCGAGCCGCGCAGCTCGACGAGGTGATGGCTCTTGAATTCGCTCAAAGTGCGCGTAACCGTCTCGCGCGTGGTGCCAATGAATTCAGCTATCTCTTCGTGCGTCAACGGCAGCTTGACGCGAGTGCCCTCTTTGGTTTGCTGCCCCCTCACGGAGAAATCCAGCAGGAGTTTGGCCAATTTTTCCGGCGCGGAAGCAGAAAGGCCAAGATTGCGAAGCTGCTCGCAAGCGACCTGGTACCGAGGCTCACATCCTGCGACGGTGTGGCGGTTTCCTCAGGGAGCTGCAGTTCGGAAAGAGGCGCTCGCAACAAGAGGCCCCCTGCCCCGGCTCGATTCACTCCGGGTAAGGAGCAGCAAGAAAATGCGCAAGGGACGAGTTCCGGGAAGGAT
The DNA here is from genome assembly GCA_003223315.1 of Acidobacteriota bacterium. GTDB lineage: Bacteria > Acidobacteriota > Terriglobia > Acidiferrales > UBA7541 > Palsa-189. The sequence goes on along the minus strand of QHYR01000269.1, from coordinate 17,973 downwards.
CAAGAGTCGCAAAGCACCCGCGCGACGGAGAACAATGCAGCCGGTTGCGCGAAGAAGGAGTGGGCGCGCGAGGTTGGCTGAATGTAGGACGTATGTGACGGAAACCCACTACGAATTGTAAGGCAGCGGGCGTGTTCTCATCTGCGATCCAGCTGATCCCGATGCCTGCTGGGAGCCAACCGGATCTCTTTTCATACCTGCGACTGCCTTCGGCCGCTCCCCGTCCGGCACCAATCAGGAGCCCGCGGCTGATGCGGTGTTTTCGTTGATGACCTCAAATGTCGTTCTGACCACGGCGTTATGCTTGAGCATCGCTTCAACCGAGCAGTATTTCTCCTCGGAAATATGAATGGCTTCGCCCACCGCAGCCGGATCGACGTCGCGGCCGGTTACGATATGGTGGATACGCACGGCGACGAAAGCCTGCGGCGGCCGCTCCGCTTGCTCTGCTTCCACTCGGACCTCGTAGCCCGTGACGTCCTGGCGTTTTTTTCCGCGAAGGATGGTTATCACGTCAAAAGCCGTGCAGCCGGCCAGTGCGGCGGCTACCAATTCAATGGGCTTCGGACCCGTCCCTCCCGCCGTATCATCCACTAACAAATGATGCCCGCTGCCGGTCTCGACGACAAATTGCCTTTGGTTCGGCAGCGCCGGCTGCGTCAGCATGACCCGGGCGCGAATGCCCGGCACGTTCGCACGAGCCTCGCCCAATTTCCAAAATTCGTTCCAAATCGTTTTCGTCTCGTCCGCCGCTAGTAACCCGGAGCTACTCATGGCCGTCTCCTTTTGGCGCGAAGCCGTAAACTCAGCCGCTTAATTCACGTGTTTCCTCGCCAACGGCTGTTCTACACCGCAGGCCGAGACCGCCCGGCATACCCTGGCCGCATCGGCTTTGTCAATTACCTCCGAGACTCCCAGAGACGCATAGCACTGCAAATCGGCAGGCTTGGCCGGGTAGCTGTGCATCACCACAACCGCAGGCTGAGTGGATAAACGGTTAACCCGCTCGAGAAAATCGTGTGAGTGAAGATCCGGGAGATAGTCGTCTACCAGTAGAACGTCGAAGGCGCCCGATCGAAGCAAGCCCAACGCCTCGTGACCGCTCCACGTGGCACACGTCCTGAAACCTGCATTCTCCAGCATTTCCTGGTATTTCCAGAGGGTCCGATCGTCGTTATCTACAATCAAGACATGGGCCTTGGAATCGTTTCGCATGATGCCTCCTTCTGCTAGGGCTTTTTCGCGGCATTTAGCGGCTCAGTCCAATCCACGCCCACACCCCGGCGCTGGCCGCCAGTAACAAGCCCGAAAGGACCGCCAGATAAACAATGACGCGCGCCAAGTGGTTCATCTTCCCAATCAGAGTTTGCTGTTCTGAGGCCATCATCACTTGCTCGGCTTGGTTGAGGTATAGCTCATCATCTTCCCTGCTGGACAAGGTGTTCCCATAGATCACCAGAACCACAAGCACCGCCGTAGCGACGCCCCAGGAAACCAGCAGATACGCTAGTGAATGTGATATGCCGATCATCGCCTTCTCCTCTCGGCCTGACGATTTCAACGTTCGGCTGGAGCTTAAAGGGGTCTGATTTCCAAGGCAGTGATGTGGATCACCGCCCCTCGTGAGGTTCTCCCGTCGGCCCTGACCTCTCCGGCAAGTAATCAGAATTGAATAAATGCGAGCGGTAGGAAAACTTAATCTGCGGCGCCCCAAGCAGGCAGTGCCTCGGACTCCGAACTCATGCAGGCATTAGCAAATAGCCGCAAACGTAAATGCCTAATGGTTCGCGGCGATCTTATCTGGCAGTTCGCTGTCGGGTCTGCGCTCGTAAATACCGGCGTCCCACTCTCCCATCGGTGGCGGGGCCAATGGCCGGACAAAACGATAGTGGGCTCTCAAATAATCGCCCAGCGGTCGGTCGAAATCGGTGCCGAAATTGGGTGCTCCCATTTCCCAGAACGTCCGGTTCGACCAGATCAGATAGCGCACGGGTGCGCGCTCGATTTCGGCTATGAGTTCGTCGGTCATCTTCCCTGGCACAAGCAGGCCCGGCACGAACATGAATACTCGTGTGGGGCAGTAGGTCCCGGAGAGAAAATACAAGCTCGTGTCTTCCGGGAGCGATAGAACCGCTTCTCCTCGTGCGGCCTTCTCCTTCATAAAGGCAATCGCCAGGCGATACCTTTCGGCCATCAGCTTCGATACTCGAATCGTTCCGCGTGAAGTCGTCAGAGGTACGAGATCTTTCCTTTTCGGAAACACGCTTATGTGAAGCACGGCCGCGGTCAAACAGACCGAGCAAATCAGGAACTGGCGTTGAACTGCGGCCCGGGGCGAACGAGCGGATCGCGGCAAGAGTGAAGGAGCGAGGAGGAGAAAACCGAGAATCACCGGACCGTTATAGTAGATGGGATAGTCCGATACATTCATCCCCAGCAGGATGCGAAACGCCAGAAGAGCGGAAAACGTAAGCAAAAGAGCGGCCGCCAGAGCCGTCTCCGTCCGCTCCTCCCAGAAGTACCAGCAAGCCGCCAGCGCCGCGATCACAACATACAAGACCATGTCCTGGGGAAGAAAGATCGAACGGAACAGGGTCTCCGCTTGCGGCCGCCACACGCCTATCACACACGCCACAGCCACAACGACGAGCGTCAGGGTGAAGATCGCACGCCGTTCGGATCGTGCCCGGCGCAGTACCATGCAGATTTCCGCGAAGACGGCGGCAACCAGGGCTGTGCGAAGGGCTGCCTGCCCCAATGCCGGGCCATTTATGGCGAACCCCGTGGCCGCTAGCCACATTTTGCCGTAGGTCTTCATGTAGTACGTAGTCGGCCAGCTGATGATGTTCTCCTGGGTAATGAATTCCACTCCGCGTATGGAAATCATCCAATAGGCCACTAATCCGCACACGGCCGCTCCGGGCAAGATCGCCAGGAGATCGCGGCCGATCCGCTTCCACGAATGCTGCTGAATGCAGCGTGCAGCAATCAGAACCAGCAAGGTTGCATAGCAAGCCGCACCGAATTCAAGTTTGTCCAGCAGCGCCAGAGCCGCGGTGCTGGCCGCCCCGAATGTCCAGATCCACTTGTCAGAACGCGCCGCAAGCAGCGCGAACAAAACGAATAAACAGGCGGCCAGACAGCCGTAAACTGCGGCAAAGCTGTAAGGCAGCGGGAAGCAAAAGATGTAGGGATTGAAGGCTTGGATGATAACGATCGCCGCCGTTGTCCAACCTGCCAGCCATGAGGATAACCGCATTCCAGCCGCGTACAGCAGCAACGCCGACGCTAAGGCCGATAGCGACCCCGCCCAGTACAACACGTTCAGATTTTCACCGAACAAGCGGAATAAGTAAGCGTTCAGGTATACCGATAAGGGCGTGTATTGCCACCAGATATCGCGGTATAGCATCTTGCCTTCAGAGAGAACCGCAGGTACATACATTTCGTGCCCGCCATCAATGGTAAGGTTCCCCCAAGTGGCCCACGTCGCGTACATCCGCGCGGCCCACAGGACTACCAGGATCACCAGCCCTGTGTAGGTTGTGCGGTTCCAAGGTACGGGAGGACCGAGGCCCTCGAATAGCCGCGCCTGGAGTCGGCGGCACATAAGTAACGGTGCAACTGAGGGCGAACTCTGGACAGGATCTGTTGCTATAGCGCCGAGCAAGTCGATGCTCCTTGTCTGATTCGATCAGGATCCCGAGCGTTGTAGCACCCGACGGTTTGCGCCGAAGAAATCATTAAATCACGTCAGCAACAAGAGGGACTCACCGAAGCGCTCCGCTGTGTCCAGCAAGTGAAGTGATGGAGTGAGGACGCACGAGTCGCTTGGACAAAGGGCCTGCCGGCGATGCAAAGATTGTGATGGGCGGTTCGGCAAGCAGCTTTGGGCGCGTGAGGATAAACCGGAACCGGAAATCTGCCCTCAATCCGCGGGAACTGAAATGATCTCCCCGGCGTCTATAATATTACCCTCCCTCAAAAGATGTCTCGCGGCTTTGTCACCAAGGCGGCGGCTAGCGGGGCTTCCTACGAGAGGGAAACTCTACTGTGTCAATTGACCTCATTAAGCGCGTGCTCAGCACGATCTCTCGTCATGCCATGCTGCGGGCTGGCGATCGCGTGGGGGTCGGCGTCTCCGGCGGCTCGGATTCAGTGGCCCTGCTTCGGATTCTGCGCGAAGTAGGCCCGCAGCAGGGGATTCGCCTCGCCGTGCTGCACTTCAATCATGGCCTGCGGGGAGCGGATTCGGAAGGCGACGAAGAATTCGTCGCGGCATTGGCCGCTCACTTCGAGCTTCCATTCTTTTCAGCCCGGGAAGACGTTGGAGGCGTCGCCCGTGCCAGGCACTGGAACCTGGAAGATACCGCGCGGCGTTTGCGTTACGCATTTTTTGCCGCTCGCGTGGCGGAAGGCCGCATCGACGGCGTGGCGGTGGCGCACACCGCCGACGATCAGGCCGAGACGGTCTTGGCGCGAGTTCTCCGAGGGACAGGGCCCGCTGGCCTGGCCGCAATTTATCCCGTGAACGGCCAGGTAGTCCGCCCGCTGCTCGAGGTTCGTCGCGCTGAGTTGCGCGAATATTTGGGCAATTTGGGTCAGACGTGGCGGGAAGACGCAAGCAATTACGATCGCTCACGACTGCGCTCGCGCCTGCGCCACGAACTCCTGCCAATTCTGGAACGCGACATTCAGCCCGCCATCGTCAATCATCTCGGCCGGTTGGCGAGAATGTCGCGCGAAGACGAAGCCTTCTGGAGCGCCCTGACGCGCGCGCGTCTGGATACGTTGCTAGAGCGAGAAGACGGCCGACTTCGCATCCGTTCCGCCGACCTATTGAACCCAACTTCGAATGCCGCTCCGCCCCTCGGCATCGACCTGCCCGAGGAGGCGCGATTGGCGGTCACGCAGCGCTTGGTTCGCGGGATCATCCAGGAACTGCGCGGCCATTGCCGGCAATGGACTGCGGATCACGTAGAACGTGTGGTCCATCTGGCCGTGGCCGGCTCGAGCGGCTCCCGGCTCGAATTGCCCGGCGTGATCGTGGAGCGTAGCTTTGATTGGCTCTGGTTTTCCGTGGCTAACGAGGAAACCAAGGGATATGCCGCCGGCTCGGAGCCGAATTCCGGTGTTTCGCCGGCTTTCTCACGGCTTGTGGAGCTCGGAAATCCCGGAGAATCAACAGTGGTTGCAGTGCCAGAAATCAGGCGCCGCTTTCACCTGAAAGTGGTTGACTGGCACCTCTGGCGGAGCGACACTGATCCGGACAAAGCTGTCTTAGACAGGGACCTGCTTGACTCACCTTTGGTTCTGCGCAATTGGCGTCCCGGCGACTCCTTCCGGCCAAAGGGGCGGCGTTGCTCCCGTAAGCTTAAGCAGTTCTTGAGGATGAAGCGAGTAGCGGTGTCAGATCGGGAGGGCTGGCCGGTTCTAACGAGCGCCAATATGCTGGTTTGGACCCGCGGCCTACCCGTCGCGGCGGCCTTCGCGCCGCGACCGGCAACTCGCGCGGGAGTAATTATCGCGGAGGAAGGGCTTTGAAGCTGCACCTGCGACCCGTTTATACCTCGCAGCAATTGGCTCAGAGAGTAACGTCATTGGGCCGAACCATATCTGGGGATTATGGCGACCGGACGCTGGATATCGTGGTGATGCTCGACAGCGCCTTCGTTTTTGCCGCGGATTTGATCAGGCGCATCTCCTGCCCGGTGGTCTGCCATTTCGTGTGGGCGGAAATCCGCGACGTCCAGTTTGCCGGCCATGATCGCCGGGAGATCTATTTCAGCAGGCCACCGCGCCTGGAGAAGCGCGATGTGCTGGTCATTGATGCAGTGGTTCAGTCGGGCCTGACACAGGATTTTCTTTTGAAGCGGCTGCAAGAGACGCGCCCGCGTTCCCTGAAGCTGGCTGCCCTTTTCGATAAGCCTTCGGAACGCAGGGTGGATCTGAAACCGGATTACTTTTGCTTCGCCGCGGCATCTAAATATCTGGCGGGTTATGGGCTTGCGGGAAGCCGCGGGTGGTACCGTAACGTGCCCTACGTGGGGGTGCAGCCTCGCCGGGCGCGAGGATTGCGGTTGGCGGCCACGCGTAAGGAAAGAAAGAGGTAAAGCGTGAATTCGAGTTCCACGGCAAAAACCATACTCTTCTGGATGTTTATAATCCTGTTGTGCGTCGTCCTTTGGCGCATGGTATCGGCCAGCGGCCAGTCCGCGCGTCAGGAAGAACCCAGCTACAGCGAGTTCATGAGCCAGGTGGACCGTGGAAACGTAAAGGAAGTCACGCTCTATCTCTCGCCGAATAGCTACGAAATCGAAGGCGAGTGGCGCGAACCAGCCAAGAAATTCCGCGTAACTCTCTTCAAGGAAGCGGCCCCCGATCTCACCAAGGAACTGCGCGAGAAGGGCGTTCTCATCAACGTCAAGGAAGTCACCCGCGCCGACTGGATCAATTTCCTGCTCACCGCGGCGCCGTTATTCCTGCTGGTGGGCTTCTGGATCGTCATGATGCGGCAGATGCAGGCGGGCGGAAACAAAGCTCTGAGCTTCGGCAAGTCGCGCGCCCGTTTGCTGACCGCGCAGCAGAAGAAGGCCACATTCAAAGACGTGGCCGGGATCGACGAGGCCAAGGAAGAGCTCCAGGAAATCATCGAATTCCTGAAAGATCCGCAAAAATTTCAAAAGCTGGGCGGGCGCATTCCCAAAGGCGTTCTGCTCGTCGGCCCTCCTGGAACCGGCAAGACCCTCCTGGCGCGCGCCATTGCCGGTGAGGCCAACGTTCCGTTTTTCTCCATCTCCGGTTCTGACTTCGTGGAGATGTTTGTCGGCGTAGGAGCCAGCCGCGTGCGCGATCTCTTCGAGCAGGGCAAGAAGAATGCGCCCTGCATCATCTTCATCGACGAAATCGACGCGGTCGGACGCCACCGTGGCGCCGGTTTGGGCGGCGGTCACGATGAACGCGAGCAGACCCTGAATGCTCTGCTGGTGGAGATGGACGGCTTTGAATCAAACGAGGGCGTCATTCTGATCGCTGCGACGAACCGCCCCGACGTGCTGGACCCGGCGCTGTTGCGTCCCGGCCGGTTCGACCGCCGCGTGGTAGTTCCTCGGCCGGACATCAAGGGACGAGAGGAAATCCTCCGCGTGCACACGCGCAAAGTCCCCATTGCCGACGATGTGGATCTTTCGGTGATTGCGCGCGGCACTCCGGGATTCTCCGGCGCGGATCTGGCCAACCTGGTGAACGAAGCCGCGCTTTGGGCGGCGCGGCAAAATCGCAAGGTCGTCACCATGGCCGATTTCGAGATGTCCAAAGACAAGGTTTTGATGGGCGTCGAACGTAAGTCCATGATCCTCTCGGAAGAGGAGAAGCGGAACACTGCCTATCATGAAGCCGGGCATGCCCTGGTGGCGGCCATGACCCCCGGCGCCGATCCGCTGCACAAAGTCACCATCATTCCGCGCGGCATGGCGCTGGGCCTGACGATGCAGCTCCCCATCGACGATAAGCACACGTACACGAGGGACTATCTCCTCGGGACACTCACTGTATTGATGGGCGGCCGCTCGGCCGAAGAGATTTTCCTTGGCCATATCACCACGGGCGCGGGGAACGACATCGAACGAGCCACGGACATCGCGCGGAAGATGGTGTGCGATTGGGGCATGAGCGAACTCGGGCCGCTGGCTTTCGGCAAGAAAGAGGAAGCCATCTTCCTCGGACGCGAAATTGCCCAGCATCGTGATTATTCCGAAGACACCGCGATTCACATCGATGCGGAAGTTCGGAAGATTGTGACGCAGGCTTACGAAACCGCGCGCAACATCCTTGACGGCAATAAAGAGACCCTCGAACGCATTGCCCAGGCCCTGCTTGACCGGGAAGTCCTGGATGCCGTTGAGTTGAAGCTGCTGATCGACGGCAAGCCGCTGCCGGAGAAGATCAAGCCGGCTGCGCCCGTGCCGCCCACGCAACCGCTTCCTGGAGTCGAGCCCAAGCCCGCTCCGCGGCCCGAACTCCGTCCTGCTCCCGGTTTCAGCAAGGGATAGAGAGGCCATCCGATCCGGGCAGTCTTCTGAGGGCGCCTTCGGGCGCCCTCTTTTTCTTCCCCCGGGAGTTTCGGAGCCCTCATGCAAGCAGGCCCGGAAGGCGTACAATGGGGCCATGGCCAAGAAATCCGCGCCCATTGTAGTTGTCTGCCCGTGCTGCCAATCGAAGCTTGTCGTTGACGCGCAGTTAGCTGCAGTTTTGTCGCACACCCCGCCGCCAAAGGCTGCGCCCGATGTGGATATCTCGGATGCCGCGCGGATTCTGGCGGAGCAAGCGCGGCGCCGCGAGGATAAGTTCCGCGAATCTTGGGAAGCGGAAAACAAAAAGGAAGATGTTCTGGCGCGCAAGTTCGAGGAAGGTCTGAAGAAGGCCCGCGAAGGACCGGCGGAAAAGCCGCTGCGCGATTTTGATCTTGAGTAATCCCTTTCCTTGTGACCGCCCTGGCGGCTGAAATCGCCGTGGTGCCACCGCCATGAAATTGTTTGCGAAACCCTGCATTCGGTTTAGACGTTTCCTCGTGCCCGCCTTTACTTTCGTGCTGGGAGCAAGCATCGTGGCCCCGGCACAGAAGCCTAAGCTTCCCCGGCCGCGCATACTCGAGCACGAGATACGAATCTCACGCGATCCCGCGACCGGCGAGATGCGGCCGATTCCCTCCGGCGAATCCGAATCCGCGCCCTCAGGGCTCGCGCCCGTCATCCGTTCGCGAGTGGACCTGGTGGAAGCGCAGTGCACCGTCACCGCACCCGACGGCACGCGCGTGCGAGGCCTCACTCGAGACGATTTTCGCCTGTGGGAGGATGGCACGGAACAGAAGGTTAGCGCCTTCGACGCTGCCACTACTCCCGCGAGTATCGCGCTCATGCTTGACGCCAGCCCCAGCATTTATCGCGAACTTCGGGATATGCGCGGCGTTGCCCGATCCCTTGCACAATCACTGCAGCCCGAGGACGAGGTTGCTGTGGTGGCTTTTGCCGACGAAACCCAGGTGCTGCTGCCCTTTTCGCGTGATCGCAAACTGCTCCAGGCTGCGCTCACGTCGCCGCAGCTCGCGCAGGTGGCCAACTCTTCCCAATCCTTTATCTATCAGGCGGCCTATCTCACCGCTGTCCGGCTTTTCAGCGGACGCGCGGGCCGCAAAGCCATCGTTCTTCTGACCGATGGCCAGGACAGCGCCCTGGGCCTCACCTGGGATCCGCAAAGTATGTCGCCTGCAGCGGGGGCCAATAAATCTCTGAAGTTTCAGGATGTGACGCGCGCCATCGCCGCCAGCGGTATCGAGCTGTACGTGATTTCCACTGAGCCGCGCCCCCGCGCCATGACCGGCGAGTGGTTATCCGCGCAACGCGAGCAGCCGCTCATGACGCCGGCGGCGCGACGCTCCGGAATTCCGCTTTACACGCTCTACCTGGCCGAGCTCACACGGCAGGTCGGCGGCGAATTATATTTTCTGCGCGAGGTGGGCAGCCTGGCCGAGATTTATCACAGCATCGCCCTAAAGCTGGAAGCGGAATACACATTGGGATATTACCCCGCCGCGGGCGTTGCGAAACCCGGCTGGCGAAAGTTGAAAGTGGAGCTGCGCCCCGACGAGCGCTCGAATGCGCGGGTCCCCGCGAACTCACAAATCACGCATCGCGCTGCCTATTACGTCCCCGCCTCCTCCCGCTAGCAAAGCCGATAAATTGCCATCTAAGATGTACGCCTATGTTCACGCGCTTGCGGTATCGCTTGCGCTTGCCTTCGCGTACGCTCCGGCTCGGCGAGCGCACGCTCATCATGGGAATCCTCAACGTCACGCCCGATAGTTTTTATGCCGGAGGCCGTTATCCCGACGCGCCATCGGCCGTAAGGCGAGCATTCGAGATGGAGCAGGCTGGCGCGGACATCCTCGATATAGGCGGCGAATCCACGCGTCCCGGAGCCGATCCCATCAGTGCCGACGAGGAGATCGCGCGCGTCTTGCCCGTGCTCGAGAGTTTGCAGGGCAAATTGCGAATTCCTATTTCGCTCGATACGCAGAAAGCCACCGTTGCCGAAGCTGGTCTGAGAACAGGAGTAGAAATTATCAATGACGTGAGCGGCCTTCGAACCGATCCCCAACTCGCCCATCTCGTAAAGAGTCGAGGCGCCGCTTTGGTTCTCGTGCACATGCGCGGCTCTCCCAGGTCGATGCACAAGGGGCCCTTCGCACGCGACGTCATCCGCGATATCGCGCAAGGCTTGCGTGCGTCAATCGCCGGCGCGCGCCGAGCGGGCATCTCGGAATCGAAGCTTCTCCTGGATCCCGGCATCGGCTTTGGCAAGAACTACAAGCAGAATTTCGAGGCCCTCGCCCGGCTGCCTGAGTTAGCCCGCCTGGGCTATCCGCTCGTGGTGGGCGCTTCGAGAAAAATGTTCATCGGCTGGGCGCTGGGCGACAAACGGCAAATCTGGCCTGCGGAAAAGCGGCAATGGGGAACCGCCGCCGCGGTAACCACGGCAATCCTAAATGGCGCGCATATTGTTCGCGTCCACGACGTCAGCGAGATGGCGCAAATCGCCCGCATCGCGGATTCGGTTCTTTGGGCGGCCGGCCGGCGATGATGGGGGCGAGAATTTGCGCTAGGCTATAATTGGTGATTGCATATGAATCGCTTCGCGATTGGCCGGCTACACATGTATCCACGCATTGGGCTAGTGGGTTTTCTTGCCGCACTATCTATCGTCGCGGTATCCGCGGCTGCGCAGATTTCACCGCCGGAACCCGACCCGTTGGCTCGAATGCGGCAGGCAGCAGCGGCCAACACACAGGCCTGCTCGGAAAGTGAAATATCCGCCTGCGCGCAAGCGGCGCCGAAAATAATCGCCAACGCCCTGGGCGCATCGCCACTGGCCGAAAACCTTCGGCGCCTGACCGATGGAATCGGCGGCCGCCTGACCGGATCGCCCGCCATGGCGAAGGCAGTGGAATGGGCTGTGTCCGCCTTCCACGACGCCGGCGTTGATAATGTGCACACGGAAAAATTCACCATTCCTCATACCTGGAGTGAAGGCGCTACGCACATCGAGGTACTCTCACCGCCCGCTTTTCCGGTGCACGCCGTATCCGTGGCCTGGTCGCCGGCAACGCCACCCGGCGGAGTCGAGGCAGATCTTCTGGACGCCGGCGATGGCGCTCCGGAAGATTTCGCGCGCATGGGTTCCGCCGCTCGCGGAGCGATTCTGCTCATCCACACGGAGGCCCTCCGCACGTTTAACGATCTCTTTGCTGAATACTTGCGCAATCCGGCCATCATCGAGCGTGCAGCTTCCGCTGGCGCAGGCGCCATTCTCTGGATGGGAACGCGCGAAGGAATGCTTCTCTACCGGCACCTCACCGGCCTGGGCCAGGACGGTTCCATCGAGAAGCTGCCGCAGGCCATCGTCGCACGCGAAGATGCCCAGCGCCTGGCGCGCGACCTCGCAGCCGGACAGCGAATTCGCCTCCGGCTGGAACTGCCGAACCGAATCGGCGGGCCGGCAGAGGAACAAAACGTCGTCGCCGAAATTCGAGGCAGGGAGCGCCCCAACGAGTTCGTCGTTTTGGGCGCGCACCTCGACTCTTTTGAACTAGGCACGGGAGTCCTCGACGACGGCTGCAATGCAGCGCTGGTCATCGAGGCGGCTCGCGATATTCATCTGACGGGCTTGCGGCCCAAGCGGACGATACGCTTTGTGCTGTTCAGCGGCGAAGAAGAAGGCATGCTGGGATCCTGGGCCTACGTGCGTACGCACCGCGACGATCTGGATCGTACCGATGCGGCCATCATCTTCGATGAAGGAAGTGGGCGCCTAACCGGATTTTCGCTCGGCGGCCGCCACGACTTACAGCCCGAAGTCCTCCGCCAGGCATTGGCTCCGCTCAATTCCTGGGGCGTCAATCGCTTCACGGACGATGCCATTCTCGGCACCGATAATCTGGACTTCCTGCTGGAAGGCGTCCCCAATCTGGTGGCCAACCAGGAAGAGGCCAATTACGTTCCCAATTACCACGCCTCCTCCGATACCTACGACAAGATTGACATCCTCAGCCTGAAACTGAATACCGCCGTCGCCGGCGTGCTTGCCTTCAGCCTCGCCGAATATGCTACACCGCTGGGGCCAAGACTCTCCCGGCCTGAAATCGAAGCTCTTCTGAAGAAGACCGGGCTCGATTCTCAGCTAAAAACTCTTGAGGTGTGGCCTTATTGGGAAGGCGGACGGCGCGGGCGGCAACCATAGTAACCGCTGAGCGGCTGCCACAGTCTAGCTCCTCTCCCAGGGATTATAATTAAATCATGGGTTTGTCCGTGTTTGCGTCCCAAATGGGAACGGATTCGCGCGCCGGGCGCGTATTAGCCATCGATTACGGCCGAAGGCGCCTGGGCCTGGCGGTATCGGACCCCTTACGCCTGACCGCCCGGCCTTTGGCGACCTGGAATCGCTCAAACCGGCGGCACGATCTTGCTCGGCTGCGTCGTTTTTGCCGCGAACAGGAAATTAGCCTCGTCGTGGTTGGCTGGCCTTTACAGCTTGGAGGCACTCCCGGCGAAATGGCCTCGGAGGCATCCCGGTTTGCCGAACGCCTTCGTGCGGATCTGCGCGTTCCCGTTGAATTGTTCGACGAGCGCCTGAGCAGCTGGGAAGCGGAACAGGCGCTTACCCAGGCCGCCTCCCGAAAGTCTCGGTCTCACAATCGCAAACGGCACAGGCTGGATGAGCTGGCCGCCGCGGTGATCCTGCGCGATTACCTGAATCGCACGGGCAGGACGGCCTAGAACATATGCGTCGAGCCGTTACGATTCTGCTCCTTGCAGCCGTGCTCTTGGCTGGGTGGGTCGCCGCCTCACTCTCTCTTCCCTATCAGAATTTCCCATCCCAGGGCGTTTTCGTGGATGTCCCTCATGGTGCTTCCCGGCGTGGGGTTGCGCGCCTGCTCGCCAATGACGGAGTCGTGCGCAGCCGGTGGGTTTTTGAAGGATTGTCCCGCTGGCGCTCACGAAGCACCTTGCAGGCCGGCGAATATTTTTTCGATCATCCCGTCGCGACCTTCCAGGTTTTTGACGCGATTGCCAACGGGCGTGTTTACGTCCGGGAATTGGTCATACCGGAAGGCTTGTCCATGTTTGACATCGCCGATCTGGTGCAGCGCGAGGATTTCACCAGCCGGGAGAATTTCCTGAACGCCGCTCGCAATCCCGCGCTGATACGCGATCTTGTTCCGGGAGCGCCCAGCCTGGAAGGCTTTCTCTTCCCGGCAACCTACGAATTCCCTCGCCACCCGTCTGGTGAACAGATGGTGGCTGCGATGGTGGCTCACTTCCGCCAGGAATGGGCGGCAATTAGCGCCCAGCAGCCCAATCTTTCAGGCCTGCCGCTCCGGCAAGTCGTGACGCTCGCTTCTCTGGTCGAGCGCGAAACTCCCAAAGCGGAAGAACGGCCCCTCGTCGCGGGCGTTTTCGTCAATCGCCTTCACCGGCGCGTGCCCTTGCAGTGCGATCCAACCGTCGTTTACGCACTCGAATTGGCCGGAAACTACAATGGCCGCTTAGAGGCAGCTAGCCTGCCCTTTGATTCGCCGTACAACACCTATCGCCATATCGGACTTCCCCCTGGTCCCATTGCCAACCCAGGTATCGCGTCGCTGAAAGCCGCGCTTGGCCCTGACGGAACCGATTATCTCTATTTCGTCGCCAATACCGAGGGAGGCCATTTCTTCAGCAAGACGCTGGCCGAGCACAATCGCAATGTAGCTCTCTACCGCAGCAGGCTCGCCGCTCAGCGTAATGCTGCCCCTGCAAGTGCCTCGGCAACGCCGCTGCGGCCCCATTCGATTTCGTCGCCGCCCCAGAGGCGCCCATGAGCGGGCATGCCGCGGAGACGAAAAAACAGGCCATTCTGCAGATTGCCGAAGGCCTCGGACTGGAGAAATTCACCCCCGCGGAAGTAGAACAGATTCGCCGGCAACTCGTCGCCAAGTTGGGAACGTCGGGGAAAACCTCGCCCGACTACATCACCGAAGTTCTCGCCGGAGCCGGGCTGCGCGTCGTATTGTCCACTCAGGCCGATACACAGGGCCAGTATGAAGAGGAATTCCGGGACCTTCTCCGTTTTGCGACTCTGGAAGAGGCGGAAATCTGCTTGATGCGCCTCGATGAGCTTTGGCGCAAGTTCCGTTCCGAAGGCCAGCGCGCGGCGGCCGAACGCGTGCTGGAGGTGGCGCGGCTGGGCCGGCGCCGGGCCGAAATGATCGCCCGCAACCCGCGCGTCGACGCGCACAAACGCGATCAGAAACAGGAAATTCTGGAGTGGTTCCGAATCTGGCTGGAAACGCCTGACGCCTTCTTTGATTGGCTGGATCTGCGCAAACGCTCCGCCGAATACCAGCGCCGTTTTGGGCAGGATGCTTCTCCCATCGAGGACTAGCCAAAATCCGTGGAGAACCGATACCGGCTCGAGATCGAGGCGCTCGATTTGGGCCCGGACGTGCGCGCCGTCGGGCTGGAACTCCTCCAGCCGGAAACCCGCGAGCCCGTCACCGGAAGCGAAGCGGCCGGCATCTGGGCCGCGCTCCTGCCTGCGCTTGCCGCCGGCGAGCCATGGACCCTCGATTTTTTCGCTCATTTGGAGCGCGTGCGCGATTTTTGTGGCCGGCGAACGATCGCCTTTCGCGAGCCAAACGCCCATGCCATCGTCATACCTCAACCCGAACACGCCCAGCTTCAGCCGCTCTTGGAGCGTTTTGCGGGCCAGACCTTTGGCGTGCGCGCCGGCGCCCCGCTGCTCGCGGGTGATGCCTCGGTGGAAGGCGCCTTGGCTGAACGCGGGGTGGACGCTTATCATGCCGCCTTCCCGCAATATCTGTTTTGTTGCGTGTGCGATTTTGCAGGCGGATTTCTGACCGTTTTGAGTAACCAGCTCTGGGCTTCCGAAGTGATCCGGCGCGCGCGAGCCGCCCTGGAGAATCTGCCGGTAGAGGTTACCCGTCCGGCTTAGCACCCTGCCTTCGGCTCCACATTGACCTCCATTAGGCGGCCTGATACTTTTTCTGCTTTGCCGCACGTGAGGGAGAAGCGACTGAAACGTCCTCTCATCCGATTTCGCGTCGCTGAGCTTGTGCTGCTTTCGCTGGCACTGACAGGATGTGCGGTTAGCCAGAAGCGTGCCGTTCCGCAAAATGCCATTCGGCCGGCCTTGGAGGCTGACCAGGCGCAGCTTGTCGATTCCTATAACAGGCAGGCCAACGCCGTGCGTGCTCTGAATGCTTCCGTGCAGATGAGTCCCACGGCGGGTTCAACGTATAGCGGCGTAATCCACGAGTACCATCAGGTGGGCGGCTTCGTTTTAGCCGCGAGGCCGGCCATGATTCGCGTCATCGGACAGGCGCCCGTCGTCGCCACCAACATATTTGACATGGTGAGCGACGGTCAGACCTTCCGCATCTTTATTCCTTCGAAGAATGAGTTCCTGGTGGGACCCACGCAACTGGAACGCGCCACAAAAAATCCCATCGAAAATCTCAGGCCTCAGCACCTCCTGGATGCTTTTTTTTGGACACCAATCCGCGCAGCCGAGCCCGTTGTGCTGGAACAGGTTGAGGCCCCACCGGCGCGTTACTATGTTCTGAGCGTCTTGCGCGGCTCCGGCTCCGACCTCGAAATCGCGCGCAAGATTTGGTTCGATCGATCGGATTTGCGGGTCTCCAGACTCCAAATTTATGGGCCTGCCGGAAGACTCGATTCCGATGTCAGCTATGCGGATTGGCAAGACGTGCCGCCCCCGAATCCCCAGGAAAACGGCGCGCCAGCAGCGCCAAGCGGCAATCCGGCAGCGACTCCGCTCGTCTTTCCGCGCACATTTCGAATCGCGCGGCCGCAGCAGGATTATCAGCTCTCGGTAGTCATCACCAAGCTGGCCCTCAATACCGGAATCCCAGCCGATCGTTTCAGCCTCATGCAGCCGGCCGGCACCGAACTTGTAAACTTGGGCGCGGGGCAGCAGGAGCCCCAACCGTGATCGTACGCATCATTTTGGCGAATATTTTGCATCGGCCGCTGAGGACCATGGTGAGCATTCTGGCCGTCGGTGTCGAGGTCGCTCTGGTCATAATTATCGTGGGCCTGACCAGCGGGATGATGCAGGAAACGGCCAAGCGCATCGAAGGCATAGGCGCGGATATCATGCTGCAGCCCCCTTCGGCTTCGATCTTCCTCGCATTCAGCGGCGCGCCAATGCCCATCCGTATCGCCGACCGCTTGCGGCAATTGCGATACGTGCAAGCGGTCGCTCCGGTTCTGCTGCAGTTCAATTCCACCGGGGGCATCGACATCGTCTACGGTATCGATCCGGAAAGCTTTCGCGCGGTCTCCGGCGGGTTCGTCTTTCTTCAAGGGCGCGATATGGACGGCCCGGATGACTTGCTCGTGGATGATTGGGCGGCGCGCTCCAAGAACATCAAAGTGGGCGAGACGCTGCGCATGCTGGAGCACGATTTTCACGTCGCCGGTATCGTGGAACACGGAAAAGGCGCCCGGATCTTCGTGCCGCTCGCCACTTTGCAGGAACTCTCCGGCGCCCGCGACAAAGCTTCGATTTTTTTCCTGAAGTGCACCCGCACCGACCATACTGCCGCGGTTATGGACCAGATGAAGACCATCCTGCCCGGCTATGAAATCAGGCCGCTCAAGGATTTCTTATCGCTGATGACTTCCACGAGTCTTCCTGGTCTGGACGTCTTCGTGCGCAGCATGATTGCGCTCGCCGTAGCCATCGGATTTCTGGTGATTTTCCTTTCCATGTATAGCACCGTTGTGGAGCGCACTCGCGATATCGGCGTGCTCAAATCCTTGGGCGCCTCCAAGAGTTACATTGCCCGGGCGCTGCTCAGCGAAATTGGGGCCATCTGTGGCGCGGGGATTCTTTTCGGAATCGGCGTGAGCTACCTCGCCCGCGCTTTTTTTCTCTCCGCTTTTCCCACACTCTCGATCCTCATTACAGCCGATTGGATCATGCGCGCCGCGCTGATCGCTATCGGCGGCGGGATGCTCGGCGCTCTTTATCCCGCCTGGCTCGCCAGCCGCAAAGACGTCGTCGAAGCGCTGGCCTACGAATGACGCCCTCGCACGCGAGAGGGCTAAATCGCTAGGTTGCGGCGCCCACTCCAGCTAGAATATTTTCATTCCGTGGCGGCATTTCTCTAGGGAAGGCAGTGGAGCCCATACTCAGGACGGAAAATCTCTGGAAGACTTATCGCTCAGGAAAAGTCCAGGTTCCGGCATTACGGGGCGTGAATTTTGACGTTCTGCCGGGCGAATTCGTCGCGGTCATGGGACCCTCGGGATGCGGTAAATCTACTCTGCTCTATGTGATTGGAGGGCTGGCCCAAGCGACCAAAGGGCGGGTACTCGTCGACGGAAACGATCTTGCCGCAATGGGCGATGCGGCGCGTACCCGGTTGCGGCGGCATAAAGTTGGTTTTGTTTTCCAGCGATTCAACCTGCTGCCGACGCTGGACGCTTTCGGCAATATCGCCATCGCCCAGCACATTCACGGCGATGGATTCGATCCGCACCGCTTCGAGGTCGTCTCCGGCTTGCTTGGGCTCAGCGGCAGGCTGCGCCACCGGCCCGCGGAACTTTCGGGAGGCGAGCAGCAGCGTGTGGCCATCGCCCGCGCCATCATCAACGAGCCCAAAATCCTGCTGGCCGACGAGCCCACAGGCAACCTGGACACCAGGAACTCCGAGAATGTGCTGGGGATGCTGCGCCGGCTCAATCACGAGCTTGGCCAAACCATCGTGATGATCACACATAATCCGGAAGCCGCCGCCTATTCCGATCGCGTGGTGCACATGCGGGACGGCATCATCGTAGACGGCGCACCGGCCGACTGAGTTATGCGTACGATTTGGCGCATCTTCCT